>NZ_JBHTYV010000005.1:0-508373 GCF_042790635.1 Paenibacillus sp. NPDC056722 | reverse complement strand
CTTGCATGTATTAGGCACGCCGCCAGCGTTCGTCCTGAGCCAGGATCAAACTCTCCAAATTGGTATTTAGAAAGAGCGATTGCTCATTTTGAAACATCTGACGAGAATTAAAATTCTCATTTTTGAATTCACTTTCGTGAATTCGATACTCACTCGTTGTTCAGTTTTCAAAGATCAAGCTGTTCTCGTTGTCCGCTTAATGTCTCAGCAGCAACTCTTATACTATATCATGTCCGGCGTTTTAATGTCAAGCTCTTTTTTTGAATTTCGTTTTTCGAACTTCATTTTCGAGCTCGGCATCGTTATTTCTTGGCCGGAATTAGAATATACCATGTATAGAAGACCATTGCAAGTGTTTTTTTGAGAAAAACTGAATAGCTGCTATATATCTTTAGTTCTCTCTCCATAAAGCCATTAAAAGCCCAGGATATATAGCAGCTATACTGATGATATACATTAAGCAATGATTTCATCAATATACAGCTCACGTTCGGTGGCCAGGTTAACAATAGTGCCCTCAACCTGAACCATAGGCCGGGTAGGATGTGTGCGGTCAGTAAAGATAATCTCTCCATGACGACCATCACTAAGACGGATGCGTGTTCCGTTATACAGCTCTGTCGATTTCTGAATAAAGGTTTGAACGATAGCTGGGTCCAGCTTGCCGAAACTCTCCGTTAAGATCTGCTCTAGCACAAGATAAGGCGACTGGGCCTTCTTGTAGGCTCTCTCCAGCGTCATAGCATGGAAGATATCCGCTACAGCTACAATCTTGGCGTATACATGAATCTGGCTGCCTTCCATCCGAAGTGGGTAGCCTGATCCATCCACCTTCTCATGGTGTTGCAGTGCCGCAAGCCTTACTCCCTCATTTATCGCCGTTACGTTGCGTAGCAATTGATAACCATAAGTAGTATGTCTGCGTACCTCTTCCTTCTCTTCGTTCGTTAAAGATTCAGGCTTCAGCAACAGTGAAGGGTCTACCTTTACGTTCCCTATATCATGCAGCAATCCTGCGAAGGCAGCCTGCAGCCAGTCCTTTTGCGGATAACCACACCATTGGGCAATCTTATATGAAGTCAACGCCGACAACACGGCATTATGATAATTATAGTCCTGTTCGTTCAATGTCCGCGGCGCAAACTTCAGAACATGATATTCCTTCAAATGGCCAATCAGTATTTCGAGTTGGTTTCTCAATTCAAGAATCGGGAGGGGTGCTGCCGCAGCAGAACGATAACAGTTCTTAATGAGGGCTATCATCTTCTCATATTCATCATGCAAAACCGAGTTTCGGGATAGTGTTGACTCATTGATGAGCGAACCTGTTTTTGCCGTAGCAGCTTTATTACCGGACTTGGCCGGCTCACTAGCCTTGGCCTCACTCTCGCTGCCCTCAATCTCCACCTGTTGAATCAAAAATGCCTGAAGAATCTCCATATCGCGCGGCAGCAACACCTTGCCCTTGGGAAACAACGTTCCTCCTAATGGCGTAACAACATCTTGTATAATTTTCGAACCTGGTTTAACTTCTCCAACTGCTATGTATGGCATAAGCTCAGCCCCTTTATTCACTAACCCATTAATAGTGACGCTCTTGTAGATTGAAACATATAACGTCCGGCTGATCGCAGTCCGAAGTTCCTTATTTCACCATGTCCCTAATTATAGTATGTAAGGGGGCAAGCGACCAGTATGAGGCAGGAGAATCCTGAATTTTATTTAAAAAAAGAGTGAAAGTCTCTGTAAAAGAAACTTCCACTCTTCAAATATACTTTATTCCAGATGATCGTCTTCGCTCTTCGTCTCTACTACTGACTCATCGCTTACGCTTTCCTCTGTAACCTGTCCTTCTTCGCCTTCCTCTGATTCAGACAAATCGTCCTCCTCATTCTTGTCGGCCCGGCAAAGGGTAGCCACTGCATCATCTTCACGAATATTGATCAATTTAACACCTTGTGCGTAACGACCCATGGTAGAAATGCCATCCATGCTGGTACGGATCAAAGTACCGCTGGTCGTAATAATCATAAGGTCCTCATCCTTCTTGACGACCTTCAGACCGACCACCAGACCGTTCTTGTCTGTAAGGTTGATCGTCTTGATCCCCTTACCACCACGCGTCTGGGAGCGATAATCGCCAGCTGGTGTACGTTTACCGTATCCCTTGGCCGTTACGATCAGCACCTCAAGATCCAGATCTACACAGTCCATACCAATAACATGGTCGTTGCTGTCTAGGGTAATCCCTTTGACACCCGTTGCGCTCCGTCCCATCGACCGTACATCGTTCTCGGAGAACGTGATCGACATGCCGCGCGCCGTACCGATAATAAGATTCTGCTCCCCGTCAGTCAGCTTCACTTCAATCAGGGAATCCTCTTCACGGAGATTGATAGCAATCAAACCGCCTTTGCGGATGTTGTTATAGTCTTCCAGAGGTGTCTTCTTAACGATACCTTCACGAGTGGCAAAGAAGAGATATTTATCGCTGTCTGCATCCTCTACCTGAATAACTGCACTGATCTTTTCTCCCTGCTCGATTTGGATCAGGTTAATGATCGGCGTCCCCCGTGCAGTGCGGCCAAGCTCCGGAATCTCGTAAGCCTTGATCCGGTATACTTTACCCTTATCTGTGAAGAACATCAGGTAGTTATGGGAGTTACTCACAAAGAGATGCTCCACGAAATCCTGATCCTTCGTATCCATACCGATTACGCCGCGGCCTCCGCGCTTTTGACTGCGATAGGTCGTCACTGGCAGGCGTTTGATGTAGCCGGTGTGCGTAATGGTAATAACAACCTCTTCACGCGGAATCAAATCCTCGTCCAGGATGCTTTCTTCCCCGACAGTGATTTCTGTGCGGCGGTTGTCGGCATATTTATCACGCAGCTCCTGCAACTCATTGCTGATAATCTCCAGAACGAGGTGCTCGTTGGCCAGAATCTCACGGTATTCCGCAATTTTAGCCAGAAGCTCATTGTATTCGTTCTCGATCTTCTCGCGTTCCAGACCGGTCAGACGCTGCATCCGCATATCGAGGATAGCTTGAGCCTGCTCAATACTGAGGCTGAAGGTATTCATCAGTCCTTCACGGGCAATGTCTGTGGTGCGGGAAGCTCTAATGAGAGCAATAACCTCATCAAGGTGGTCAAGCGCAATACGCAAGCCCTCCAAAATGTGGGCACGGGCTTCAGCTTTTTTCAGATCAAATTCTGTACGGCGGCGAATGACCTCAATCTGATGTTGCAGATAGTGGTACAACACATCGCGCAGATTCAGAATCTTAGGTTCGTTGTTTACAATCGCAAGCATGTTGATCCCGAATGTAGACTGCATCGAAGTATGTTTGTACAGATTATTCAGCACCACGCTTGGATTAACGTCACGTCTCATCTCTACAACGACACGCATACCGTTTCTGTCGGACTCGTCACGAAGATCAGTAATACCGTCAATCCGCTTCTCACGTACCAGTTCGGCGATCTTCTCAACGAGCCGCGCCTTGTTCACCTGATACGGCAGCTCATGCACGATAATACGCGCCTTGCCGTTGTACTCTTCGATCGTAGCCTTCGCACGCATCGTAACCGAGCCCCGGCCTGTACGGTAAGCTTGGCGGATCCCTTCACGGCCCAAAATATATCCCGATGTAGGGAAATCCGGTCCTTGAATATATTCCATCAATTCCATTGGCGTAATCTCGGGATTACGGATCATTGCCTGTACCCCATCAATAACCTCTCCCAGGTTATGCGGCGGAATATTGGTCGCCATACCTACGGCAATACCAGATACACCGTTGACAAGCAGGTTGGGGTAACGGGAAGGCAGCACCACTGGCTCGTGCTCTTCACCATCATAGTTTGGTGCGAAATCTACGGTCTCCTTATTCAGATCCCGGAGCATTTCCATTGCGATTTTGGACAGACGCGCTTCCGTATACCGCATGGCAGCTGCCATGTCACCATCAATCGAACCGAAGTTACCGTGACCGTCAACCAGCATATAACGCATCGAGAAATCCTGAGCCATACGTACCATTGTTTCATATACGGCAGAGTCTCCGTGAGGGTGGTACTTACCGATAACCTCACCGACGATTCTCGCTGATTTCTTATGGGGTTTATCCGGAGACATTCCGAGTTCCGACATCGCAAACAGAATGCGCCTGTGAACCGGCTTCAATCCGTCCCGCACATCGGGTAAAGCCCGACTAACAATGATGCTCATTGCGTAATCCATAAATGAATCGCGCATTTCCACGCCAATGTCCCGGTCTTTGATTTGCGGGTTATTTTGTTCAGCCATGAGTGCTGGACCTCCTTCAGTTAAAAAACCGCTACCCTTTATTATATTACTTTCACAAAAGTAGCACAATTAAACATAATAGCCTTTTATCTTTTAAACCTGATTTCTTTTGTTCCTGTAAGGGTATATGCCCTGTCCGCGAACGCCCTCCACACATAGACTGTATAGAGAGAAAGATAGCTTTAATCGTTACATGTTCGTCCAATAAAGCATAATCCCATATCCTTGTATTATACCATTGTTTAAAGAGCTTGTCCTGAAATTTCAGGCCACAGGAGATTAAGCTCCCTAAGGAGTTCTGCAAGCAAGACTCTAAGGAGCAGTACCTGCATATAACCTTTAAGGAGGAGAATGATGAAAATTCAACGAGTCTCCAGCAAATGGGCCAAAACAAATGCAATCCTTCTCAATCCCACATTATCAAATTACATTCCTGACACTCGCAAATACAATTTCTCTACACTTGTAGAAATGCTCGCCGTGCACGCAACAGTGTATGTTAAGCCTGACCGAGGAACATATGGCAGCGGTGTGATGAGAGCCGAACAGCGAGTGGTCTCCCTGGCGCCCAGCATTCAGGCGGACGGCAGCGAAGACCGCAAGGCGATTCGGAAGGAAGAGAAAACGATGTACATTCTGCGCTACAACAAAACAGCGCAAATTTTTGCTTCCCCCCAGGAACTGCATGAGGCTATATTAGGCCGAACACAGGGGAAATTCTATCTGATTCAAAAAGGAATCGATTTGCTGCGGCATCATGACCGTCCATTCGACCTGCGGGTGCTGGCCCAGAAAACGCCGGTCGGCATCTGGGAAACCACCGGAATGCTTGGCCGGGTCGCAGCACCGCATAAAATTGTGACCAATTATCACAACGGAGGCCGCATTCTCCAGGTGAATACTTTATTCAAGGAGCATATGAACCCCTCTGAGTCCAGCACCGCCATCCAGCAGTTAAAGCAGCTTGGTGTTCAAATTGCAGACCAGCTCGAGCTATCCTATCCGGGAATCAAAGAAATTGGTCTGGATGTCGCCCTGGATCAGCATCATGACATGTGGCTTTTGGAAGTGAACACCCTGCCTTCCATCATCGTTTTCAAGTTGTTCCCCGACAAATCCATCTATCGTAAAATCCACCGTTATGCCGTCGCCTACGGAAGGGTCAAGAAATCCGAGAGCACCCTTTCCTCCCGTCGCAAAGCACTCTGACGTCTTTTATTATCATTGTCTAAAAAAGAAAACCTCCGGCCTGCTTATTCCGAGCGGAATAGCAACCGGAGGTTTCTGTATTACTAATACTAGTTATTCTTGTTCAGCCTATACGTCAAGGTTCTTGACGGACTTGGCATGTTCTTGAATAAAGTCACGCCGCGGCTCGACATTGTCGCCCATCAGCGTATCGAAAATGCTGTCAGCCAGTATCGCATCTTCAATCGTGACTTGCAGCATCGTCCGGCTCTCAGGATCCATAGTTGTATCCCAAAGCTGCTCTGCATTCATCTCGCCCAGACCTTTATAGCGCTGGACATTGACTTTCACGTTCTCTCCGAAAGCGGCAATGATCTCATCCCGCTCTTTTTCGGTGCTGGCATACCGTACAACCTTGTTGCGCTCAATCTTAAAGAGCGGCGGCTGAGCGATATAAATATATCCCGCGTCGACCAGTTTACGCATATACCGGTAGAAGAACGTCAACAGCAATGTTCTGATATGGGCTCCGTCAACGTCTGCGTCCGTCATAATAACGACTTTGTGGTAACGTGCTTTGGACAGATCGAAATCATCCCCGATGCCCGTACCCAGAGCGGTAATAATTGCCCGAATCTCAGCATTGGACAAAATACGATCCAAACGGGCTTTCTCTACGTTCAGGATTTTACCGCGCAGCGGCAGGATCGCCTGGAAATGACGGTCCCGGCCCTGTTTGGCCGATCCACCGGCAGAGTCACCTTCGACGATATACAGCTCACTGATGGAAGCGTCCTTGGACGAACAGTCGGCCAGCTTACCAGGCAGGGCACTGACCTCAAGCGCACTCTTACGACGAGTCAGCTCACGCGCTTTACGCGCAGCTTCACGGGCACGTGAAGCCTGCAGTGATTTCTCCAGTACACGGCGGGATACTGCCGGATTCTCCTCCAGGAATTCCTGAAGCTTTTCTCCGAACAGGGATTCTACAATACCGCGGACTTCACTGTTGCCGAGCTTGGTCTTGGTTTGACCCTCGAACTGAGGCTCAGGGATTTTGACGGAAATAATCGCCGTCAGGCCTTCACGCACATCATCCCCGGTTAAATTGGAGTTACCATCTTTGATCACACCGGATTTACGGGCATAATCGTTAATAATACGCGTTAAGGCGCTCTTGAAGCCCGATTCGTGGGTTCCGCCCTCATGTGTATTGATATTATTAGCAAAAGAATAAATATTCTCGGTGTAGGAATCGTTATATTGCAGCGCGACTTCAACCTGGATCATATCGCGTGAGCCTTCTACGTAGATAGGATCCTCGTGCAACGCTTCTTTTTTCTCATTCAGGTATTTCACGTACTCCACAATACCGCCATCGTATCTGAAGGCATTGGACACACCAGTGCGCTCATCTGTCAACGAAAGCTCAATTCCCTTGTTCAGGAAAGCCAGCTCACGAATACGGGTAAGCAGCGTCGTGTATTCAAAGATTGTAGTCTCGGTGAAAATCTCAGGGTCCGGATGGAACGTAGTTGTCGTACCTGTCTCTTCCGTCTCACCGGTAATCTTGATATCGTACTGCGGAACGCCACGTCTGTATTCTTGCTGGTGAACATGACCTTCACGTTTTACAGACACCACGACTCTCTCGGACAAGGCGTTCACTACGGAGATCCCCACGCCGTGCAGACCGCCGGATACCTTATATCCCCCGCCGCCGAATTTACCGCCAGCATGCAGTACAGTCATAACCACTTCAAGCGTCGACTTCTTGAGCTTTGTGTTCTCCCCTACAGGGATTCCCCGCCCGTTGTCGATAACGGTGATGCTGTTATCCTCGTGTATAATCACTTGAATCCGGTCGCAATAACCTGCCAGCGCCTCGTCGATACTGTTATCTACGACCTCCCACACCAAATGATGCAGACCTTTAGCGCTTGTAGAGCCGATGTACATGCCCGGGCGTTTCCGAACCGCTTCCAGCCCTTCTAGTACCTGAATCTGGCTCTCATCATATGTCGGTTGATTCATTGACATGCCTTCACCTACTTCTTTCAGATTATCTCTTTGTTACTGCGGTAGAGCTATATTTCCAACAGCATCTTGGCTCTTTTCTTGAGAGTGGAGGAGGAAATGGGGGAGTAGTACACGCTATTCTTGGTTACGACAATAGATTTCGCTTCCTCTTCGCCAATCCGAACCAGCTTCTTATCCTGCTGGGACTGAATGACGAACTGTTTCGATACCTTGGAAGATTTCTCAATCGAAATATCAAATATAGCAATCAGCTCTGATGACCGGATGATCTTTTCCCCGCCCAAATGAATATACATCTTCTTCCTCCGCTCTTTATAGCTCCACTTGTCCGTCACGGACATGATATAGGCTTGCGCCTTTTAATTTATCGGCATGCAGACCTTCAATTCCCGTAGCGGTAATGAATGTCTGTACCTTGCTTTGAAAGGTTTCAATAAGCTGAGTCTGGCGATAAGGATCAAGCTCGGATAGCACATCATCAAGAAGCAGCACAGGATACTCCCCGATCTCCTCATGGATCAGCTCGATTTCCGCCAGCTTGAGCGACAAGGCTGTCGTGCGCTGCTGTCCCTGAGACCCGTAGACCTGGGCTTCACGTCCGTTGATAAAAAAGGACAGGTCATCCCGATGGGGACCCGTCAGCGTCATGCCGCGCCTGATTTCCTGCTCTCTCGTTTGTGATAACTTTAACATAAAATTGTCTAATAAGACAGCTTCATCTTCTTCCTCTCTCTCGCCAAAAGAGGGTACGTAGCGCAATTTGAGCTCTTCTCCGCCATTTGTAATTCCCTTGTGGATGCTTTCCGCCCAGATCTGCAGCTTCTTTATGAATTCTTTCCTTTTTTTGACGATTTTAACACCATGCTCTACAAGTTGGGCATCCCAGATCTCCAGCATCTCTGTTCCGCCGGCGGGCTTGCCCCATAATTGCTTCAGCAGATTGCCTCTTTGCACCAGAATCTTCTGGTACTGCTGCAGGTGAAACAAATAGCCTGGCTGCACCTGTCCGATCTCCATATCGAGGAAACGGCGGCGAATACCCGGTGTACCTTTGACAATCTCCAGGTCCTCCGGAGCAAACATCACCACATTGAGCGATCCTACGAACTCACTCAGCCGGCGCTGCTCCAGACCGTTGACCTTCGCCTTCTTCCCTTGGGCAGAGAGACTGAGCTCCAGCTTCAGATCTCCGTATTTGCGCTGAATCTCGGCATAGATCTGCGCACTGCCGCTCGGGGCATCGAACGAGATTAGCTCACGATCCTTGGAGGTGCGGTGGCTTTTGGTCATCGCCAGGACGAACAAGGCCTCCATGAGGTTTGTTTTGCCTTGGGCGTTCTGACCGAGGATCAGATTGACATCCCCCAGGCTTTCCAGACGCAGCAGCCCGTAATTGCGATAATGCTGCAGGCCGATATTTTTAACAAACACGAAATGGTTCCTCCCAAGACCCCACAGGCGTGGAGTTTATGCTACAAAGCTTATTTCTTAAGCGAAAATCATGTGGTCCAAGATCGTATGAAGCTTCCACGAGCGTAAAATGCCCTAAAGCTTTATTTTATACCAAAAACACCGATTGTTGTAGTCTCGCAAATACTAGCCGTTCTTCGAACTCAAAAAAGCGACTCCAAAGAGCCGCTCTGATCACTAAGGGGTCTCCCCCTCTTATTTCTGCACTTCCCCGCCAATGACCTCGAACGTGCCTTCATCCTGCACTTCGATACGATCACCCGGATAGAGCTTTCTGCCCCGGCGTTCTTCCTTCTCCCCATTGACCAAGACTAGTCCTTCCTGCAACAGGGCCTTGGCCATTCCCCCTGTGGATACACAATCCGACAGTTTCAGAAATTGATCCAGCTTAATATATCCACTGTGGATAAGTATTTTTTTCATGATTTTTTATCCTTTCCACCACTTATCCACAGGCTCGTGAACAGTGAATTTAGTTAGTCGTACGATATGGCAAAATCACATACATGCTGCGGCTGTCATCCAGCGGACGCAAAATAATCGGACTCATCATTCCGGTGAAGGCAATGACAAGCTGCTCGCTTTCGATAACTTTGAGCACATCTAGCATATATTTGGAGTTAAACGAGATTTTGAGGGGTTCCCCTTTAAAATCAATAGTCTCCAGCTCTTCACGCACTTTACCCAGCTCTGAGGAACTGGAGGAAATTTCGATGCCGCCCTGATCCAGGGTCTGCATGCGGACAATGTTCGTTTTTTCCTCACGGGACAGCAAATAAGCACGGTCAATGGACTCACTTAATTTTTTTGTGTCCAAAGTTAGTTCTGTTTTGTATGCCGTTGGAATAATTCTAGAAGTATCCGGATAAATACCGTCCAAGATGCGGGAATAGAACAGCACTTTGTCGATTTTGAAGAGAACCTGGTTATCGGCTACGACAATATCCACCAGCATATTTTGGTCAGGGATGATTTTGCTCAGCTCGTTCAACGTTTTACCGGCTATAACAACATTGCCAAAATGAACATTCTCTGTTCCCTCCAAATGGGCTGCCCGGGTAGCGAGTCGGTGACGGTCTGTAGCGGTGAACTTGAACTCGTTGTCGCTCAGATTCCAGAGAATTCCCGTAAGAATCGGTGTCGTTTCCTGAGTGGAAATGGAGAATGCTGTCTGCTTGATCATATTTTTGAGCAAATCACCCGGGATAGAGATCATATCATTTTCTTCGATGTTCGGCAGCACTGGGAATTCTTCCGGGTCCAGTCCTACGATCTGAATCTCGGTGGAACCAGAGGAAATATAGGTTTGGAAGCCTTCTTTGACTTCCATGTGGATTTCTTTGGACGGCAATTTCTTGATAATTTCGACGAAAAATTTAGCTGGGAGCACAACACTGCCTGGCTGCTCAACTTTTACGATGGTATGGCTATCATTCTCGGCAGGAATAAACGACTGAATGGAAATATCGGTGTCGCTTGCTGTCAAAGTTACGCCTTGATGGGTAACTTCCAGCTTAATCCCGGTCAGAATGGGAATAGTCGTTCTGCTGGAGATCGCTTTGGATACATGTCCAATGGATTCGTTGAGTTCGTTTTTGAGAATGCTTATTTTCATGATTTCACTCCTAGCTGAAAATTGGGAAGTTGCGTTATGCAGTGAGTTGTTCACACCGTTTATAGATGATGAATTATTATAGTTATTTAATAGTATTAGTAGTAGGGGCGTCTAATATGTGGATAACCTTCGCAAGCCGCATAAAATTAAGCCTACCCACATGTGTATAGATTGTGTATAGGCTCTGTATTCCTCTTATGAAGGATTTTTAATTTTCTCCGCAAGATTATTTACCACTTTGTACAGCTCCTGATCGACCTTTAGTGATTGCGTTATTTTCTCGTGTGCATGAATAACTGTCGTATGGTCACGTCCCCCGAAAGCTTCACCGATCTTGGGCAAGGAATAGTCTGTTAATTCACGAGAGAGATACATGGCGATCTGGCGCGGGAAAGCTACGGCTTTCGTGCGTTTGCGTGCCTTAAAGTCCTCCAGGCGCAAATTGTAGTATTCACCAACTTTTTGCTGAATATCACCGATGGTAATCATCTTCGGACGGCTGGATGGAATGATATCCTTCAGCGCTTCCGCTGCCAGATGGGTGGTGACATCCTGATTGGTCAAGGAAGAATAGGCCACGACCCGAATCAGCGCACCTTCCAGTTCGCGAATGTTCGTATCAATCTGGTTAGCAATGTACATCATCGCTTCATTAGGGATGTCGAGGTTCTCCGCTTTCGCCTTTTTACGCAAAATCGCGATCCGTGTCTCCAGATCCGGCGGCTGAATATCCGTAATAAGACCCCATTCGAACCTGGAACGCAGACGTTCCTCGAGAGTCGGGATTTCTTTTGGCGGTCGGTCACTGGAAATAATGATTTGTTTGCGTTCTTCATGCAGGGCGTTGAATGTATGGAAGAATTCCTCCTGCGTCGATTCTTTGCCGGCCAGGAATTGAATGTCATCAATAAGCAGGATGTCTACGTTGCGGTATTTGTTGCGGAAGCTTTCCCCACGGTTGTCACGGATGGAGTTAATGAACTCATTCGTGAATTTCTCGGAGGAGATATAAATAACCTTGTTATTGGGGTTATGCTCCAGCACGTAATGGCCGATCGCATGCATTAGGTGGGTTTTTCCGAGACCCACTCCGCCGTACAGGAACAAGGGGTTGTAGGCTTTGGCCGGCGCCTCGGCGACGGCCAGCGAAGCCGCGTGGGCAAAACGGTTGCCCGAACCGATGACGAATGTGTCAAAGGTATATTTGGGATTGAGCAGATGGGTCTGCGCCTCTTCGCGCGATACGGCAGGGGATGGGGCAGACTGCTGAATGATCAGCTCAGCCGGCTTATTCTCCTCGATGACGAATTTGACATCCACTTGTTGCCCGGTAACTTCCATAACTGTAGCTCCCACCAGCTTGGTGTAGCGACTTTCCAGCCATTCTACTGCGAATGTTGTCGGAGCCGAGATGATGAGTGACTGTTGGTTGAAGGTTAACGCTTTGGTTGCCTTAAACCAGGTATCGAAACTCGGCTTGCTCAGTTTGGATTGGATGATTGATAATATTTGCTGCCATAATTCGGAAGTATGGCTGTCCACAGACTGTCACTCCTTTAAATCTTCCAAATGTGGCATCAGCCATGAAGTGGAAATGTCGAAGAAAATATATAGATGCTGATATTTATCCCCAATACAAAGGACGAGGGGACAAAAAAATATGGATAAATTTGAATTGTTCACAACTTTATCCACAGCTTGTTGATAATATAGAGAGCAAACAAATCTATTCACATTCAAAAGTAATACCATCATAGCAAAAGCACCCCTGTTTTTCAATGATTCGGGCTATTTTATCCACAAATTCAATCACTTGTGTACAAAATTTAAGAACAACACTACATATTGTTGATAAATTGTTCACCGTTCGACATGAAGCGTCAGAGCTCCGATATTTTTATACACAGGTTGTCCTAGTTTGCGAACAATCGACTTCTTTTTTTAATCACAGGTGGATAAGTGTAGAATGCTGTGGATTATTTTTTGACGAATGGGGGTTGTGGATAATAGCCTTCTATAAGAGGGGAAGGAAGTCTGCAAAGACTGGTTGACTTTTGACCAATTATTGTGTTTAAATATATAAAGGTGTTTTCTGTGAGGATATGTCTTCAAACATTTAAATGATGATACTGTAGATACTGTCCCTACTTTAAGGACGGCCAAGCCGTTTCTGCTTAGATATGACAGTAATTAAGATCCTGTAAGGGAGGTGCAATACATGAGACCGACGTTCAAACCGAATGTGAGCAAACGCAAGAAGGTACATGGTTTCCGCAAAAGAATGAGCACGAAAAACGGCCGTAAAGTGCTGGCAGCTCGCCGCCTGAAAGGCAGAAAAGTTCTGAGTGCGTAAGTTAGGCCATTAAGGACCACTGCGGTGGTCTTTTTTTCAACATATAAGACTGTATTTGATCTCTATTCGTACTCCGCTTTCTTATAGTTCACATGTGAAACGGGTATCGTCTTTCGGAAAGGGCGGTACCCGTTTTTCGCTTGTTGCATTCATACTTTTCCGGTGAAACCCTGCGAAGGTCTAGATTACGCTAGTATGCGTCGGCTACACTTTGTGGGGCTATTCGTATACACCTATATAGGAAGTAATCGGAATTGTCGCACCGTTAAGCGTTGCTCAATCAGTGTACAAGCTGCCGTTTACGGCTATCGCCGGGTGAGTATACTACTAAATAGAAGGAAAAATTCCGGACAACCTAAAACAGACCGGTCTTTTCAAGTAAGGAGATTCTCGTGCACAAAAGTTTGCGATTACGAAACCGCGCCGACTTCAGCCGCGTATACCGCCATGGAAAGTCATTTGCCAACCACCAATTTGTGGTGTATTGGTTCAATAGAAAAGAGGTGGAGCGTTTCCGGCTCGGAGTGTCGGTTAGCAAAAAAGTGGGGAACGCTGTTGTCCGCAACCGGATGCGAAGACTCGTGAAGGAAATTGTCAGGCATCATGAGCCAGAGATCGCCAGCGGGTTGGATCTGGTGTTTATTGTGCGAAAAGGGGCTCTGTCCATGGAATACACAGAGCTTGAGAAAAGTGTGCTTCATGTGCTTCGCAAAGCCAAGCTACTAAAGGCTTCCCGCAAATAAGAAGGGCCGAAGAGGCTTGTTTATTTGTATTCATAATTATGGTATGATTTACGGTGCAATGGAATGTTCAAGAGAGGGGTTTTGAAGTGTCTCTAATGAAGACTAGACGAGGAAAATGGTTCTTCCTCATCGCTGTAATGGTGTTGATGATCGCTGTTTTGTCAGGTTGTTCTCCGTCAGCCACTGTTACACACACTACGGAGGATTTGAAGAATGGCGGTTTCTGGCAAAGTAACGTAGTTTATTATTTTGCTATCGCGCTGGAAACGTTCGCAAAGTGGTTTAACGGACAATATGGACTAGCCGTACTTGTTATGGTTCTTATTGTGCGCACGCTAATTTTGCCGCTTACCATGAAACAGGTGAAGAGTTCGCGTGCGATGCAGGCCATTCAACCGGAGCTCCAGAAGATCCAGAAAAAATATAAAGACACGCCTGAAAAAGTGCAGCAGGAAACAATGCGCCTCTTCCAGGAAAACAAGGTTAACCCGATGGCAGGATGTCTGCCGCTGATCGTGCAAATGCCGATTTTTATCGCACTGTACAACTCGATTTATTACAACCCGCATCTGCGTGAGCATTCCTTCCTGTGGCTGGAGCTTGGTAAGCCGGACCATCTGTTCATTCTACCGGCACTGGCTGCAATCACGACGTTCCTGCAGACCCGCATGATGACGAAGATGAACCCGATGCAGCAGCAGGGGCCTATGCAGTTCATGATGATGGTATATCCTGTCCTGATTTTCATCATGTCCTATAATTTCCCGTCTGCACTTCCACTGTACTGGTTCTACAGTAACATCTACACCATTGTTCAGAACTACTTCTTATACCGCAACAACGATACATCTAAATTCGCTGTCGTAAACTCCGCGAACGACAAGGAAGACAGTCCTGCGAAGAGCAAGAATACATCTTCCGCGAAGGGTAATGGCAGCAAGGCATCGAAGGGGGCCAAAAAGTCGAAATGAGCAAAGTCGTCGCGACAGGAAAAACCATTGAAGAAGCTGTAGAACGGGGAATAGCCCAGCTTGGCGTTAACAGGGACCGCGTTACAATCAATGTACTTGAACAGCCCTCAAGAGGATTCCTGGGATTGATCGGTGCTAAGGAGGCCAAGGTTGAAGTGACCTTGATCCCTGCACCGGCGCCCGCGGCGAGTGCTCCGTCAGTGCCTCAGCAGTCAACCAGAGAAAGTACACAGGAGGCTATCGGCGGTGTACCACGCCAAGATTCCGGACAACCGGGGGAAGAAGCTTACCAGCAAGCTGTACGTTTCATTGTGGATGTCGCCAAGAGCATGGGGCTCACGGTGGAAGTAGAAATCGTCCATGCCAAGGAATCGACTACTCTGCAAATATCCGGTCCTGATCTTGGACTGGTTATTGGCAGAAGAGGACAAACGCTAGATGCCTTGCAGTATCTGGCGAATATCGTAGCCAATCGCTACTCGGACAGCTTCATCCGTCTCGTCCTGGATGCAGAGAATTTCCGGGAACGACGCAAGAAGACACTGGAGGAGCTGGCTGATCGGCTTGCAGGCCGCGTCATCCGCACACGTAAAGAGGTTGTGCTGGAGCCGATGTCGCCTCAAGAACGGAAGATTATTCATTCCAGGCTACAGGATCACAAGCAGGTGAACACACTCAGCAAGGGCGATGAACCCAATCGCCGCGTCGTAATTACTTTGAAGTAGAGACTATATGCCGCAATGACTCCTAGTCTAATCTAAGGGGTCATTGCTTTTTTACAAATAAAACAGATTATATTAGATGAATAAAAGAGTGAAACAAAAAGCGAGAAGGAACGAAGGGGAAGTTTGGAACTGTAGGAGCGAATGCGATCGCCTGAAAGCTTTTCGTAGAAAAGCTGGCATCGAAAGCACAAGCTGTCCCCGGATTTCAACCGCTAGAAGCGGTATATATAGAAGAAATCTGGGGACAACAGCGACCGAAAGTCCAAACATTCTCCGTAGTGACGACTGAGCCTTATATTCGTATCTTAAGTTTATCTTATATAGTTTGTCATATAACGAGGTGAAAGACAGCATGTTCAGCGATACTATAGCCGCCGTCTCGACAGCGCTCGGAGAGGGCGGTATTGCCATTATTCGGGTAAGCGGCCCTGAGGCTATTCCACAAGTAGCTCCACTGTTCCGCAGTAGAGTTCCATTGACAGAAGCGGAATCCCATACGGTTCATTACGGGCATATCGTCAGCCCTGGGAACGGAGAAACCATGGAAGAAGTCCTGGTGACCGTGATGAAGGGTCCGCGCTCCTTTACAACTGAGGATGTTGTGGAGATCAGTGCCCATGGCGGTATTATTTCTGTGCGCCGTGTGATGGACCTGCTGTTGCAGCAGGATATCAGGCTGGCCGAACCCGGGGAGTTCACCAAACGGGCTTTCCTGGGAGGAAGAATCGACCTGACACAGGCTGAGGCGGTTATTGATCTCATCCGTTCCAAATCAGACCGTGCCTTCTCAGTAGCCCTGAAGCAAGTTAGCGGCTCTCTGTCGGAGCGAATTCACGCCCTTCGTCATACTTTGATTGAGACTTTAGCTCATATTGAGGTTAATATCGATTATCCCGAACACGATGTGGAGTCATTGACCGCTGAGTTTATTAAAGATAAGAGTAGTGAAGTGATGGAAGGCATCACTAAACTGCTGAAGACTGCAAGTGAAGGCAAGATACTTCGCGAGGGCATTACGACAGCGATTGTTGGACGTCCTAACGTTGGGAAATCCTCACTCCTTAACGCGCTGGCCCGTGATAATAAAGCGATTGTTACCGATATTCCTGGAACTACGCGTGATGTGATTGAGGAGTATGTAACCATCAATAACATTCCCCTGAAGCTGCTCGATACCGCTGGTATCCGTGAGACAATGGATATTGTGGAACAGATCGGGGTGGAGCGTTCCAAGGCTGCGGTCACCGGAGCTGACCTGATTCTGCTTGTGCTGAACTCCAATGAGGAACTGCATGAGGACGAATTGGCACTCATGGAACAAATCCACGGTAGACAATGCCTGGTGATCATGAATAAAATGGACTTACCGTCCAAATTGGATAAGGCCAAGCTGCTTGCTCATTTTGAAGAAAGCAGTATTGTCCCGATGTCCGTTCTGGAAGAGGAAGGTCTGGATAAACTGGAAGATGCTATTTCAACACTGTTCTTCGGCGGCAAGCTGGAGTCTGGTGATTTGACATATGTGAGCAACGTCAGACATATCGCCCTGTTGAAAAAAGCGTACAAATCGCTGCAGGACGCTTATGACGCTGCGGAGCAGTTCATTCCGATCGACATGATTCAAATTGATGTGCGGCTGGCTTGGGAACAGCTTGGCGAGATTGTCGGCGATACTGCTGCTGATTCGCTGCTCGACCAAATCTTCTCGCAATTCTGTTTGGGTAAATAGGCTTACAACCAAAATCGAAGCTGTCTCTTACGAACAGAGCCGCTACGGGTTCGAAAGGTTCTTACGACCCTCGGCTATGTTCACAGGAGAACGGTAATCACTGATTTTTAGGTTGAGCCATTAATTATTATAATAGGAGGCAACAGGACATGAGTTATGATGGAGGCAGCTATGACGTAATCGTCATCGGCGCCGGTCATGCCGGATGCGAAGCAGCTCTGGCTGCCGCCCGAATGGGCTGCAGTACACTAATGATCACGATCAACCTGGATATGGTAGCATTCATGCCCTGCAATCCGTCTATTGGCGGACCAGCTAAAGGACATGTGGTGCGTGAGATCGACGCTCTTGGCGGCGAGATGGGCCGTAATATAGATAAGACTTATATACAACTGCGGATGTTGAATACAGGGAAGGGGCCTGCTGTACATGCTCTGCGTGCACAAGCAGACAAGTACCTCTATCAACATGCGATGAAAGAAACGATGGAGAAGACACCTAACCTGACGCTGCGTCAGGGGATGGTAGAGCGCCTGATTATCGAAGATGGCCGCTGTGCGGGTGTTATTACGAAGACTGGAACAGAATATCACAGTAAGACTGTTATTCTGACTACCGGTACTTATCTGCGTGGTAAGGTGATTATGGGGGAACTCGCTTATGAGAGCGGACCTAACAATCAACAACCCTCCATTAAGCTGTCCGAGCATTTGCGGGAGCTAGGCTTTGAACTGGCCCGTTTCAAGACGGGTACACCACCGCGTGTACACAAGGATAGTATTGATTTCTCCAAGACTGAGATTCAACCGGGAGATAACAAGCCTAAATTCTTCTCCTTTGAAACAAAGTCTTCGGACAACGAACAGCTTCCTTGCTGGCTGACGTACACTTCGGAAGAGACGCATCAGATCATCAATGACAACCTGCACCGGGCACCTATGTTCACAGGGGTTATTGAAGGTACTGGTCCGCGTTACTGCCCATCCATTGAGGATAAGGTAGTCCGGTTCAGCGATAAATCCAAACATCAGATTTTCCTGGAGCCGGAAGGCAAAAACACATCGGAATACTATGTACAGGGTCTGTCCACGAGTCTTCCCGAAGATGTGCAGCTGGCCGTACTTCGCTCTATTCCTGGTATGGAAAAAGTAGAGATGATGCGTAATGGCTACGCCATCGAATATGATGCTATGGTACCTACTCAGCTCTGGCCATCTCTTGAAACGAAACGGCTACCTGGTTTGTTCACTGCTGGACAAATCAACGGAACTTCCGGTTATGAAGAAGCGGCAGGACAAGGGGTTATGGCTGGTATTAACGCTGCCCGCAAAGTTCAGGACAAAGAGCCTGTTATTCTGGACCGTTCGCAAGGCTATATCGGCGTGTTGATTGATGATCTTGTAACCAAGGGAACCAACGAGCCATACCGTCTGCTCACATCACGGGCTGAATACCGTCTGCTGCTTCGCCATGACAATGCGGATCTGCGCCTGACGCCGATCGGTTATGACATCGGATTGATCAAGCAGGAACGTTACGATGCTTTTGTGGATAAGAAGGAGCGGGTAGAGCGTGAAATCATCCGCCTGCAAGAAACCAAGGTAAAACCAACGGAAGTGAATGCCATTCTGGAACAGTACGAATCTGCACCTATTGTGGATGGCAGCAACCTGCTGGTGCTCATGCGTCGTCCGGAAGTGGATTATAGTTTGGTCGATCAATTTTCCCCATCTCCTGTCGAATTGGATGAGGACATGAAGGAGCAAGTGGGAATCCAAATCAAGTATTCAGGCTATATCGAGAAACAGTTGCAGCATGTGGAACGTCTGCAAAAGATGGAGAAGAAGAAGCTTCCAGAGGATATTAACTATAATGAGATTCACGGCATTGCCATGGAAGCGCGCCAGAAGCTGTCTAACATCCGTCCAATCTCTATTGGTCAGGCTTCCCGGATCTCCGGAGTAACTCCAGCCGATATTTCCATCCTTCTTGTGTACTTGGAGCATTATAACCGGGTGACGGCGGCGAAAGGATAAGTTATGGATCAGACTGTAGCACAATTTACAGAGCTTTTGGGGCAGCATGGGATAAAGCTAAATTCTACCCAACTACATCAATTTGAGCTTTATTATCAGGAATTGGTGTCCTGGAATGAGAAGATGAATCTGACGGGGATTACCGAACGTGATCAAGTCTACATGAAGCACTTTTACGATTCCATTTCGCTGGCCTTTTATCTGAATCTGGAGGAGAGAGGAAGCTTAGCGGATATTGGCTCGGGTGCAGGCTTTCCAGGTATTCCTCTGAAAATATGCTTCCCGCATCTAAAGCTGACGATTGTAGATTCGCTCAGCAAGCGGATCAAATTCCTGCAGCATATCTGCGATACGTTGCAGCTGGAGGGTGTGCAATTGATTCATGGACGCGCTGAAGATATTGCCAGACAGGGTGCCCACCGTGATGCTTATGATGTAGTAACAGCCCGTGCAGTGGCACGGATGGCACTGCTGAACGAATTCTGTCTTCCTTTTGTGAAGAAGGGTGGCGTCTTCGCAGCCATGAAGGGTAGCGATCCTGCCGAGGAATTAACAGAAGCTAAGTACAGTTTGAAGGAACTGCGAGGCCAACTCATGAAGGTAGAGCCTTTCAAGCTTCCTGTAGAGGAATCGGCACGGCATATTATTCTGGTTAGTAAGACAGCCACTACACCAGCGAAATATCCGCGTAAGGCAGGAATTCCTGCTAAAACACCGTTGGTATAAAATGTTTCACGTGAAACATCAGCAACCCTGGATTTCATAGTGGTTGTCCAAGAGCCACTCTCATCGTTGAAGATGGGAGTGGCTCTTTTTTTGTATCCGACAAATGTGTCTCAGATTTAAGCATTCACTTGTGAATAGTTAATAAGTGAGGTTCATAAGTTGTGATTTCGTGTGTACGTGTTTAGTGCTGGCGAGTGTATTCGAAATCAATCAAGCTCTTGTTCTGATTACTCAGGGGGGGAACTGTACATAGAAGGTGGCAGCGATCATTTTTTATTAATAGAGATGGGGCCGTCTATATAAGATGGACAAAAGAAAATAACAGTAGCGAGAAGGTATGAAGGTGGGGGCTGGGACTGTAGGGGAGCAGCGCTCGTCTGAAAGTCCGCTTCAGGAAAGTACTCGTTGAAAGCTCACGTCTAAAGTAAAAGCTGTCGCAAGATTTTAACTGCTAGAAGTGGCTATTAGAGAAGAAGTCTAGTGACAACAGCGAGAGGAAGTACAAACATTCCACCTTAGTGACGACTTATCATAATGTTTTGATCTTAAGCTTGTCTTTATAAATATGCTGTTCATTTAAAATAAAAGCAGGTCGTTATATAAGGTGAACAAAAAATAACAAAGAGCGAGAAGGAACGAAGGAGAAGGTTTGGAATTGTAGGAGCGATGGCGCCTGCCTGAAGCTTTCCATAGGAAAGCTCGCATTGGAAGCATTGCAAGTGACGACACTCACGACACTCACTTATGAAATGTAAAGAGACGCATATTTGATAAATGCAGGAAAAATAGGTCTATATGGAGAATAGGATTATAGAAGAAAAAGTGATAGAATAATATAGTAAGAATTTTATGGGGAATAAGGCTCTCTTCAGTATTTATAGCGGGGGAGAGGGAAGAACTTGCTGGCCTAGGCGAGCAGTTTCCATTGCTGTACGATATGCTTTTACCGGGAATAAGGTCAAGAAGATCGTACTATAACGAAATTAGGTGGTTATGAACGGAATGAAAGAACAATTCACCAAGCTTTTTGGATTTTCCGAGCGGAGCAGCGGAGATGAGATCAAACAAATCCCGGTTCATGAGGTCATCAGCAGTCCTTATCAGCCACGGACAATATTTGATGATGAGAAGATAGACGAGCTGTGCCAGACGATAAAGACGCATGGCGTGATTCAGCCTATAGTCGTTCGCATGCGCGAATCACAGTATGAGATCATTGCCGGTGAACGTCGCTGGCGGGCTGTGAAGAAGCTCGGTATGGAGACCATTCCAGCTATTGTTCGCGAGTTCAATAATTCCCAGGCGGCCTCTATTGCATTGATCGAGAATCTGCAGCGAGAGGATCTAACCTCTATCGAGGAAGCCTACGCGTATCAGAAATTGATTGATCTTCATCAATTGACTCAGGAAAGTCTGGCCCAACGGATTGGTAAGAGCCAATCAACCATCGCCAATAAAATAAGGCTGCTTCAGCTTCCTGAAGAAGTGAAGACAGCGCTTATGGAACGCCAGGTAACAGAGAGGCATGCACGTTCATTGTTGTCTCTGGATAGTGTGGAAATGCAGCTGAAAGTTCTGGAAGAGATTATCTCCAAGGGCTTGAATGTTAAACAAACAGAAGCGCGTATCGCATTTTATAAAGAAGTAACACAAATTAAAAAATCAAAACGGGTTTCCTATACAAAGGATGTTCGTCTAGCTCTTAATACAATTCGTCAATCTATTGATATGGTGACAGGCTCGGGGATGGAAATCAAAACGTCGGAGAACGACCGTGGTGACCATTACGAGATTGTAATCCAAATTCCTAAAAGATAAATTGTTTCAGTAGCTGAAGGCGACCCTGGGGTGTTTGGTCGCCTTTTCTGTGGCCTAGCCAAGGATATACAGCGAATATTCATAATGTTATATCATCTGCTTCTTCGGAAAGGCATCCATAGATGCTTTGCTTATAATTCTCGCAGAAAGTGATGCTGTCCATCAGGTCAGCAACGCCGTTTCTACTTGCGACCTACAAGAAGACTCTTCCTAACTATTCGAGGTGAAATAAGTGTCCAAGATTATTGCCATAGCAAATCAAAAGGGTGGTGTCGGTAAAACAACGACCTCTGTGAATCTGGGTGCCGGCATGGCTACTCTGGGAAAGAGAGTGCTTCTTGTCGATATCGACCCTCAAGGCAACACTACCAGCGGCGTTGGCATCAACAAAGCAGATGTAGCAAATTGCATTTATGATATTCTAATCAATGAAGCGGAACCGGGGGAAACGATACTGGAGACCAAGATTGAAGGTCTGCATATTATTCCTGCCACCATCCAGCTCGCGGGTGCGGAGATTGAATTGGTATCCACCATCTCACGGGAGCTAAGGCTCAAGAAAGCCTTAAATACAGTGAAGGCTAATTATGATTACATCATTATTGACTGTCCACCTTCTTTAGGGATACTAACTATCAACTCTTTGACTGCTGCAGACTCTGTGATTATACCGATCCAGTGTGAGTATTATGCGCTTGAGGGATTGAGTCAACTATTGAACACGGTACGACTTGTTCAGAAGAACTTAAATCCTCAACTGAAGATCGAAGGTGTACTGCTGACGATGCTGGATGCCCGGACCAATCTGGGGATTCAGGTCATCGAAGAAGTTAAGAAGTATTTCCAAGAAAAGGTATATAGAACGATTATTCCACGGAATGTGCGGCTTAGTGAGGCTCCGTCTCATGGACAGTCTATTATTACGTATGATTCCCGTTCCAAGGGAGCGGAAGTGTACTTAGAGTTGGCAAAGGAAGTGATTTCTTATGAGTAAGCGTTTGGGTAAAGGACTGGATGCATTGATCCCGTCCCTGTCTATTAATGAAGATGATAAGGTGGTAGAAATCTCTTTAGGACAGCTTCGTGCTAACCCTTATCAGCCTCGTAAAGATTTCAACGAAGAGGCCATTCAGGAATTGGCAGAATCCATTCGGCAACATGGTGTTATCCAACCGATCATTGTTCGCAGTGTGCTAAAGGGATATGAGATTATCGCGGGGGAACGCAGATTCCGTGCTTCTCAATATTGTGGAAAAGCAACCATCCCTGCGGTTGTTCGCAACCTGAGCGATCAACAGGTTATGGAGATCGCATTGATCGAGAACCTGCAGCGTGAGAATTTGAATGCAATGGAAATCGCCGTTGCCTACCAAGGTCTGATGGATCAGTTCTCGTTGACCCAAGAGGAACTTTCTCTCAAAGTTGGAAAATCCAGATCACATATTGCCAATTTCCTGCGGTTGCTATCTTTACCTGAGGAAGTGAAGGAATATGTTTCACGTGGAACAATTTCTATGGGTCATGCCCGTGCCATTGTCGCATTGAAGGATGCTGACTTAGTCAAAGAGTTGGCGAAGCAGTGTGTGGAGCAAGAGTGGAGCGTACGTGAGCTTGAGGAGACAGTTAAAAATCTTGACCGCAAACCGGCAGGCGCAGCTAAGGCGAAAAGCGTGAAACGCGATCCTTACATTGATAATGTTGAGGAGTTACTGCGGGAACGGTTCAAGACTACAGTCAAGATCAAGCAGGGGAAAGAGAGAGGGAAGATCGAACTGAATTACTACAGTGCCCAGGACTTGGAGAGACTTCTGGAATTGTTAGGTAACTTGTAAGCGATAGTCACTGAAAAACATATCCTGAGATATCCTGGAATGGATAAGGAGGGGTATGTTTTTTAAAGTCAAAATAGAATAGAAGGTGGGCGAAGCGTGGAAGAGTTGGTGTACCTGGATCATGCAGCTACATCTTGGCCTAAACCACCAGAGGTAGCTTCGGCTATGATGGATGCCCTGCAGCATTCGGGGGCGAATGCAGGAAGAGGTAATCATTCCCTCGCCATGGGTGCTGGGCGTGTTTTGATACGGGCTCGCAGTTTGTTGGCTGATTTGTTCGCAGTATCTAATGCGCAGGATATCGCTTTTACTCACAACACGACCATGGGTCTTAATATGGCAATCAGAGGCGCACTGCGTGCTGGAGATCATGTCATAGCGACGATGACTGAACATAACTCTGTTCGTCGCCCGTTGGAATATTTGCGGAGGACTCAGGGCCTCGAAGTGGATTACATCCGGGTGAATGAGGAAGGGCAGCTTAATCTGCAGGAATTACAGACAGCATTTAAGCATAATACTAAGATGGTTATCTGTAATCACAGTTCCAACCTGTTAGGCAGTATTCTTCCGATAGGTGACATTGGCGATCTGGCGAAATCTCATGGCGCAATATTTCTGGTGGATGGTGCGCAGAGTGCAGGGGTGCTGGATATTAATGTGGCCGCGATGAATATTGATCTGCTGGCGTTTCCTGGACATAAGGGACTACTAGGTCCGCAAGGAACAGGTGGGTTGTATATCGCACCACATCTGGATCTTGAGCCGCTAATGCTTGGAGGAACAGGAAGTCAGTCTGAGAATATCGAACAGCCTTTGGTTCGTCCAGACAGGTATGAAGCAGGGACACAGAATGCAGTGGGGATAGCAGGACTGATGGCGGGTGTGAAGAAGGTGAGATCTATCGGTGTAGACGTCATTCGCGAAAGGGAATGGAGTCTGGCTCAAACGATGATGGAGGGTTTGACCGTTATTCCGGGTATCCGATTGTTAGGCCCTGCGTTTGGGGCGCCGCGAACTGGTATCGTCTCCTTCGTGATTGAGGGGCAGGATTCTGCTGGAATTGCCCATCAGCTGGATCGTGAATACAATATAGCTGTACGTGCAGGCATGCATTGTACACCCTTGGCCCACACGGCAGTAAATACGCTGGCCAGTGGGGCCGTGAGGGCAAGTGTAGGTGTTGATTCAACCGAACAAGATATTAGTAGAATGCTGGCAGCTATGAAAGAACTCTACGGTAGTGCCCGCAGCACCAAATAAAAAGGATGGTCCATTCATGTCAGAAATGAATCAATTGATTAATGAACAATTGCAGTGGTTTGTATTGGGGTTCACAGTGTTAATTCTGGTGCTGTTGATTGTGGCCATGGTGCAGGGCAGCAGGCTGCGCAAAATGAAACGCAGATACGAGGCGATGATGACCGGCACAGGGGTAGAAGATTTGGAAAGCCTACTGATTGATTTGAAAAATCAAAGTGATATGCTGGAAGATGGAATGCGTGATCAAGCTGCCCAACTGGAGGCTGCCCAGGTGAAGATCCGCAGTATGAAATCTAATGTAGCACTAAAGCGTTATAATGCTTTTGGTGAGCGGGGCAGTGACCTAAGCTTCTCCTTGGCTGTTCTGGATGAGGACCGCAGCGGGGTCGTGCTGACCAGCCTCCACAACCGTGAGAACTCCTATATCTATTCCAAGCCACTACAGAATGGTGAATCGTCATACCCGCTGTCCCCGGAAGAAAAAGAAGTTATTGCTCTCGCGCTGCAGCGGTCTTAGCATGAAGATTCCATTGCTTCAGGGCTGAATAGAGGCTAGAAGCGATAATGTCCGACAATCGCATCACCAGACTTAACCTGGTATTCTGAAGTACAAAGTATTCCATAAAGCCGCCGACGTTAACGATTCCTGTCAAATGGATATCGCCTACCGGCGGCAATTGTTTATTTACGCCGGCCCCAGGCTTGAGTGGGCCGTCCACGACTTGTATGCATCCAACACTGGTGGAATGGCCCAGGCAGGCATCGATTCCAATAATGAACGGATTGCTGTATCTATCATTTATTAGTGCCAGGGTTTCTTCGAGATTCACGGCATGGACAGGTTCCTCCAGGGTTCCGTATAGCTCGAATAACGGGCTGTGAAAGCGGGTGAGTGCCGTGCCGACAAGCGGGCCGAGAGAATCGCCTGTGCTGCGGTCTGTGCCGATGCAGACGACCACAATCTGAGTGTCAGGAGTGGTGCGGGCAAAATGAAAGAGCAGTCTGTGCGTGATGGCGGAATAGATATCAGGATCAGTATGTGATATTTTTAAACAGGACAATTCTTGCATGGATGATGCTTTAGGCGAGTTCATCTCATCTTCCTTTCTGCTGCTGATTCTATTTGATGATATCTAGTATATGGATGGAAGAACGATTTTATACTCTGGCAACAAGAGATAGGACGAGATACCCAGAAGGAGGCGTGAGAGCGATGGAGGATGAGCTGTTGATTGCTTTTGACTCTACTCAGCAGGCGCTGCGCGCCGAAATGCTGCTTGAGTATGCAGAGCTTGAGATTGATATCTTTCCAACTCCGAAGGAGATTACGGCGGGCTGCGCGATTTCCATTCAGTTCGAAGGGGAGAGGCTGTCAGAGGTTAGGCATATTATTGCGGACCAGAAGATTGAGATTCGCGGGATATTTGGTAAGAATAATGAAGGGTATGTTCTGATTGAAAGTGGGGGAGAACACCATGAATAAGTGGGTGCTTGAAGCTACGGCAGGTGATCAAGTACAGGCTGCACTTCGTTTCAAGGACAAGGTCTGGAACCTGATTACGGATGTAGATATGTGGACCAATATATTATTCTCTGGGCTGAGACTTCTTCTTATTTTCATCCTGACAAGGGTTATTATTCGTGTGGTCTATAAGGTGATAGACCGTTCCCTGGATCGGAAAACAGGGGGAAGACTTCTGGCGAACACCCGAAGGTTCACTACCGTAGGTGAACTGCTCAAGAATGTAGTAACAGTAATCTGCAATTTTGTAATGATTCTGCTGCTTCTTTCAGAGTTCAACTTTAATCTGGCACCGCTATTGGCCAGCGCAGGGGTTCTTGGGCTTGCGATCGGTTTCGGGGCGCAGAGTCTGGTGAAGGATGTTATTACAGGCTTCTTTATCATTCTGGAAGACCAGTTTGCAGTCGGCGATGTTATTCAAACGGGCACGTATAAAGGGACTGTGGAGCTGATTGGACTCAGGACCACCAAGCTGCTTAGTTCGACCGGGGAGATGCATATTATCCCGAATGGCTCTATTACGAATGTTACCAACTACTCGTTGGCCAATGCGCTGGCGGTAGTTGATGTACCGGTTAAAATGGAACGTAGTCTGGAATCCACACTAGGCCTGATTGCTGAAGCGCTCAAGGGGATTGAAGAGCGTAACGCTAATGTATTGGCTTATCCGAATGTACTGGGCATCCAATCGATGAGCACCTCTGAGTACGTGATTCGTGTGGCAGCGCATTGTCTGCCTAATGCCCGGGATGAAGCGCAGCGGCAAATTCAAAGTGATATCAAGCACGCACTGGAGAAGCAATACGAGCTGGAAGCCGCTGAGGCCGAAGCTGAGGAGCGCGCGAAGGCTGAGGCTGAGGAATGTGTAGAAGCGGATAGGGCGGCCACAGAAGCGGCTGGAGAAGCTCAGAAGCCGGGTGGCGTTCAAGGACGTCAACAGGCGGCTGCAACACTGGAAAAAGAGGAGGAAGGGAAGTAATGGAACGTAAGGTATTTCAGCTTGGTGATGTGGTACAGATGAAGAAGTCCCATCCCTGCGGTACCAATGAAATGGAGATTATCCGTATGGGGATGGACATTCGTGTGAAGTGCACAGGCTGTCAGCACAGCGTGCTAATTCCCCGCGCCAAGTTCGAGAAGAACATGAAGAAGGTACTGCGATCAGCTGAGGGCGGAACTAACAATAATTAGACTTGCAAAAAGACAAGCTGCATGATAAAATAAATCTTGCTGCGGAGAGGTACCCAAGAGGCCCAAGGGGGCTGACTCGAAATCAGTTAGGCGTGTCACAGCGTGCGTGGGTTCGAATCCCACCCTCTCCGCCATTTAGACCTTAATATCAACTATCGAAACCTTCGTTCTCTGAACGAAGGTTTTTTTGTGTTTTATAAAGGATCGTTGTTACGTTAAGTTACTCCGGACATACAAAAAGAAGGACCCAAGGGTCCTTCTTTAGGAGGCAGCACATTTTTGATGTTCGGAATTTCTCTGTTTAAGCCCTAGAGTGACGATAGGCTTCGTGCAGGCTGCCGCTTTTTTAAGGCGGCAGCTGTTACTGTTCCCAACTTACAATAGATGCTGATTCAGAATTCCAGTGATTTGGTTCGACTACGAAGTCCAACGGAACCACACCTCTCTTTTGTACTGCCTGAGAATAGTATGTGTCAGGCGAGATTTTTTATACATCCTATTTTAAAATTAATGAACGCGGGCTTTCTCAACCTTTTTCCACTTGCGGTTCTTATTGCTGGTTTCGGGAAAAGTATCACCCTTCTCCATGTGAATACGCTTGGGGTTCTGGATTTCAGTGTGGAAGCTGCGCGCTTCTCCGACCTCTGTATACATGCCGGGGTTAGGGGCTTTATCGCCCTTTTCGTATTCTGTCTTCTCACCCATGGTAATCGTCCTCCTTTTGAGTATTTAAGTCCGTCTTTATTGTGTGCGGAGAGGGAGGGGTTCATGTACAGCAGTAAAGGATTCGTGTCATCCAGAATATAGCTTGCACTTGACTGGCCATTTTGGTATATTAATATGGTTCGAGTTTATGTTTGTGCTCGATCCTTGCTCCTGACGTGATCAGGGGCCTCAGACCATAAGGAGGTGAAATTTATGCGCAAATACGAAGTGATGTATATTATTCGTCCTGACATTGAACAAGAAGCCGTTCAAGCAGCAGTCGAAAAATTCCAAGGCATCATCTCCAACGGCGGGGAAATTACAAAGCACGACGTGCAAGGTAAACGCCGTCTTGCGTATGAGATCAAGAAATTCCGTGATGGCGTTTATGTTTTGGTTAACTTCACTGCAGAACCTGCAGTTGTTACCGAATTGGAACGTATCATGAAGATTTCCGACGAAGTTATTCGTTATCTCATCACGAACGACGTTGCCTAAGATTTTGACAAGCTTTGTAATCAATCGCTCTAAAGGAGGGGAACAGAATTGTTGAACCGTATCATTCTGATCGGACGGTTGACCCGTGACCCAGAACTTCGTTATACTCCCGCTGGTGTTGCCGTAACACAGTTTACGCTTGCCGTAGACCGTAACTTTACGGGCCAGAACGGCGAACGTGAGGCGGACTTCATTCCAGTTGTAACCTGGAGACAGCTTGCAGAGACCTGTGCCAATTATTTGCGCAAAGGACGTCTGGCAGCCGTAGAAGGACGTATCCAAGTACGGAATTACGAGAATAACGAAGGCAAACGTGTATACGTTACTGAAGTTATTGCCGATAATGTCCGTTTCCTGGAATCATCGCAGAACCGTGAAGGTGGAAATACCTCAAGTGGTGCAGGTATGCCTGAAGAACCATCCTATGGTGGTGGATCTGGTAATGGCGGTAACAGTGGACGCGGAAATAACAACAATTTCTCGCGTAACAACAATACTCAAGATCCTTTTTCGGGCGATGGTAAACCGATTGATATATCGGATGATGATTTGCCATTTTAATAAGGAAGGACTGAACTGACATGGCTTTCAAACAAAGAGAAGGCGGAGACAACGACAAGAGACCAGCTCGTCGTGGTGGACGCAACAAGCGTAAAAAAGTATGTTACTTCACTGTGAACAAGATTACTCACATTGATTATAAAGATACTGAGCTTCTCAAGAAATTCATCAGCGAACGCGGAAAGATTTTGCCGCGTCGTGTAACAGGCACAAGTGCAAAATACCAACGTGCTCTTACCATTGCTGTAAAACGCTCGCGTCAAATCGCGTTGCTGCCTTACACAACGGAATAGTACGCTTTACAGAGGCAGCCGGGCAACCGGCTGCCTTTTTTGTTGTATTCAGACTATTGTGTCCAGAAAAGGCGACATGGGCGAAGTGTTACTTGTATAAGACACAAGAAGTTTGACGTTAGCTGGTTTATGTAGTAAATTACAATTATCCTATAACTAAAGGGGAAATTTTGATGTTGGTGAGCGTTCTTAACTAGTAATTTCATATCACCTGGAGAAAAGACAGCAAGGCCCGTCTTAACAATAAGACGTGCTCTGTTTGAGTCCGCGTTACAGCGGTTTCTGAAGTCCGAAGGGTGAATGAGTTAGTTAAGAACACACGAAGCGTCGAATAGCCTGTTTACGGCTGTTATTCTCTTTGTATTTAACCGTGCTCTTGCAGCACGGTTTTTTTGGTTTCATGGGCTCTGCAGGGGATCTGCAGTGTCATAGGAGCTGAACAAAGGACAATAGCCGGAAATGAGGGCAAAGACTGCCGTAGTGGCATTCTTTGCCCTTTTTTGCGTTGAAGGATAGTTAGATGGAAGCGAAAAGCAAGCCAAAGGAGGAAGAAAGCTTGGACAGACAAAGTATGATCACGCTGGAATATGAAACCATTAAAGAGGAGCTTGAACATTTTGCGGTTTCTTATGTGGGTAAGAATTTAATTCAGAAATTAGAGCCGATGAAGACTCTTACCGTGATAAGGAGAGCATTGGAGGAGGCAGAGGAGGCCAGGGACCTTCAGGTCAGAGGGGCGAGTGTACCCATTCCTTCACTGGAAGGGATGGAATGGCTCATGTCACTGATAGGAACGGGATATCTTTACAGTGAGAAGGATTTTACAGCGGTGGCCACCTTTCTGAACAGCTGCAGCCAGTTACGTAAATATATGGCCTCGAAGGAGCAGATTGCCCCCCGGATTGGCGCTTATGCGTCATCATTAATGGAGCTAAGGCATGTACAGGATGAGATTAACCGGTGCATACGTTTTGGTGTCATCGATGATGGGGCCAGCAAGGGGCTGGAGCGGGTACGAAAGCGGCTTAAAGCAGCCCGGCTTCGTCTGCAAAGAAAAATCGAGGGGATCATGTCCCGTCACCAGTCAATTTTACAAGAACAGCTCTTCAGTATGCGTAACGGCCGGTATGTCATCCCCGTGAAACGGGAGTACCACAAGCAGGTCAAAGGGAGTGTGCTGGATCAATCCACAAGTGGGCAGACAGTCTATGTGGAGCCTGATGAGATAGCTGCGCTCCAGAACGAACTGGATCTGCTGTCAGCTGAAGAAGCACGGGAGGAGGCAATAATTCTGAGTATGCTAACCGGGCTTGTAGAGCGGGAGCAGGAAGCGCTGCGACTGAATATTGAGGTCACCGGGACGTATGATTTCATCTTTGCCAAAGCCAAATATGCCCGAAGTATCGGTGGAATTGCCGTCAGGCTCAATGAGCAAGGGATTCTGGTAATGAACGGCGGACGGCATCCGATGCTCAAAGAGATGATTCCCATCAACCTGAGCATTGGCAAAGGCTATCAGTCCTTGATTGTGACCGGACCTAATACGGGTGGCAAGACGGTGGTGCTTAAAACACTAGGCTTGCTAGCGCTTATGGTTCAATCCGGTCTGCTGATTCCGGTGGCGGACGGCAGCGAATTTCCTATTTTCACCGAGATCATGAGCGTAATTGGAGATGGACAGAGTCTGGCGCAATCGCTCAGCACATTCTCGGCACAGATGAAGAGTATCGAGGGCATGCTGCGCAATGCCAGTAAAGGTGTCCTGTTGTTGATTGATGAGCTGGCGGCAGGCACTGACCCAGGGGAGGGGATTGCCCTTTCTATAGCTATTCTGGAAGAGCTGAGCCGCCAAGGAGCTAATATCATCGTCACCACCCATTTTAATGAGCTGAAAAGCTTCGCCGCCGCTACTCCCGGATTTCAGAATGCACGAATGGAGTTTGATAAAGATACATTGCAGCCTTTATACCGGCTGACCATCGGCGAAGCGGGCGAAAGCTATGCCCTGCAAATTGCGGAGAAGCTTGGCATTCCGGTCGAGGTCATCCGTCGTTCCCGGCAAATTGTAGAAGCACAGCATGGGCAAGGACCGCGGGATATCAATCTATGGAGTACCAAGTTTGCAGACCAAGCTAACAATATGGCACAGATAACGGGGAATGAGAACAAGAAAGAGCGGGACCCATATAACAGCGGAAAGGGACAGCAAAGAACTTCTGAGGGAGCCCAAAGCCCGATTGAGGAGGGTCAGCAGATTCAAGTTCCGCGGCGGGATTTTGAAATAGGAGATGCTGTATTTGTCAGTTCACTGGGAAGGACAGGTATTGTCTACGAGCAGCGGAATTCGCTGGGAATGGTCGGCGTGATGATTCAGAAGCAGCGGCTAAGCATCAATCATAAACGTCTTAAGCCGTACATTTCGAAGGAGGAGCTGTATCCAGAAGATTATGATATGGATATTATTTTTGAGAGTAAGGAGAACCGCAAGAAACGCAAGCTAATGAACCGCAAGCATGTGGAAGGATTGACGGTTGAACTGGAAGAAGAACGGTAATAAACATACAAAGATACAAGGGTCTGCCCGCAGGGGCAGGCTCTTTTGCGCGCTCTTTTGCCATGAATGGAGGTGTATTGGTTAAATTATAGACTTCACTTTGCCCGAATTATTGTATATATTCTTCTATAGTATAAGTATAGTGGTGACTACTAGGCATTTTTAACAGACATATATTGAATTGACCAATGGTTTATTCTTCTCTAGAGGAGTACCCCGTTACAATCCAAAGGGATCTACATCCCTTTGCCTTTCATCCATCCTGTCACAGACACCCATGGCATCACAGAATAAGAGAAGGGAAGGAACATATGATTAACAAGAGAAGGAGCGGGATCGCACTGTGGCTGCTTATGATAGCAGTCCTGGTGTCCGCGTGCAACGGAAGGGACTCCAATAGTGCTCTGTCTGTTGCAAGCCACTCAGAAGCGGCAGAACAGCCACAGGCGGGCGGTATTGTTACGTATGGCTACGCTTCGCCATTCCAGGGGTTATTTGAGCCCGCATTCTATGAAGGTGAAGATGATTATAACGTACTACAATTCAGCACAGAAGCGATGTTCACTATAGAGGATGATTTATCGACGAAACCGAATATTGCCACTTGGATGGAAGCGGAGGATCACAGAGTATTCACTTTCAAAATTAAGCCGGGTATCCGTTGGCACAACGGGGACGAGTTAACGGTGGAGGACTGGAAGTTTGCGCTGGAAACCATTGCGAGTCCCGATTACACGGGTTCGCGTTACTATAGTGTGGAAATGATCCAGGGAGCCGAGGCTTATCATACCGGCAAGGCTAAGGAAATCTCCGGCATCAAGGTGGTTGATCCCTATACCATTCGCATTACGATGGCGACTGCAAGAGTGAACTCGATCGACAATCTGTGGCCGTATCCGATGAATAAGAAATACTTCACAGACGTTGCGGTCAAGGATATGCCAAGCAGTGACCAGGTGCGGAAGCACCCCATCGGCATCGGTCCGTTTGAGATCACCCAAATTCAGCCGGGCCAGTCCGTGGAGCTGAAGCGTTTTGACAATTACTATCAGGGAAAAGCACATTTGGATGGTGTACTGTACAAAGTGTCTGATGAGAAGCGGATCACCAGTTTGTTCGAACAAGGTGAGGTTGATATCGAAACGGTGCCCCGCGATGCCTATGAGAGCTTAAGCAAGCTGGATACTGTGGACTTACTGCAGACACCGGAGCTGTCATATGAATATATCGGCTTCAAATTTGGACACTGGGATAATGATGCGCAGAAGGTTGTCATGGACAACCCGAAATTCAAGGATAAAAGGCTGCGCCAGGCCATGTACTACGCACTGGACCGCCAAGGTATTATCAATACCTTTTCCTACGGGCTAGGCCGGCTTATAGAAACACCGATTCCAAGCAGTAGCTGGGCCAAAATCCCGGATTCCGAGATCAATACGTATCCTTACTCACCGGAGAAGGCTAAGGAGCTGCTTGATCAAGCGGGCTATGTTGACAGGGACGGCGACGGATTGCGCGAAGATCCGCAAGGCAAGAAATTCACGATCCATTATGATGCAATGATTGGTAGTGCGATGGCTGAACCACGCACAGCGGCTATTATCCAGGACTGGCGGGATGTTGGACTGGATGTTCGTCTGAGTGACGGAGGTCTGAAGGAGTTAAATACCTTCTACGATGCGGTAGAAAATGATGACCCCTCTATAGAGCTATTCAACGGAGTCTGGGGTCTGGCCAGCGACCCTGATCCATCAGGCTTATGGCGGGAGAATGATCTGTGGAACTACCCAAGGTGGTCATCACAGCGGAATGAAGAACTGATTCGTGACGGAGTTAGTATGAAGTCTTATGATAAGGAATACCGCAAACAAGTGTACTATAAATGGCAGAAGTTGATTAATGAAGAGGTACCTATGATCTTCTTCGCCGAACGGGAGACCATTACCGCAGTTAACAAGCGCCTTCAAGGCGTGCGGGTTAACTCTATGGGCAATATTATTGAACCACAGAAATGGTGGATCAAGGAAGAATAGGGGCTCTGCCCTTTGCGATCTAACCGCAAGCCGGGTTTGTTATTTCAGCCCGCTTGCGGTTTTTGTATTTTCATGGCGGTTATACGTTTCTTAACCTTGTGATTTTGGTGAAAAGTAGGTATCTGAGGGGTATTTTCCAAAAAAATATTTATTTTTTTCAAAAAATATGAAATCAAAATGGGGTTTCATTCGTCATATATATTATGGAGGATGACGACGATGAAGAGACGGAGCATAATATGGGTCGCAGTAGCCCTAATAATCGTTGCCATACTTGTAGTGAGCCGGCCGGAAGGCCTGGGGTTCAAGCCGCGCATTGACGCTAGCGCGTCTGTGCTGCTGGATATGGATAGCGATAGTATATGGATGGAATTGAACGGCGATAAGGCGATGCCGACAGCGAGCGTGACGAAGCTGATGACAGAGATGATTGTGCTGGACCGCATTTCCACGGGAGCCATCCACTGGGCCGACAGAATAACGGTTAGCCCCTATGCAGGCTCTCTGGGAGGCGCAACTTTATCCCTGAAACGAGGGGAGACCTACACCGTTAGAGAGCTGTTCGAAGGAATCACCGTGTACTCTGCCAATGATGCCGCAGTGGCCTTGGCTGAATATACGGCTGGTTCGGAGAATGCGTTCGTGATGCTGATGAATGAGAAAGCCCGCAGTCTGGGGCTGTCGTCAGGCACAGTCTTCACCAATGCCTCCGGGCTGGCATCCAGCGAGCTGGGACCGAGCCGCCCGCCGGGATATATTAGCGGCGAGACCCTGATGACAGCCAAGGACACAGCAAGGCTGGCGGCGGCCCTGATCCGCAGCCATCCCGAGGTGCTGAATGCCAGCAGCCGGACACAGATGCAGTTGAAGGCCAAAGGGCTGTATGCCAGCAATACGAACCTGATGCTACCCGCCATGGGCGGAGCGTTTGCCTATGCCGGAACAGATGGCTTGAAGACCGGATATGATATCCGATCGGGCTATTGCATCGCAGGAACGGCTCAGCGGGACGGACACCGGCTGATTGCCGTTGTGCTGGGGGCGGAGAGCAGCCAGAGCCGTTTTGAAGCCGCTACGAAGCTATTTAACCATGGATTTTACAGAAGTTTGCCGACCGGGGAGAGAGTGAAGCATATCCTGAATGCGACCTTTTCCTTACTGAGCTGGAGATAAAGCATCATGCCGATTTACATCATCGGTATGGTGCTTTACCATTAATACTGTCGTTTTTTGTTGTTTCTTTTTGAGCTCATAGTGATTACAATAGAAATATTGTTCTACAGGCAGATTCAAAGGAGTGCAGTTTTACATTTCCGGCCAAGCCTGAAGTCAAACGAAATTTCCAAATGTTTATTTAATAATTGGTATGACCCTATTTCCGGAAAGGGGGAACAATAAGGCAACAGAATAGGGACAACTATCATTACAGCCGGAGAAGTCCTATCATGGGTGCCTGCGTTAAGAACGAAGGTGACCATTGTCAATATATTGTTATCTGTTATTCTTTCATTCCACAATAAAGAAGGTCAAATGATGAAAAAATTGAAAAAGCGATATATCGCGTTAATTGTGCTTCTGATTCTCGTGACGGGAGGATTCATGTTCCGTAAACCTTTGATGGTGCTTGCGTTCGATCTGTTCCTCTCCGACCAAGTGGAGAGCAAGCTGGTGGAGAAGTCGTATCAGCCTTTGGTGAATGACGACAAGCCCAAGCCGGAGCCCATCGTGTATAAAAATGATCCGTTTTCCCTCATGCTGCTGGGAACAGACCAGCGCGGTAATGAGACCGCACGGTCGGACACGATGATCTACGCGGTGGTGCGCCCGGAGGATTACAAGATCCTGCTGGTGTCGATTCCACGTGACACCTATACGGAAATCATCGGACATAACGGCAACAAGAAAGACAAGATCAATCATGCCTTTGCTTTCGGTGGCCAACAAATGGCCAAGGACACGCTAGAGGCCCTGCTCGGACATGATATTCAATATTATGCTACTATTAATTTCCAGGGACTGAAGGATGCTGTTGATGCTATCGGCGGGGTACCGCTGCCGATCAAGAAAGATATTGTCAACAAGGGCAAGGATCATGAGAAATTCACGATCAAGGGCGGCAAATCCAATTACAACGGTGAAGAAGCGTTGAACTATACACGCTATCGTGAAGATAGCGATTTTAACCGGACCAAACGTCAGCAAGTGTTCATTGATGTGGTTGCGAACAAGATGCTGTCGATCAGCCAGATCGGCAACATTCCGGAGCTGCTCGATATTATGGGTGACAACTTCAAGACGGACATCCAGCCTTCCTTGATTCTTGATTTGGCTAAGAAGTTCATGAGCGGCAAGGAGATGGATATCTCCAGCTTCACCGTCATGGGTGAAAGCAAGCGAATAGACGGTATTTCCTATGACATTGTAGATCAAAAGGATTTGAGTGAAGCTAAGCTGATGATCGATAACTGGATCAATGCGGGAACGCCAGCAGATCAACTGATTCAGCCGGGCAAGGCACTAAACGCGCTGGAGCCGAAGTCTACGCCGGCAGCAGAATAAACCCTAATAAATTCATACCATAAGTTGAAAAAAGCAGCAGCCATTCATAATGTTAGTGGCTGCTGCTTGCTGTCTTCATGGTATAATGAGCTGGAACTATTCATGCGTTTCCGCGTATAATTACGGTGGCCCTATGATAAGGGGAAGGTTAGGCACGTTATTCCTTCGGAAATCTTTGAGGAGGATCAAGACATGAACATTGCATTTTTTCTGCTCCCGAAGCAGGAGGTGGCATGCGTTACGCTCGACTCTACACTGCGGCAGACGCTGGAGAGGATGGAGCATCACCGTTACACAGCCATCCCGATACTGAACAGGAACGGAGAATACGCTGGAACGGTCACAGAGGGTGATCTGCTCTGGTATCTTAAGGATTCGGAAGGCAAGGTTACTTTCGAGAATGCCTCCAAATATCAGCTTAAGGATGTACCACTCAGAATGAACAACAAGCCTGTATCCATTGAAGCGGATATGGAGGATCTGATCAACTTGGCCAAAGTTCAGAATTTTGTGCCAGTCGTCGATGATATGAACCGGTTCATTGGCATTGTCCGTCGCAGTCAGATCATAGAATACTGTGAGAAGTTTGTCTCGCGGCAGTCACAGGAATCGTTATAACTAGCTTATTCTAGTCATCTTAGAGAGCGAAACCAAGGCCTGTATTTCCGGCACCAGCGGAATGCGGGCCTTTTTTGAAAGCGCCGCTGCCGCTGGTGGGCTTGTGTGACCGCAATTTTTTTATGCTATAATGGAGAATAAAGCTTTTAGCCGGAGGTAGAGAGACGTGCCCAATGTGCCGAAGGATCTGGATGTAGCCAAACGCGCCAAGGTGATTGAATGGCTGAAAACCGAAGTAATTGATCAAGTCTCGCGGTTATTTAAAGCCTTATGGGAGGGCAGTACGACCCGTGTAGGTGACAGTCTGGCAAGCTTGCTTATGAGTTCTTATATTCTGGGGCGCAGACTCGGCATTTCTTATCGTGAAATGGATGATCTGCTGCTGGAGAAGCTGAGAAAACACCGCCAGGAAGGCCATCAGCTGGAAGAGTGGTACCAGGATATATCCGCATTAGAAGACCATATGCGTAAGAGGTGAATACTTTTGAAATTTCGTTGGACATCGGTAGCTTGGAGTATTGCTTATTTGCTCTTGCTGCTATCTCTATCGACCCCGCTGCTAATTATCACCACATTATTTATGATTGTTCCGGCTGTTGTGTTGTTCACGAGCCTTAGTACCAAGCAGTTTATTCTGCATGTAGTGCCGGTGCTGCTGATTATTGCTTTAATTACCCCGGTATACTTATTGATTGCGCTTTATTTCTTAATTCCGGCCCTGGTGATGGGCAGATGGTACAAGAGGCGTGCTTCGGCAATGTCCACCTTGCTGGCAGGGACGATTACCATTCTTGGTGAGTTCATGCTTATGCTGCTGCTGGGGACAGCGCTGTTCCATTTTGACCTGACTGGCTATGTGAACGATGTGCTGGAAATGGTGACTTCACCAATGTCGCAACTAGGTACGACCAATCCGCTATTGAACGATCTGAGCTTCACATCTGAGGATGTACGGATGATCAGTCATATGACGATCCAGATGATTCCGATGACGCTGATTGTCAGTTCCTTCATGATTGCTGTTATTACTCACTCCATCGTCCGTCCTATCCTGAACAGCATGGATCTTGCGGTTCCGAAGCTCAAGCCTGCACGGGAATGGAGACTGCCGAGATCTTTTATCTGGTACTATTTGATTGGAATTGTGATTCAACTGATTTTCTCAGGTTCAAAAAGCAACTATATGCTCATGATCGCCGCCAATCTGCTGCCACTCTTAAGAATCGGCTTTATGATTCAGGCCATCGGATTCTTCTTCTTTTTGGCGCATGAACGGAAATGGAATAAAGTGATGCCGATTTTGCTGGCGGTTCCTGTTATCCTGCTTCCGCCGCTGCGGATCATCGGGATCATTGATCTGGTGTTCCCGCTGCGCGAGCTTGTGACGAAATCGAAACGATAGGGTGAGAGGTCATGCCTAAATTTCTGCAACGACGCTGGCACGGCTATCATACCGTCTGGGCGTTCATGCTGCTGCTGGTTCTTATCATAGTCGTGAGCATCTATAATTGGGCCCTGGGGATCGTCAGCTTGTTTCTGGCGGGCACCTTGTGTTTCACAATGCTGAAGGCGGAGATCTCCTTCCGCCGGAATCTGGTGGAGTATATTAACGGGCTGTCGTTTCGCATCAAGCGGATTGAAGGGGAAGCGGTCAGTATGTTGCCGCTCGGGATTATCCTCTACAGCGAAGACCGTACGGTAGAATGGCACAACCGCAATGCGGGTGACATTTTTGCCCGCAAGTCATTGGTTGGGGAAGCGATTCAGGAACTACTGCCTGATCTGCTGCCTTCTCTTGCCGGAAGTGCGCAGGGGAAGCGTGAAGCCGCCAAAGACGGGGCGGTAAAGGACCACCGTGTGGAAATTACCGTGGATGAGCGGTATTACCAGGTGGTGATTATCCCCAGTGAACGTCTGCTCTACCTGTATGAGATTACAGAGCTTGTTGTTCTGCGTGAACGTTATGAGGGTGAGAAACTTGCCCTTGGTATAGTCATGATGGACAATCTGGATGAGTCGGCGCAAGGGATGGATGACCAGCAGCGGACCTCGCTGATTGCCAAGGTAACGAGCGAGATTACCGAGTGGAGCAAGGAGTATGAGGTATATCTGCGGAGGCTTTCGTCAGAACGGTACCTTATGCTGCTCAACCACCGCAGCTTGCAGGCACTGGAGGAGAGCAGATTCGTCATTCTCGACGAAGTGCGGGAGATGACTGCTGATCTGAAGGTGCCGATGACACTGAGCATCGGGCTGGCCTTCGGGGCCGACTCCGCCAGTGAGCTTGGGGCGCTGGCCCAGTCCAGTTTGGACATGGCGCTGGGGCGGGGCGGCGATCAGGCGGCCGTCAAGTCCGGCCAGCGGCTGTCCTTCTACGGCGGCAAGAGCAACGCCGCTGAGAAGCGGACGCGGGTGCGTGCGCGGGTCATCGCCCACGCACTGCGCGATCTGATGCAAGAGAGCGACCGGGTGCTGATTATGGGGCACCGGACGCCAGACATCGATGCCGTCGGGGCATCGATTGGGCTGCTCAAGGCAGCACAGATGTACAACGTGGAGGCTAACATTGTGCTGGAAGGTCCCAACCCGTCCATCACGCGTATGTTGGAACAGATCCGTAAGGATGAGGAGCTGCACAAGTCTTTCATCTCCACTGAGCAGGCTATGCAGATCATGACCGAGCATACGCTGCTGATTGTGGTGGATACCCACAAGGCATCGATGACGATGGAACCGCGGCTTGTGCAGCACGCCAGCCGGATTGTGGTTGTCGATCATCATAGGCGGGGCGAGGAATTCATCAATGAAGCTGTGCTCGTGTACCTGGAGCCGTATGCCTCGTCCACCTGCGAACTGGTCACGGAGCTGTTGCAATATATCCATGACAAGGTTCAGCTAAGTCCGTTGGAAGCGACAATGCTGCTGGCGGGAATCACGGTGGACACGAAGCATTTCGCGCTCCATACAGGCTCGCGCACCTTCGAAGCCGCAGGGTTCCTGCGCCGGATCGGCGCGGATACGATCCTCATTCAGCGGATGCTGAAAGAGGATCTCGAAGAATACATCTCCAAGGCGGAGATTATCAAGCACGCACGTATGGTCTATGACCATATCGCTCTGGTAGTGACTCAGCCGGGGATGAAGATTCCCCAGCTTCTGATTGCACAGACGGCAGATACGCTGCTGGGCATGACGAATGTGGTGGCATCCTTTGTCATCAGTGAGCGGCCTGACGGCCTGATCGGCATCAGCGCCCGTTCACTTGGGCGCATGAATGTGCAGGTCGTAATGGAGAAGCTGGGCGGTGGCGGACATTTATCCAATGCTGCAGTTCAGCTTGAGGCAACTTGCAAGGAAGCAGAGGCCAGACTGCTTAAGGTGCTGGCAGAAATTGAAGCGAAAGAGGGTCTGTTCGAATGAAGGTCATTTTCTTAAAAGATGTTAAGGGACAAGGTAAAAAAGGTCAGGTCAAAGAGGTATCTGAAGGCTATGCTACTAACTTCCTGCTGCCACGTGGTCTGGTTCGCCCGGCTACAGAGGGCAATGTGAAGGTGCTGGAAAATCAGGCTGCTGCTGAACAGCGCCGCAAGGATAACGAGAAGGAAGAAGCACAGAACCTTGGCAAGAAGCTGGACGAGTTGACGCTGACAATGAAGGCCAAAGCCGGTGAAGGCGGCCGTTTGTTCGGTGCTATCACCAGTAAGCAAATTGCTGAAGCCCTGGCTTCCGCAAACGGCATTACTATTGATAAACGCAAAATTGAGCTAGGCGAACCGATCCGTCACCTGGGTGTAACTCAGGTAAGTGTGAAGCTGCATACGGAAGTAAAAGCTACGCTTAAGGTTCAGGTAACGGAGGAATAAGATGGGCGGAGATCTCTTTTTCGATCGGATTCCCCCGCAGAATCTGGAAGCGGAGCAGGCTGTCATCGGTGCTGTTCTACTCCAGGACGAGGCGTTAATTACCGCAATGGAGCGGGTGAACACCGAAGACTTCTACGATAAACCGCATCAGATGATCTTTGAAGCGATGGTGCAGCTCGGAGAAGAGAGCCAGCCGATTGACCTTGTTACGCTGACCGCCAAGCTGCAGGATAAGGGCGAGCTTGAGGATATCGGAGGTGTCAGCTACTTGGCCAAGCTGGCACATGCGGTGCCGACTGCGGCCAACGTCGATTATTACGCGCAGATTATCGAAGAGAAGGCGATGCTGCGGCGGTTAATTCGTACAGCAACGCAAATTGTGAGCGAAGGATACACGGGCGGCGAAAATGTCGGCGATATGCTGAGCGATGCCGAGCGGCGGATTCTGGAAATCTCCAACCGCCGCAGCGGCAGCGGGTTCGTCGCTATCCGTGATGTCCTGATGGAAGTCTTCGAGCGGGTGGAAGTGCTCCATCAGAACAAGGGCAATACCTCCGGTATTCCTTCCGGGTTCGCCGATCTTGACAAGATGACGAACGGCTTCCAGCGGAATGACCTTATCATCGTGGCGGCACGGCCTTCCGTAGGGAAGACGGCCTTTGCGCTCAACATTGCTCAGAATGTCGCGGTTCGTGCCAAAGAGACCGTCGCTATCTTTAGTCTGGAGATGGGGGCAGCCCAGCTTGTGCAGCGGATGATTTGTGCCGAGGCCAATCTGGATGCCAACCTTATGCGTACTGGTGACTTCAAGAGCGATGATGATTGGTCCAAGCTGACGATGGGGATTCAGTCCTTATCAGAGGCTGAGATCTATATTGATGATACGGCGGGGATTACCGTCACCGATATTCGTTCCAAATGCCGTCGGTTGAAAAAGGAAAAGGGCCTCGGCATGATCCTGATCGACTATCTACAGCTGATTCAAGGTCGCGGCAAGGCCGGTGAGAACCGTCAGCAGGAAGTCTCGGAAATCTCCCGGACCCTGAAGATGATCGCCCGTGAGCTGGATGTGCCGGTTATCGCACTGTCACAGCTCAGCCGTGGCGTGGAACAGCGCCAGGATAAACGGCCGATGATGAGTGACTTGCGGGAATCGGGTTCTATCGAGCAGGATGCCGATATCGTTGCCTTCCTGTATCGCGACGATTATTACAATCAGGAGACCGAGAAGAAGAATATCATCGAGATTATCATCGCCAAGCAACGTAACGGACCGGTGGGTACGGTGGAGCTGGTGTTCCTTAAGAATTTCAACAAGTTCGTCAACTACGAGAGGGCCCATGCAGAACCTTTTGCAGGCTAAACCTAATTCTGACAATATCCGAACGATTGTACATTTCGATGTATAATCGTTCGTTTTTATTTGACTTTAAAAATGGCGGCTGGTACACTGGTTATTGTGCTTTAACGGGAAAAACCGCTGAAGCGCCCGCAAGGGCTGCGTACATAAGATCAGTGTACAGGGCCCATATTATGAAAAATAATGGTGCTGTGCGAGCACCTACGGAGGAATGAACATGTCAACGGTAGTCGTCGTGGGAACACAATGGGGAGACGAAGGCAAAGGGAAAATCACTGACTTTCTAGCAGAGAGCGCAGATGTAGTTGCCCGGTATCAGGGGGGCAACAATGCCGGTCACACGATTCTGATTGACGGTAAGAAATTCAAGCTGAGCTTGATTCCATCAGGCGTATTCTATAAAGAGAAATCTTGTGTCATCGGCAACGGAATGGTTATCAATCCGGTTGCGTTGATCGAGGAAATTAATTATATTCACGAGAACGGTTTTGACACAGAAAATCTGGTCATCAGCGACCGTGCCCACGTTATCATGCCATATCATATTCTGCTTGACGCACTAGAAGAAGACCGCAAAGGTCCGAACAAGATCGGAACGACCCGTAAAGGGATTGGCCCATGCTACATGGACAAGGCAGCCCGTAACGGAATCCGGATTGCTGACCTGATGGATGCAGAAGAGTTCGAACTGCGTCTGCGTCATCTGATGGGTGAGAAGAATCAGGTTATCACTCAAGTGTACGGTGCAGAGCCGCTGGACGTTGAAGAGATTCTGACTCAGTATCTCGAGTATGCTGAAGTGCTTCGTAAGTATGTGGCTGATACGTCGGTTGTCCTGAATGATGCAATTGATGCTGAATCCAAGGTATTGTTCGAAGGTGCACAAGGGGTAATGCTTGATATCGATCAAGGCACATACCCGTTCGTGACCTCTTCCAATCCTTCAGCTGGCGGGGTCTGCATCGGTTCCGGTGTGGGTCCATCTAAAATCAAACAGGTTATAGGGGTTGCCAAATCCTACACTACCCGTGTGGGTGACGGTCCATTCCCTACTGAGCTGAATGATGAGATTGGCGATTATATCCGTGAGACCGGACATGAGTACGGTACCGTTACTGGACGCGCCCGTCGTGTGGGCTGGTTCGATAGCGTAGTTGTTCGCCATGCTCGTCGTGTGAGCGGGATTACAGGCTTGTCGCTCAATTCGCTTGACGTTCTGAGCGGACTGAAGACAGTAAAAATCTGCACCGGCTATAAATACCGTGGCGAGGTTATTACACATTACCCGGCTAGCCTCAAAATGCTGGCTGAATGTGAAGCTGTCTATGAAGAGCTGCCAGGCTGGAGTGAGGATATCACGTCTGCTAAGACCCTGGAAGATCTTCCAGCCAACACGCGGAAATATGTAGAGCGTGTGGCGGAACTGACAGGCATTCCAATTGCGATCTTCTCCGTAGGACGCAACCGTGAGCAGACAAATCAAGTATTGCCAATCTATATCTAATTTTGCAGGGGCCTCGTCAGGGGCCTCTTTTTTGTTGCCTTTTTTCCGATTTCATGGATACTTCAAGGTTTCCCGAGGTCTGTTCCCGTCAATACTGGAAGGATGGATGTAGAAGCGGCATGATCCTTAAGGGTCAGCGTTGAACAGATACTAAGGGAGTGGTAAACATGAAACTGGTAAAGCGTGCGCTTGCCGTATGCATGATTGTAGTGCTGGCGAGCACCCTTTCGATTCTGACGACGGGAGTTGTGGTGAATGCCTATATTCAATCGGTGCTGGCGAGCTTCGATATCAAGCTGGAGAAACCTGCACCGGGGATAGTCGGGATGATGCGGAGCCTGATGGGTACGAAGGAGAAGCCTGCTGTAGCAGAGGTTGTGAATGGGGACAAGGGGAAGTCGGTACAGGATAAGGGCAGCAGCAACACGGATACGCCCAAAGCGTCAAGTTCCCCTTCCCCGTCCGGTGGCGATAAGCCGGCCGAGGAGAAGGTGCCGGAGGATGCGCTCCCGGTCATGGGACAGGCTGCTGGCGAGTCCACAGATTCTCATAACCAAGGGGGAAGCGCCCTGGACCAGCAATTGGTGATGACCCCGGAGGCTATGCGTGACCTGAAGGACAACCTGCCGTCTGCAGAGAAGGTTAACATTTTCAATATCCTGATGAACAAGCTGCCTCAGGAGGAGATGCAGAAGATTTCGGCTGCGATGGAGGACGGGCTGACGGAGGCGGAGGTTAAGGAACTTCAGGCGGTTATCGCGAAATATGTGGACCCTAAGGAATATGACGAGTTGATGAAAATGCTTACGCCTACAGTGCCGGAGACTTCACTGCATTGAAATCTGTCATTATTTGGACACGGAATTACCCTTTAATACCCATATAACTGGGAAAAACCCGCTGAAAACGCGGGTTTTTCCATACCGGTAAAGTTGAAAATCCTCGGCTGGCTATGTTAAAGTAGACAAGGACTAAATAAGGTTAATATTTTGTAACCTTTTTCGAGGCCATATCACCAGAGATAATCATACGAATCTAAGCAGCAATAGAAGCAGAAATATATACAGCAGAGGATACACGTGGGGTCGTAATTCTAAGCTTGGCCGCTGACCTGCGGCATGGAGATGCAAGCTGAAAGGGAGAGTTTCATGAAAGGATTCAATTTTATACGCCGGATGGGGAAGCTGCAGAACAACGCGGAGACGCCTGCGGAATCCGGAGTGAAGGATGTTCATGAAGAAGGGAAGCCTCGAAGACGGTGGCGCTACTGGATAGCGGCTTCAGCCGGTCTGGCGTTTCTCACCGTATTTGGCATCAATGCAGAGAAGAAGTATGTGGCTGCCAACACGGAGAGCTTTTACCGGGTAATGCTGCATGATAAGGAAATTGGCACAATCCGCGAGGCGGAAGAGCTGTCCGTCCTCTTTGAGAAGAAGAGACAGGAATATCAGACCAAGTACCCGGGAGCACTGATGGTTGTACAGACGGAAGGGATTACGACGAAGCCTGACCGGGCATACAAACCAACGGTTGAAAGCGAAGCCACTCTGAAGAAGCTGGATGGCATGCTCAAGGCGTATGCGGTAGGTGTGCAGCTGATGGTGAACGGCAAGGCTGTCGGCATCGTCAAGGATCAGGAAACTGCTAATGCTGTGTTGCAGGGAGTGAAGCAGCATTATGTGCCAGAAACAGGAGGATCACAGGGCGCCCAGCTGAAGCGGACATCAGCGAGCGGGACGGCAGCGGCCAATGCTTCCAAGTCCTCTCCGGAGCTATTAGGATCGGCTAAGATTCGTGAGCAGGTGACGATCGAACCGACTAAGGCGGACCCGAACAAGGTGCTGAATATGGAAGAAGCAGTCAAGGTGCTGACGGAAGGCAAAGATGCCCCGCTGCTCTATGAGGTTCAGGAAGGCGACACCATCTCGGCTATCGCCAAGCGGTTTGGGATCACGCAGGCTGATATTTTCCGCAACAATCCGGAGGTCAAGGAATTGACACTACAGATTGGGGATGAGCTACAGCTGACGGTGCCTCAGCCCGAACTTACCGTTGTGACGGTAGAGAAGGTATCCGAGCAGATTGTAACGGAACCGGAAGTGGTCGTGCGTACAAGCGATCTCTTGGAAGCGGGCAAGAGCAAGGTGGTTCGTCCCGGACAAACCGGACTTAAAGAAATGCAGTACCGGTTGACCAAGGAGAACGGAACTGTGGTGCGAGAGGAATGGCTAGGCCAGACGGTGCTGAAGGCCTCACTCCCGGAAGTTGTATACCGGGGGACCAAAGTGGCCATGCAAGCATCTGGCACTAAGGCGGCCATGCAAGCCTCCGGCACCAAAGTGATCGGGCAAGCCTCCGGCATGTTTGCATGGCCAGTCAGCGGTGCTACGATCTCCAGCAGCTTTGGTGAACGCTGGGGCCGTGCCCATAAGGGCGTAGACCTGGTGTCAGGCAACCGGAGCATCAAGGCCTCAGATGCGGGTACAGTCTCCTTTGCGGGCGTGCAGAGTGGCTATGGCAATGTAGTGATTATTAATCACAACAATGGCTATGAGACCTACTATGGCCATCTGAGCAGTATTTCAGTATCCCAAGGACAGCGTCTGGAGAAGGGTGCGAAGATCGGCGTCATGGGCAGTACAGGACGTTCCACCGGCACGCATCTGCATTTTGAGATCCGCAAGAACGGATCGGCATTGAATCCTATGAAGTATTTGAAATAATTCATATCTTCTAACAGGCCGTCCGAAACTTTCTTCGGACGGCTTCTATTTTCCCTGTGCAGACTGCTTAATTGGTAGGATGTGAGGCCACGGCAGGTATGTTAGAATAAAGGAATGTAAGCAAGTACAGATAGAAAGGTGAAGCCGCATATGCAGATGGGAACGATTCTGGTGGTGGACGACGAGCAGCCTATTGCTGATATTTTGAAATTTAATCTTGAAAAAGAAGGCTATGAGGTCATTTGCGCCTTTGATGGAAATAGCGCAGTAGAGTTGGCTTTGTCCAAACGGCCCGATCTCATGCTGCTGGATCTCATGCTTCCCGGCAAGGACGGGATGGATGTATGCCGGGAGGTACGCTCGGCCCATCTGGACATTCCGATCATTATGCTCACAGCCAAGGACGGGGAGATTGACAAGGTGCTTGGGCTGGAGCTGGGAGCTGACGATTACGTAACGAAGCCGTTCAGCACGCGTGAGCTGCTGGCCCGGGTCAAGGCACAGATGCGCCGGCAGCACAAGCCCAGTACGGCGGAGACGCTCAGTAACGAGTCTCCCGTTGCCAAGCAGGGCATTCACCATTTCGATTTGTTTATAGATACGGATATGTACATGGTTTATAAAGACGGAGAAGCGCTCGATCTAACGCATCGGGAGTATGAACTACTCTATTACATGATCCGCCATGCCGGCAAGGTCATGACCAGGGAGCATTTGCTGCAGGCCGTTTGGGGTTTTGAATACTTCGGCGATGTGCGGACCGTGGATGTTACGATCCGGCGTCTGCGGGAGAAGATTGAGGAGAATCCCAGCAAGCCGGAATATATCTTTACCCGGCGCGGTCTTGGCTATTTGATGCATAGCCCCAAAAACGGAGGGTTAGGATGAAGGGACTGTCCTTTTTCCGGACGATTCAGGCCAAGTTCATTATCATTTATGTCCTGCTGATCCTGATTGCGATGCAACTGATCGGCGTCTATTTTGTCAGCTCGATGAAAAATTCACTGACTGATAACTTTACGAAGGACCTCAAGGCGAGGGCTGAGATGCTATCCATTCTGACTGCCGACAAGTTCGGTAGTGAGGCTGGTACCATTGACGAGGAGACAGCGGTAGAGAGCCTGCGCGGCATGGTGAACAATCTCTATATTAACGGTGCCGAAATACAGGTGCTGGATGCCAGCGGCAAGATTATCACGACGTCTGTCCCTTCACAGAATGACTATGTAGGTCAGCGGAATACGCAGACCGTGGTCAGCCGTGCCCTTCAAGGTATCAGCGACAATGAAGAATATATTATTGGCGATGACAATGTGCGGAAGAAGGTTGTAGCGAAGCCGGTACTCTCCGGTGGCAAGGTTGTTGGCGCTATCTACATCGCCGCCGATATGAAGGATCTCTATGCCACGATGAGCCGGATTAACAGTGTATTCATCTCCGGGCTGCTGCTGGCACTGACCCTTACGGCGGTGCTGGGCGTTATCATCGCCCATACGTTCACACAGCCGATCAAGGAGATGACTCGTCATGCTACGGCAGTGGCTGAGGGACGCTTCAATCGGAAAATGCCGGTGTTTGGCAATGACGAGATTGGCCAGCTGAGCCAGGCCTTCAACTATATGACAGGCCGATTGCATGAGGCGCTGTCACAGAATGAGGAAGAGAAGGAGAAGCTGGCCTCCATTCTGACGAACATGAGCGATGGCGTGGTAGCAACTGACGAGACCGGCGTTGTCATCCTGATGAACCGCCGTGCCGCGCTGATGCTGGGTGCCGAAGGGCCGCTCCCGGAGGGCGCGCCCTTGAATGAATTACTCGGCCTCGACTCTGAGCAGGCCGGTGCCTTGCCGCGCGACAATGCACACTCGGCCATGCTGCATCTGTCGCCGATCGGCGGTGGTGACCCCAATATTGTGCGTGTCACCTTCACGCCGATCCACCGCCGGGAAGGCGGGATCGCGGGAACGATCGCCGTGCTCCAGGATGTCACGGAGCAGGAGAACCTGGAGGAATCCCGCCGCGAGTTCGTGGCGAATGTATCGCATGAGCTGCGTACGCCGCTCACGACGATCAAGAGCTATGCCGAGGCGCTGGATGATGGCGCGCTGGATGATCCGCAGCTGGCCGCCCGCTTTGTCGGAGTCATCCGCAACGAAACCGAGCGGATGATCCGGCTGGTAACGGACCTGCTGCATCTGTCGCGGCTCGATTCCAAGGAGGCTCGTCTGCGTATACAGCAGACGGATGTGGCCGAGATGCTAGAGGATGTGGCGGACCGCTTCTCCTTCCAGATCCGGCAGAAGCGGATCCATATCAGTACGAGAGTGCGCAGGGAGGCTGCTTCCGCCTGGCTGGACCGTGATCAGATTGATCAGGTGCTAGGCAATCTGGTGTCCAATGCACTCAAGTACACGCCTGAGGGTGGCAGTATTGAGCTGGAAGCCTTGCAGAATGAGGAAGGCATGCTATCGATCTCTGTACGAGATTCCGGAATCGGGATTCCGAAGAAGGATATTGAGCGCATTTTTGAACGCTTTTACCGGGTAGATAAGGCCCGCTCACGCAACATGGGAGGAACCGGACTTGGACTCTCCATTGCCCGGGAAATTGTGAAGGCGCATGGAGGCTCTATTTCCTTGCAATCTGAAGTCGACCAAGGCTCTAAGGTGACCTTCACGCTGCCTCCAGACGAGCAAAGGGGGAGTGAAGCGTGAAGGAGAGAGTAAAGACATGGATTCTTGCGCTGCTCGTCCTCAGCAGTCTTGTGGAGAGTTATTATCTGATCTATCGCCTGCCGGGCAGCGACTCAGCGGTGATGTCAGAGAATTTGTATGTAAAGACAGACAACATGGGACCAGAAGAAAAGGTTGAGAACCTGCTCTACCCGGACAAGATGATTATTCATATGGGCGAGGACAAGCACACGTTGTTCTATCCCAGTTCAACGTTCTATAACCTGATTATCAACCGGATAAAGGGACGCACCTTCGAGAGCTTCCAGCGGCGGTCGGTGGATGACTTTGACTGGAATAAGATTCGCAAAGAGAACCCCGGCATTGAGCTTTCCTTTGGCGCGGGGATTCCCGTAACGTTACTGCAACGGGTGATGCAGCTTTCGCCCGACTCCCTGTTCGCCGGGGAGAGCATCAACCGAATCTGGATCTACAATGTTAAGAACGATTCCAAGGCGCATGCCATCTTCTTCAGTACGAGAGGCGATATCGTCTATGAGGCGGCCAAAGCCGACCTGACGGTGCAGGACGTCCAGCAGCATGTGGACTTCGGCAAGAACTGGACGCCGTATACAACGGCGAACGGGGATTATTATGTGCCGTCAGACAAGCTCTCACTGGTGCAGGTCGAGATTCCTTCCGGCCTGTATACGATTGAGCAAATGCAGAGTAATCTATTCTTCGATACTAGCAGCACGCGATATATCCGCGAGAAGGACGGATCGGAGATCTATACGGACAGCAAGCGCAGTCTCCAGGTGGATCAGGAGCAGAACTGGATGAGCTATAGTGATCCGGCGGCTCTGCCGGCCGGGGAGAGCACGCCTGCAAAGGATGCGCTGGAAGCCGTGGACTTCGTGAACCAGCATGGAGGCTGGAATGGAACCTACCGGCTGGCTGCGGCGGAAGACGAGTCGCAGGATCAGGTGCCTATCGGGGACGGCGGCAAGGAGCGGCGTGTATCTTTTCAACAATATTATGGTTCTTACCCGTACGGATCGTACCCGATCCTGAATCGTCCACAGCTGAAATTCGGCGTGATTCATCTGGAGCTGCAGAAGGGCACTGTCTCTTCTTATGAGCGTTCGCTATTGTATCTGAACGAGAATCAGGCGGTGAAAAAGGTGGCCGAGCTATCGGGTGGTGAGACGCTGCTTAGTCAATTGGCCCAAATCAGCAAGACCTCGCCGGTTCAGGATTTAACGCCGGCCTACATCCCATCTCTGAAGGGAGAGAAGCTGCAGCTCGTGCCGGTATGGAAGGTTACGCTGCGCGACGGCAGTGTGCTTACCCTGAATTAAGCTATTCACTTGAAGGAGGAACGGTATGGATTGGGGAAGAGCCAAGAATGTGCTGATCTACGCTTTTTTACTGTTGAACCTACTGCTGTGTTATCAGTTGTGGATTGACCTGCGCGATCAGGTCAGCGCCAATCTGGATTTCACTTCCCTCTCCGAAACGACACAGCAGGTGATGGAGCAGAAGGGAATTCGTATTCTGTGCCCCATCCCGGCGGCAACACCACAGCTTCCTGGGATTACATACCGCTACTCCGGGGATGAGCAGAGCGAGCAGCCAGTGCCACTGAAGCGGCCCATAGACAGTAAGCTGATTTTTACGTTCTCCGAGCTTAGTCGTGAGCTGCAAAGTGAAATTCCGGATATCTCTGATTATCAGTTCGATCCCTTGGAGAGCGAGGCAGGCAAATTCGTGCTGCATCCACTGGTGAAAAAGGAGTGGCCGCTGTTCAGAGTCAGGCTGGAGCTGATCTATAACAATCAGAAGATTGTGGCGTACCGCCGCCCCAATATCGAGATAGGGCCCGGTAACAATGAGGATGTGCAGAAGGTGCTTCCAGCATCCAATGCCCTAAGCAGCCTGATTGAAAAATATTTTCCGCCGGACACGGCAGTCAAGGAAATTGTACTTGGTTACTACGGGGAGTTATTCAATTCCGAAAGTCAGGTGGCTGCCCCGATGTGGCGGTTCATGCTGGAGAATGGCAAGTCCTATTATGTGGACGCCATCAGTGCGGACATCATTAGTCCCAAGACAACAACAGATTAGAATATCGTGATTTCAGGATAGAAGGAGTAGTAAACATGGGGATATCTTTTTCAGTATTGTCCAGCGGTTCTACAGGTAACGTGACTGTGGTGCGTAATGGGGAGACGACGCTGATGATTGATGCGGGTCTTAGCGCGAAGCGGATTGACGAACTATTGGGCATGCGTGAGCTGACCGGGCAGGATATAGACGGAATTCTGGTGACCCACGAGCATTCTGATCATATCAAGGGGCTCGGGGCTATGGCCCGCAAATATGAGCTCCCCATCTACGCCAACACCAATACCTGGAGGGCAATCGAGAAGGGCATCGGGAAAATACCGGATCATCATCGCATTATTATGGAGACCGGACAGCAGAGGGATTTTGGCAGCCTGCGCGTAGAGTCGTTCGCAATCTCTCATGATGCAGCAGAGCCGGTGGGCTACAACTTTTATGATGGCAAAGAGAAGCTATGCGTGGCTACAGACCTGGGGTATGTCAGCGATAAGGTAAGGATGGCGATTGCCGATTCTGATGTGCTGGTGCTGGAGGCTAACCATGATATCGAGATGCTGAGGATGGGACGCTATCCGTGGAATACCAAACGCCGTATTCTCGGCGACATGGGTCACCTCTCTAACGAAGCTGCAGGCGCAGCCCTGAGTGAGATCCTGACAGGGCGGACGAAACGCACCTATCTGGCACACTTGAGCCTGGATCATAACATGATGGATCTAGCGAAGATGTCTGTACGCGGCGCCATGGAGGACCGGGGCTGCTTCTACAAGGATAGTGAGTTCAAGCTGTGCGAGACATATTATGACCGTCCTACGCCATGGGATATGGTGAGCCAGCCATAAGCTGGTCCAGTTCGGCCGTCTTGTGCTCCAGTTCCTGACGGGTGATCAGGCCCTTGTCGATCAACAGCTCGATGATGGCGCTGAGGGCAAGTGTCATATGGTAATGCTCATCTTTTAAATCACCGAGCTTACCGATAAATTGCACCAAATCCATGCTTATCGAAGAGGATTCCATTTCTTTGCACCTCCTTTGGGGATGAGATAGGGGTTTGGGAAAAATGTGCAGAATAATTACGGCGGAAAATCCGCGAAAGCGTGCCCGCCTGTGATACAATCAATACAGAGCGTTTAGGCGTAAGTGACAATTGGAGCTTTCTACTATTGTAGTCTTTTAAGTCGTAAAATATTCCCTGATTGAAAGAATATGAGACCCCTACGCTTGGAACCCGCCTATTTGGGTGAATGGATAAAGTGAAACCTTTTGGCACTCTTTGGAGTCTTAGAAGAGTACGAAGCCGTTCGGGTGTTGCTTGGCGTTCAGGTATGAATGCAGTAGCAATAGAGGGGAGAGGATTACCGTTGGGATTGTTTGATGATGATTTTTATTCAACGAAGGTACCACGGCGGAGCAGAGAACAGGATAAATCCAAAGGCTTGTCACGGGGTTGGCGAACTAGCAGATCGCGCCGGAGTCTCTCAACATGGCAAATCTCTGCACTTAGCTCTGTAATCAGTGCGGTGGTAGCAGTATTGCTGTTCAGCCTGGTGACCGGGCATTGGGCGCCGGAGAGAGCAGCAGGGTCTACCGTCATTGAGAACGTGACGCCGAGCAGTGGCGATCCTTACGATCGTATTATTCAGGCGGCGGCGATGGTTCGTCCTGCCGTAGTGAGCATTGTTAACCATAAGGAAGACAACAAGGAAGAGAATATTCTGGATCAGTCATCACTGGGCTCCGGAGTTATTTATAAAAAAGATGCCAATAAGGCCTACATCATTACTAATAACCATGTCGTTCAGGGTGCAGGCAAGCTGGAGATTGTTACGGTGTCTGGGGAGACCCGCAGAGCGGAGCTGGTCGGCGCAGATAAAGTAACCGATATTGCTGTGCTGTCGATTGATGCCAAGGGCATCAACACCATCGCTCAGATTGGTGACTCTTCCAAGCTGCGTCTTGGGGAGACCGTCATAGCTATCGGCAATCCACTTGGTCTTGGTGATACGCTAACTTCCGGTATTATAAGCTATACGGAGCGGAAGATTCCCGTATCGCTCAACCAGGATGGTGTGTACGACTGGGAGCAGGAGGTCATTCAGACCGATGCGGCGATCAATGAAGGTAACAGTGGTGGCGCGCTAGTTGATCTCAACGGCAAGGTGATCGGGATCAATACGATGAAAATTTCGGATACCGGCGTAGAAGGGCTTGGCTTTGCCATACCGACCAATCATGTTATGGAGACGGCAGATGAGCTAACCAGCAAGGGTAAGATCTCACGATCCTATCTGGGCGTCTACACGGTGGATCTGAACAATCCTTATGTCCCGTTGGCCGAAGACCAGCGCAAGGAGCTGAATCTGCCTGTGGCTGTTAAGGACGGTGTAGTCGTACTTGATGCTGTTGGACCGGCAAAGGTTGCGGGACTCCAGTTCAACGACGTTATCACAAAATTTGACGGAGAGCCCATTACGTCTACCCTTTCACTGCGGAAGTATTTGTATAATCACACTAAGATCGGTGATGAATTACAGATTACTTTTTACAGAAACGGGGTTCTAAAGCAGGTATCGGTAAAACTTTTGGAGAAGCCTGAGGAATAAAACCTTCAGAAATGGTATATAATGATATAGCAGTCATGACCAGCCAGGCTGACAGCCCTTACATTGGGAAGTCAGCCTTTTGTGGGAAAAAACGGAGATATTCGGATGGGTCAGCTTGCCTTTACTTCGAAGGTGTGGTACTATGAGAACAATCATACATTTGATACCTAATTCTCGTGTTGAAAAGGGCTGTCAAGTTAAGTAATATACAACCTTTTTCAATGTGTGAATTTTTTCTTTGTTTGAAGATAAAAAGAACATATTAATTTAAATTTGTGGAGGTTACACACATGCAAACAGGTACAGTTAAATGGTTCAACGCTGAAAAAGGATTCGGATTTATCGAAGTTGAAGGCGGTAGCGACGTATTCGTACACTTCAGTGCGATCACTGGCGAAGGCTTCAAAACTTTGGACGAAGGCCAACGCGTTGAATTCAACGTTGTTCAAGGCAACCGTGGTCCACAAGCCGAAAACGTTGTAAAACTGTAATAATAGAAGGTACCGTCCCCGCTTGTTGAAAGTTGGGACGGTCTTTTTTTAACAGAACTCAACAACCTTTGTAAGGGCTCCGTACTGGGGCTTTTCTTATTATTATAGAGGTGTAAGCATAAATCTTAACATTTTGGGGTATCATGTATCGTTAATCCACTTGTGACATAAAGGAAGGAGGAACGGCAATGAACTACCGGAAGAAACCCGTGGAGGAAATCCCGGAAGAGAATACCGCGATTTGGGCCTGTACTAACGAGGGGTGCAATGGATGGATGAGGGACAATTTTGCTTTTGACACTGTGCCTTCTTGTCGTCTCTGCAACGCTCCAATGGTCCGCAGTATGAAGATGCTGCCGCTGCTGCTCAATTCCAACGGTGATCTGAAGTCGCTGAAGAAGGGTATTTCCATTACGTGACCGGCGCCTTTATGAGCCAAGCTTAGTATAGAATAACGCACAAACTCCGAGACGGTTAAACCGTCTTATTTTTTTTGCTTTTTTGTCACTACTTTGTGATATTTGTCACAAAATTATTATTTTTATAGCAAAAATAGAGCGTATAATGTGATTTACATCACACAGTTCCCTTAAAATTTTTGACAAAATAGACGTATTGATAAGGGAGAGGGAAGGGGAGAAATATGGATACAATCATGCTGTCACGTATTCAATTTGCGTCGACGACAATTTTTCACTATTTCTTTGTGCCGGTGTCTATTGGGCTAGCGCTTTTGATTGCCATCATGGAGACTATGTATGTAAGAAAAGGCGATGAAGAGTACAAGAGAATGGCGCAATTCTGGGGAAAGCTATTCCTCATAAATTTTGCAGTCGGGGTAGTTACAGGTATACTGCAGGAATTCCAGTTTGGGATGAACTGGTCCGATTATTCACGATTCGTTGGTGACGTGTTCGGTGCACCGCTGGCCGTGGAAGCTCTACTGGCTTTTTTCCTGGAGTCTACATTCATCGGGCTATGGATCTTCGGCTGGGACAAAGTCTCTAAGAAGGTGCATTTGCTCTCCATCTGGATGGTTGCTTTTGGTACGATGATGTCGGCGTTCTGGATTCTGACCGCTAACTCATTCATGCAGCATCCGGTGGGCTTCACGATCAACAATGGACGTGCTGAAATGAATGACATCTTCGCTCTCATTACGAACGGACAATTACTTGTGGAATTCCCACACACGGTGCTGGCGGCCTACGCTACAGGCGCGTTTCTTGTAACAGGTATCAGTGCCTACAAGCTGCTGAAGAAGCAGGAAGTATCTTTCTTTAAGAAATCTTTTCAAATTGCAGCAATTGTCGGCATTATCTCTTCGGTGGGTGTAGCGGTGGCAGGACATGCTCAGGCGCAATACCTGGTAGAGACTCAGCCGATGAAAATGGCGGCATCCGAAGGACTATGGGGCGAGAGCGGCGATCCTGCACCTTGGACGGTGTGGGCGAATATTGACCCTACGAACAAGACTAACAGCGGTGAATTCAAAATCCCGTATTTGCTTAGCTTCCTGTCTTACAGTAAGTTCTCCGGTGAAGTTAAAGGGATGAACCAATTGCAGGCTGAATATGAACAGCAATACGGACCTGGGGACTACATTCCTCCGGTACGGACCACCTTCTGGAGCTTCCGGATCATGGTTGCTGCGGGTACGGCAATGATCGTGCTTGGTCTGTATGCAATGTACTTGATTTGGCGTAAAAAGATGGACCGTCCGAACACCTGGTTCATGCGGTTCATGTTCTGGGGACTGCTGCTTCCGCCAATCGCCAATACAGCGGGCTGGGTGATGACTGAATTTGGCCGCCAGCCGTGGACGGTATTCGGCTTGATGCAGACCAAAGACAGTGTGTCGCCTAATATCACGAGCGGACAGGTATTATTCTCGGTGATTTCTTTTACAACGATCTATTTAATTCTGGGTCTGGTATTGGTCGGCTTGTTCATCAAAGTTATCAAAAAAGGTCCTTATGCCATGGATAACGATCACGGCGATTCGCATGATCCATATAACAAGGAGGGGTCCCATGCTTTCTCTTAATGAATTGTGGTTTGTATTGATTGCGGTTCTGTTCATCGGGTTCTTCTTCCTGGAGGGTTTTGACTTTGGTGTAGGAATGGAAACACAGCTCTTGGCCAAGAATGATACGGAGCGCCGGGTGCTGATCAACTCGATTGGACCGTTCTGGGATGCCAATGAAGTATGGCTACTGACGGGTGCAGGTGCGATGTTCGCGGCCTTTCCGAACTGGTATGCTACGCTATTCAGCGGATTTTATATTCCCTTCGTGTTCGCGCTACTGGCGCTGATCGCCCGGGGTGTAGCATTTGAATTCAGGGGCAAGCGGGATTCCCTGGCCTGGAAAAGAACTTGGGATGTCTGCATCTTCCTCGGCAGCTTCCTCCCGCCGTTCCTGCTGGCTGTCGTCTTCGCAAGCTTCATCAAGGGCTTGCCGATTGACGCCAATATGCAGATGTATGCCGGATTCACGGATATCGTTAATATCTACACCGTTGTTGCCGGAATTACAGTAGTTCTGCTCTGTCTGGTACACGGCCTGATGTTCACGACGCTGCGTACGATTGGTGATCTGCAGGTTCGGGCCCGAAAGCTGGGGCAGAAGCTGTTGATTCCACTGGGCGTACTGCTGCTGGGTTTTGTGGTAATGACCTACTTCATGACCGATATCTTTGAAAAGCGTGGAACAGTGCTTCTGAGTATAGTAATATTGGGTATTATTGCATATGTACTGGCAGGCTACTTCATGTTGAAGAAGAAGGACAGCTGGGCATTCGGCATGACTGGAGCGGTATTCGCCTTGTCGGTGGCTTCGATCTTCGTGGGACTGTTCCCGCGGGTGATGATCAGCTCCATTGATCAGGCGTTCAACCTGACGATCACGAATGCGGCTTCCGGACATTATTCACTGAAGGTCATGACGATTGTGGCATTGACGCTGCTGCCGTTCGTATTGGGTTATCAGATTTGGAGTTATTTTATCTTTCACAAACGGGTTCACGAGAAGGAGCATCTTGAATACTAATGGATAAAAATTTGCTTGGGTACAAAGGAGTTAGGCCGGTCTTTCTGATCGTCGGCTTCCTGACCCTGGTGCAAAGCCTGTCCATTCTTCTGCTGGCCAAAGGGCTGGCGGAAGTTGTCTCTGCGCTGTTTGCGGGAGCACCGCTGAAGGAACAATGGGGTACTTCCCTATTGTTCCTTCTTGCGTTTCTGGTGCGCCATGTGTGCGCCCTGCTGATGAGCCGGGTATCCTACCGGTTCGCGGAAGCGACCGGAAGCAGCATGCGGCAGCAGATGATGGATAAGCTGTTCCAGCTAGGGCCGAGATTGGCAGGCGACCGGGGCACCGGTACGCTGGTTACACTGGTATTGGAAGGCGTAACAAAGTTCCGCACTTATCTGGAGCTGATCATTCCACGGATGGTTGGAATGTCAGTCACACCGCTAATGCTGCTCGTCTATGTGTACACACAAGACACGACAAGCGGCGTGATTCTCACCGTGACGATGCCGATCATTATTGCCTTTATGATTCTGATCGGAATGACGGCTCGCAAACAAATGGACCGTCAGCTCAAGTCCTATCGGACACTGTCCAATCACTTTGTCGATTCGCTGCGGGGCTTGGAGACGCTGAAGTTCCTGGGCCGCAGCCGTAGTCATAGCGAGAGCATCGCTCATGTCAGCGATCGTTATCGCTCAGCTACGATGCGTACCTTGCGCGTGGCGTTCCTGTCTTCCTTTGCTCTGGATTTCTTCACCATGCTCTCGGTAGCTTCCGTGGCTGTCAGCCTCGGTCTGCGGTTGGTCAATGAGCAGATGACGTTGGTCACCGGGCTGACCATTCTGATCCTGGCCCCGGAATATTTCCTGCCGGTACGGCTTGTGGGTGCGGATTTTCATGCTACGCTGGACGGAAAAGAAGCCGGTGAGGCCATGAAGAGTATTATTGACCGGGAGACCGTACAGGCGGTGAAGTTGACGGCGAGTGGAGCAGGGCAAGGGGTTGCTGAAAAAGGAGCTGCCTCGGGTGCTGTGGCTGGTAATGTCAGTAGTGCTGGACGTGTTGGTGGTGCTGGTCGGGCTGGAACTAATAGAACTGCTGGTACTACTCTTGTAGGGCAACCGTCCTCTGCATCCGACTTTGCTTGGACTAACGGCGCCATTCTACAGTTGAATGGCGTGGGTGTTAAGTATGAAGAAGGCGGATTGTCCTCGCTGGAAGGGGTCAGCCTGCGTTTCGCAGGGGCGGCTAAGATCGGAATTATTGGGGAGAGTGGAGCAGGGAAGTCCACACTGGTGGATATCCTGGGTGGCTTTCTGCATCCTACGTCTGGCAGTATTACCGTGGGCGCTAGCACGTTCAGCTCACTGACAGACGAAGCCTGGCGGAAGCAGACGGCGTATATCCCGCAGCGGCCGTATATCTTCAGTGGCACGCTTGCGGACAATGTGCGCTTCTATTATCCAGAAGCTTCAATGGAGGAAGTTCGCCGAGTAATCGGCGAAGCCGGATTGTCGAGACTGGTAGATTCTCTACCGAACGGGTTGGAAGAAATGATTGGCGGCGGCGGTCGTTCCCTCAGTGGCGGTCAAGAGCAGCGGGTAGCGCTGGCTCGGGCGCTGCTAAGCAGTCGACCGATTATGCTGCTGGATGAGCCGACGGCCCATCTGGATATTGAAACAGAGTACGAGCTCAAGGAAACGATGCTTCCGCTGTTTGCCGGGAAGCTGGTCTTTCTCGCGACACATCGCTTGCACTGGATGGTAGATATGGATCTCATCGTCGTGATGAAGCAGGGGCAAGTAGCTGAGACCGGCACCCATAAGGAACTGATCGCCCGCAAGGGTGCCTATTATGAGCTTATTCAATCGCAATTGGAGGGAATCCATTGAAACGAGAAGGATGGTTCGCCCCATATGTATCTTCATACTTCTGGCGGTTTGTGCTGATTATTGTCCTTGGGGCACTGACGGTGTTCTCAGCTTCTTCTCTGATGTATACCTCGGGGTTCCTAATCTCCAAGGCCTCCATCCCGCCGGAAAATATATTAATGATCTATGTACCGATCGTCGGTGTGCGCACCTTCGGAACAAGCCGGGCCGTGATCCACTATGTGGAACGGCTCGTCGGTCATGACACGATCCTGCGGATTCTCTCTAAGATGCGTGTCCGCCTGTATCATATACTGGAGCCACAGGCGCTGTTCTTGTCCTCACGCTTTCGGACAGGTGACATCCTCGGCATGCTGGCCGACGATATCGAATATTTGCAAAATGTATACCTGCGCACCGTCTTTCCTAGTATTATTGCGCTGTTGCTGTACGGTGCGGCAGTAATTGCTCTTGGCACTTTCGATCTGACCTTTGCACTGCTGATGGGTCTGTATATTCTGGTGCTGGTGGTTGTACTGCCGCTGGTCTCGCTGCTGTTCACGCAAAGACGGCAGCGTGAAGTGAAGCAGGAGCGCAACCGTCTCTACCAGAAGCTGACGGATGCCGTACTGGGCATGGGCGACTGGATGATCAGCGGTCGGCAAAGCCAGTTCGTGGCCACCTATGAAGCCGACGAGCGCAAAGTAGCCCGTACCGATGGCTGGCTGCGGGGCTGGGCCCGCCTGCGGATGTTCATTGGGCAGGCCATTGTCGGCATCGGCGTGCTGTCGATGCTCTACTGGGCGGCGGGGGAATATGCTGACGGAGCCATCGCGGGAACACTGATCGCAGCGTTCGTACTGGTGGTCTTCCCGCTTGCGGATGCCTTCCTGCCGGTATCGGAAGCGGTGGAGAAGATACCGCAGTATCGGAACTCGCTGGAGCGGTTGTCAGGGGTGGAGGAGAAGGATGGGGCGCTTACTCAGGGCGCTGGAGTGAAACAGAATGGGCAGGGAACCCGTGCGGTAAGTGCTGGTGTATTGGAAGTAGCGCTAGTGGCTGGAGGCCGTACAGAAACATTAGATGAAGTACGTACGCAAAGTGCTGGAATAGCGAAAATTAAAGTGACTGTTGCTGGGCGCGACATTTCGACTACTACGGGGCAAGCTGGTAATGAAGGCCACAGCCAACATGATATTGCAATACAAACCCACATCCGGCTGGATAATGTCGGCTACCGGTACGGAGCCGATGATGATTGGTCTGTCCGCGATCTAAGCTTAGATCTCCCGCAGGGGAAAAAGATCGCGATCATCGGCCGCAGCGGAGCAGGAAAATCGACGCTGCTGAAGATCATTCAGGGTGTGATTCAGCCGACGGAAGGTTCGGCTGAGATTAACGGGCGGGCCGCCGCGTCCTACGGCGACGACATTCCTTCGCTGATTGCGGTACTCAATCAGAGTCCGCATCTGTTCGACACCACGGTGGCGAACAATATCCGGCTGGGTGATCCGCAGGCTTCCGAGGAAGAGATCTGCGCCGCTGGCGCGCTAGCGAAGCTCGACAGCCTAATCTCTTCCCTGCCGGAAGGCTATAACACGCCCGTGCGTGAAGCCGGGCAGCGCTTCTCCGGCGGCGAACGGCAACGGATCGCGCTGGCGCGTATCCTGCTGCAGAACACGCCGGTCGTCGTGCTCGACGAGCCAACCGTGGGTCTCGACCCACGCACCGAGCGCGAGCTGCTGGCGACGATGTTCCAGGCGATGGCCGGGAAATCACTGGTTTGGGTTACGCACCACCTTGTAGGTGCGGAACTGATGGACGAAGTGATTTTTATGGAGAATGGAACTGTCGAAATGCGCGGCACTCATGCTGAGCTGCTGGAGAAAGAGCCACGTTACCGCAGGTTGTATGAGTTGGACCGGCCGGTAGAATTCCTTGGTTAGTAAGAAGGCATATAGATTTGGATCATGACAGAGATTCGCGTGGAACTTTAACCGAAATGGAATAAGTGGAAGATAGATAATGACAAAGCCCCGCCAGACAAAAGTCTGACGGGGTTATTTTTTCACAATAATAGAGGACAGGGTCACCTTTTTATAGTTCCGTACATGAATGTTAGCAGGAGAAGTAGAGTGCACCCGACTTTTAATTCAATGGGAGCCTTAAGGGTAAGGCCTACTATTAGATATGAGAGGAGTATTCCTATATGCTCTGTCTGGTACTTGGTGAACTTTTGCTTGATAGTCCGGAATATAAAGACGCCTGCAGCGAACAGGCTGAAAGCAACATACAATATGGTTATGAGCATTGAAATCCTCCGAGTAGTATTTGCATCTGCATCTCTATATTATCGGATATAATTTCCAGTATTGCACCTGCTTCTAAGGAAATGACAGGAATCGACGGCGGGGAGTTCCCTTTTACCTGGAAGTGTGGTAGAACAGTAGAAGGAGTATTACGCCGCAGCGGCACAGAAAGGGATGCTTGGTTGAATGTATGTAGTGTGTAAGGAACACGTGGAGCTGGCCATTGACAGGTTTGTGGACGAGTACGAAGACGCACCGGATGTAGTGGATCTGAAGGAAACGGAGTTCTCTGACTGGGACCCGCCGGCGAAATGTGCGGAATGCGAGAAGAATGCTGAGTATTTGGTCGTGTAAGCGACCCATACGTAAATGATAAGATGATGAAAAGGACGTGAGTGCTCACGTTCTTTTTTTAATGCTCAATATAGGGTCAGGGGTAGCCAACTGGCTTGCAAACTTCCAATAAAATCGTTATCTATAGAGGGTTTTGCTGTTTTTTCTATTTGAGCGAGATGAACAAGGCGTCTTTTTTTTTAGTGTGATATTTCTATTTTATCAAAGCGGTTTCGCTGAAAAAAACTTGAGCTATAGCTTACTAAATAATAAGATTGCTCATTAAGAGTACTGGTGTCAATTTTAGAAGGCACTCTCACCATTGTTTTTTCGCCAAGCGCATTTATTACAACAATGCTGTCTTTAGATATCTCTGAGAGTTGAACAATAGCGGATGTACGAGCTCTACTGAATACTAAGAAAAATAGGACAACCCCTAAAATGATCAGTATAGCGGGTATGTTTTTCTTTATTTTGTTCATGTACCCTCCCCCTTACTGGATATTATATACAACTTGTATCCGTTAGTCTTATTTAAATGTACTTTGCACTGAATAAGTGATAGAAGAGCTCCCACCGATGAGACACTAGCAAGTGGCTCTTTTTTTTCCTCTAAGGCACCTGATGTCGAACTTTCGCCCATGCCCCTGCATAGCATATAGCACCTATTGAGTTACAGGTGAGAAGGGGGCGCACGATCATGGGGATTGAGCTAGCAGCGATCCACTATGTGTATCTGGTGTTCATTGTGTTCATTCTTGGGTTGCTGATCTGGCGGCGGGATACCACGATGATCTGTGTGGTTGGGATTTTTGCTTTGGGTCTGCTCGCGACGAATACGCTGAGCGGTTCGGTGTCGGGGATCTTCAATTCTTTTGTATATGCGACCAAAGAGCTGCTCGGTACGATCATGATTATCTCCATTATTGTAGCGATGAGCCGGATTCTGATTATTACCGGGATCAATGAGACGATGGTTGCGCCGCTCAGCCGTTTGATTCGTACGCCGTCCATGGCTTACTGGGGGATTGGGATCATTATGATGGTGACTTCCTTCTTCTTCTGGCCTTCGCCGGCGGTCGCTCTGATCGGTGCTGTATTGCTGCCTGTTGCCGTTCGTGTCGGTCTGCCTGCGCTGGGAGCGGCCATGGCGATGAATCTGTTTGGTCACGGTATCGCGCTATCCGGAGATTACATTATTCAGGGTGCCCCAAAACTCACCGCAGACGCAGCCGGACTTCCGGTAAGCAGTGTGATGGAGGCCAGTGTTCCGCTTGTGATTGTCATGGGGCTGGTTACGACAGTGGCCGCGTTCTGGCTGATGCGCAGAGATCAGAAGAATGGAACATGGCGGAATGGGTTGGTCACGGTAAAAGGGGGCAGTTCACTCACGGAGGTGGGAGAACAGCTAATAGGACCATTGCTACTTAGCCCTCGTGTCAAAAAAACGCTGGCGATCGTCATTCCGCTTCTATTCCTGCTCGATGTCGTCGCGATGTTCGTTCTGAAGCTGCAAGGCGGGGATGCCACAGCACTCGTGGGCGGTACGGCGGTACTTATTCTGATCGCCATCACCATGCTGGCCCACCGCAACCGGGGACTCGAAAAGATCACATCCTATTTAATAGAAGGATTTGTTTTTGGATTCAAGGTATTCGGTCCGGTGATTCCGATTGCGGCTTTTTTCTATCTGGGCGATTCGGCGTTCACCGAGTTGTTCGGAAAAGTGCTCCCGGAAGCCTCGCACGGCATCGTGAACGACCTCGGTGTCGCTCTGGCGAATCATGTTCCGCTTAACGGTGCAGTGGGCGCGGTCACCATGACCATAATCGGGGCGATCACCGGGCTGGATGGTTCGGGCTTTTCCGGAATTTCACTGGCTGGTTCCATCGCGCAGCTGTTCGCATCCGCCATTCATACCGGGGCAGCGACACTGACCGCACTAGGGCAGGTGGCTGCGATTTGGGTTGGCGGTGGTACGCTGATTCCTTGGGCGCTCATCCCGGCAGCCGCCATCTGCGGTGTTAGCCCGTTCGAACTGGCCCGCCGCAACCTGAAGCCCGTACTGCTGGGGCTGGCGGTGACGACGATTGTGGCGATGTTCCTGGTGTAGAGGGATCGTCTTAACTTGTAAAAAGCATCCGCGGGTAGCGGGTGCTTTTGTGCGTATACGTACGGCTGTCTTGAATGGCTGCACATTGTGGTACACTAAAAGAAAAGTGGAATTTCAGCGGGACTCCGCTGTGTGATCATCCGGAGTGGGTCACAGGGTGAACTGAAATATGGACCTGATCGCCTGCTCGGACGTATACCTTTAAAAGATAATGATTTGACCGGTGGCAGTTAAGCCCCGCACATAAGGGAGGTTCTCAAGATGGCGCATCCACAACATCCGTCCGCACAGTTAGAGACACTGGAGCAGCTTGATGCCGCACTGGCTGAAGTCACGAAGTGGGAAAAAGAGCAGAAAAAGCTGATGATCTGGGACCGCATGTCCCGCCTGCCTTTTAAACTGCTGGACAAGATTACACCGAAGATTATTCACGATAAAATAGGCCAACTGCTCGACGAATTGGGCGGCTATATCCAGAACGGTGGCAACTATCTCGTAGCGGGCCGTAAGGTCGGAACCCTCGTGGCTTCCCAAAGTCAGGCCGCTGGCGGGTCGGAGCGTGGTCCTTATTCCTTGTCTATCATGGATGCGTCTGCACTTCAGCTCATCGAGACTGGACGGGAGACAGCGACCATTCAGGGGGCGACCACCGGAGTTGGCGGTGTGTTCACTCTGGCAGTAGATATTCCGGCCACTCTGGGTCTGTCTCTGAAGGTCATTCAGGAGATTGGCTTGTGCTATGGCTATGATCCGACCGATAAGGCGGAACGGATATTCACGGTAAAAGTGATGCAGTTCGCTTCCTCGGACATCGTGGGTAAGCAGGCGATCCTGGAAGAGCTGAACCTGCAAGAAGGTGGAAGCGGAGATATCCTTGAAGGCACAAACGCAGCCTTATCCAAGATTAAGGGCTGGCACGAAGTCATCACCGTATACCGGGATAACTTCGGTTGGAAGAAGCTGTTGCAGATGGTTCCGGTGGCGGGAATTGTTTTTGGCGCTTATACGAATCGCAAAACGATTGAGGATGTAGGCGAGGCTGCGCGTATGCTTTACCGAAAGAGAAGGATTCTGGCGCGGATGGCGGAGATGCGTGGAGATAGGAGCTTGGAGCTGTAAGCGTAAGAGTTCCAGATTGGAATCGGTAGAAACGGTTAATAAAGAAAAAGTCTGGGACAAGAGGGACCGGAAGTCCAGACATGCTACCTTAGTGAGTCCCGGGCCTTTCGCTGGAGCTACACCCCATGAAAGAAGATAGATTTTAGACATAGTATTGTATGCAAACAGATGGAGGGTTTTATGTTAATTCAGATTATTGGCGTAGGCAAATTGAAGGAAAAGTATTTGATCGATGGCATCGCGGAATATGCGAAAAGGCTGACGCCTTACCTCAAATTTCAGGTGATTGAGGTGGCGGATGAAAAAGCACCCGACTCTCTGAGCGAAGCAGAGGTGGTGCAGGTGAAGGGGCGCGAGGGCGAACGTATCCTCGCGCAGATCAAAAGCGAGGCGCATGTTATTGCGCTCGCGATCGACGGCAAGCTCTGGAGCTCGGAAGAGCTTGCCGGAGAGATCGACCGGCTCGGCACCTATGGGACGAGCCATGTTGTTTTTGTTATCGGAGGGAGCCATGGGCTCTCCGACGATGTTATGCGCCGCGCCCAGCAGCGCATGAGCTTCGGGCGCATGACGCTGCCTCATCAGCTCATGCGCCTGGTGCTGGTGGAGCAGATTTATCGCGCGGTGAAGATAAATCGGGGGGAACCGTATCATAAGTAAGTGAGGTTTTTAAAAAAGACCACCTAGAACGTTGAAGTGTCGACATTTTAGGTGGTTTTAAATTATTTTTCTCATTGTTTTTCCCATTTCCGTCCTTTTTCTTGTGTTGGTGGAAGTCTATCTCCGCTATCAATTTTCACTATTCGAGGTTTAGCTACTTCACCACCTCTTGGACCAACTTCTTTGTATTTTCCAGGAGGTTGGTTATCCATACCAGGCTTTTTTAAATCACTCATATATTATCACCTCCTCTATGACTATCATACCATTTTTTAATACAATTAATAATAAAAGGTAGAGATGATCTGTTATTAAGTATTGTTTATTTGGAGGAGATAAATTGGTAACTACAAAAGTTCTAAAAGAAGTATGGATAGAAGATAATGATTTGTTTTTTCAAGATTTCTCTCCAGTAGGAAAGTATTCATTTTTGTTTGAAAGATTTCTTTTTAGAGGAGAACGAACAGAAAATTTCATAAACTATTGCCCTCATCTTTAAGAGAAGATAAAAATAGTGTTGAAAGATTATATGGTTTTGCTCAACTAGGTGGAATGGATATAACACATCCACAATATAATTTTGAGTCTTTTTATCAGACAGCAGAGTTGAATATACTTATGAATTTTTATAAAGCAGCCAATTATAAAAGTTTGAATTTACCTGATGTATCATTTTTTAGAAGTCATAGTTTGGAAATGTTCCTGTCAATTGATACATTAAGATTTGAAATAATTTTTAGAGTTATCGGCATTAGCCCAACATTATGGCTTGCCAACAAGATTAATTGATTGGAGTAAAGATTTATATACCTCATTATATTTTGCGAGTTCTGGTGCAATTCATTCCAGTGATGATTCGAAATATATGGTTCTATATGCTTTAGATTATTTTACAATAGAATTTTTAAAGAGTACTAACGATAGAATACCATTAAGGCTAATAGTCCCTGAACACTATAAAAAACTAAATCTGAACTATTAAAAAGGTATATTAAGTGCATGGAAATATAAAACTTGTTATATTTGAGACTTAATGCAACAAAATCAGGCTCTTGGAAGACAACCTGAAGAATTATTAATTCCTCTTGTAAATAACGAGTCGTTAGATGTTCTTATTCAACAACATGTAGATAAAAATGAAATTTCTTGGGGAGGGGTAGGGGGTAAGGAACAAGAGACTTTAATTTTTAAGTTTTACATACCTATACCTATACCTATGTTATATAAAATTTATGATTATTTACTTAAGATAGGCTATGGGGCTGATAGATTATTTACAGAATTTGAGGGGATTTCTCAAATGTTGAAAGATAACATGGCTTATAATAAAAAGTTGAACCGCACTTAAACTAGTCACGGAGAGCTTTATTATAAGTAAAGGTGATTTAGATTTCTGGAACATTTAAAACAAGAGGAGGAATAGATTAAGTAGCTTCCCCCTCAGCTCAAGTAACTGAATAATTGATATCTAACTTAATCAGACACCCTGCAGTGTTCACGTAGGATTACGCCGCGATTATCTAATATTTACTATGTCTTCTTTCGTAAGTTCTTGGTATAAGGTAAGTTTTTCTTCGGCGAGAGAAATCATGTAATCAATTTCTTGTCGTCTGGATTCCAGTCCCATCAGATGCTTCTCAAGGATTTCAATCCGCTTTTTTAAGGTAGGATTATAATTAGAAGGATTCTCCCCTTGTTGAATTTTATCCATTACACAGCCCTCACGAGTAAATTCCGTAATCTCCTCAAGCGATAAGCCCAATTTTTTTAGTTTATTTAGACATTGAATGTAGGAAACCTCGCTTTCTTTGTAGACACGTGCCCCTCCATTACTACGCTTGGGTTCATGTAGTACCCCGATTTTTTCATAATAACGAATCGTATAAGGAGTTAATCCCGTTTTTTCTGACACTTGACTTATTGTAAGCATCCGATTTCTGTCCCTCCTTTTTAATGCTGATATTGAAAAATATTATACAGCTTTCAGTCAACTCAAAGCCAATGTTTACAATTGACCCTGACTTCACCCTGAAAAATCTCTTCTCTTGACTTCCAGTCGACTCTAACTTGTAAGTTAACTTTACTAATTGTTAAAGGGGTGTAACAATGAACAACGAATATTTCACGATTCAACAAGCATCGGAAGGTATCTGGGGTGCTATTTCTGTTCCAGGCAGCGGTTCTCTGGGGAATGCAGCAATTATTGATCTTGGGGATTTAACCGTTGTAGTGGATACAACCAACCTGCCGCATTCTGGTGCTTTGTTACGTCATACTGCTGAACAATTAACAAACAAACCGGTTAAATATGTAGTGAATACACATTTTCATGGAGATCATGTCAACGGCAATCAGGAATTTATGAAAAGCGAATTTATATCTACCGTTTGGACAAGAGATTTGCTTTCTGATATGGGTGAAGTGAATATTGATCTCATGCAGCAAAACATTCAAAAGTTAATAACTAGCCTAAATCATGTGCGTTCAAAGCAAAGAGATCCCCACATGCGAACTGAAATCGACTATGATCTTTCGGTACAGCGAGCCCTTTATGATGCCATCCCTTCCCTTTGCAGGGTGATACCCACGATAACTTTTGACGATAAACTCGTTATTCAAGGAACAAAGCGAACAATCGAAGTTTTATCTTACGGAGGCGGTCATTCTTTAAGTGATGCTGTTGTGTACGTTCCAGAAGAGCAAACTTTGATCGCTGGTGATTTAATATCGACTAAGACCATTCCGGTCATACCATACGGTAATCCATACGCTTGGATACGCATCCTTAAACGAATTCAAAAAGACCTCAAGGTCGATACTGTCATTCCGGGACACGGAGATGTATCTAATTCAGATCCAATCACAGATGTCATACGCTTTTTGGAGAATACGATCACTTATGTTTCTGGAGCTGTAAAAAGTGGGAAATCAGAGTCTTACTGGCTTGAACAAGGGGTATTAAAAGGCTATGAGGATTGGCATCTGCCCCAGTATTTCAGATGGAACTTTCGCTGGCTCTTTAACAGTATGCTTGTTCAAAACAACAGATGAGACAACAAGCAACACTGTTTGCAAAATAAATATAGAAACGAGGATAAGTATGAAGTATACCTTATAATTTACACGAAGAAGGCACCCATCGTGTGCCTTTTAATTTCGCTCAATAGATGATACGGTGAACCATACCACAAATAAGGGCAATTTTATTGCGTAAGGAAACAGCCGGGAAGACATGAAGGGATGGTGTTAATGAAAAAGAAGTTAGTACTTACCGGAATCGTAATTTGCTGCTTGGCGATAATATCAGTCTTCTTATATCACAAATTTAAACCGAGATACGTATTTGAAAATGGGACTTGGAATTACGTATCCTACGATGAGGCTGTTGGCAGAAGAGTAAGTCCGATTGACGTCAGAAAGGATGAATTCAAAACTTTAAAGTACAAGAATTTTGCAAGAGATAATACAAGTGTGTACTTTAAAAGTGAAGAAGTAAAAGGGTCTGATCCGGAAACTTTCCAGATTATTAGTGGTAAAGGCAGATATCGTTATGCAAAAGATAAGAACAATGTATATATTTACGTAAGTGATGACTGGTCATTAAATAAAGTAATTAATGCAGATCCTGATAGTTTTGAAGTATTGGAGTTTCCATACTCAAAAGATAAAAACGACGCCTATTGTGGGAGCTTACCACTTTTTGTAGACGATGTTTCTAAATTTAAAGTTATTGAGGGTACAGGCTTTGCAATAACGTCTTCAGTTGGCAGTTTCTTAGGTTCCGTAAATGACCCGAGAGATAAGTCTTCTGAGTATGAACATAATAAACACGAGTATAATCGTAAAAAATATGAATTCATTACTGACGTAGTTTTATACTCGGAAGACGGAGAGGCAAAAACGGATAAGCTTACATATAAGGGATATAGATTGGTAATAGATACTATATAAAGGTGAAAATGTAAAACCTTCCGTTACAGACAGCGCACTGAACCTTATCATATGTGGATGTTTATTCAATCACCGCAATCCGAGGAGGCCATTCTGGCCATCGGATAACGCTAGGGATTGGGGTGAGACCACCATGAAGGTTGTTGTTATATTTCTAACAGCGATAGAATCAGCGATTAGAGCCTGACTAAAGGGCTTTTTTCAAAGAGCGAATGACCTTGCACGGATTGCCTACAGCCAAACTATCTGGCGGAATGTCCTTCGTAACGACACTGCCGGCTCCAATCACGCTGTTCGCGCCGATCGTCACTCCTGGCAGGACTATAGCGCCTGCACAGATCCATACATTATCACCAATATTGACTGGGTGTGTGTATTCCAATCCCGCTAACCGTTGCTCTACATCCATGGCATGTTCTTCCGTTATAAGACAGACGTTGGGCGCAATAAATACGTTGTTACCAATTGTAATTTTCCCGCTGTCCATGAGCTTGCAATTAACATTGAGAAAAAAATTGTCTCCTACCGTGGTGTTGTACCCATAAGTGCAGAAAAGCGGCTGCTCCACAACGCAATTATCTCCCGTCTTTCCCAGCAGTCCGCGAATGGCAGTCCGTCGTGCTTCTTGGTCTAGCGGGTGTATATTGTTATATTCATATAACTTTTTCACGGTATCCGCACGGTCTGCGACAAGCTCAGGATCGCCAGGTTGGTATAACAGACCAGCATGCGATTTTTCTTTTTCGTTCATAACATCAACTCCTCTGTTCAAAGTATTTTATTATAAGGGATGATATGGTTCAACTATAAGATTACGCCATTGGCATTATCGAGATTGTGAGACAGAGATGGCAGGATGTAAATCAATTAAGCAAAAAAGGCACCCTAATCGGGTGCCTTTCGATTGTGCACTTTTGCCGAGACTCGCGGCGTGGATGAATGCCTTCATTGTTTTGACTGGCTTGGTGACTCTCTTAATGGAGTAGCTGTATAACTGAAATCACACTACCAGCTCATCTTTAATAGCAACTCTATTAGTACCGTTAGTCTTGGCGAGATACATTGCTTGGTCTGCTACGCGAATGAGATCGAGTTCCTTCATGCCCTCCACCCATAACGTACAGCCGACGCTGGTGGTCATCGGTAGTTGAAGCTCCTTAATTAGCATCGGTGACTCTAGTTGCCCGATCAAACGCTTAGCAACCTGCACTAAGTCGTCATAGCCGTTTTGCAGCCATGCTGCCACCAGGAATTCATCGCCGCCAACGCGTGCTAATAGATCGGTCTCCCGAACGGCTTGCTTAATTCGCTTCGCGAACTCTACAAGTACGAGATCACCGACTTCATGTCCGTAAGTGTCGTTGCATTGCTTGAATTTATTCAAATCGAGATAGAACACACCGAATGAGCCTTCTTGGCAGCTAGCCCGATTCATCCAGCCTTGGATGCGAGTGCTAAATCCTCTGCGATTCAACAAGCCCGTCAAAATGTCACGCTCTGTCAATTGAATAAGTTCGATCTCTAGTTCTTTACGTTTTTCGATCTCGGCTCTTAATTGAATCAATAATTGCTCATAATCGTTAAGAATACGAATTTTGTCGTCGTAGTTAATTTGTTTGCCTAACTCTGAGCCTAGGGCGAGCGATAATAATTGTAGCGTTTCAATATCGCGGTCAGAGAAAGCGTCGGAGCGACCGGAGATGACCTTCAACACGCCGACGGCAGTGCTGGAGTCAAACAGGGGTACGCAGACCATGCTCCGTGCGCCGACTTTCATAGTAGCCGCCTTGTCGACACGATCGTCCTGCTGTGTATCCGGCGAATACAAAATTTCTTTCTCTGTCACGCACAAACCCGACAAGCTGCCGTTCTTTTTTATTCGAATTCCAAGATGAGGCTGCAGGGTACCGCTGACAGCGGCATAAACCATTTCATCGTCCGCCAGCATTTCTATGGTAGAACCGTCGGCATCGGTTAATAGGCACATCCGATCGCAGATTGTTTGCATAAACAACTTCAAATCAAAGTTAGATAACAGCATCTGCTGTTGGACTTCCATTAAAACTTTTAGGCGATGGTTTTCAAGCATCTTCTTCCCAATTCCTCCATACTAAGCGTAGTAATTATTCGTCATGATTAGATAATATGCTAGCACGTTTAATACAGTTTGTCAGCCAAGCCTAAGCTTGACGGTAAGCTGGGATCGCTGCATCTTTTCGCGATGTTTAGTGAAGAAATCATGTGTTGAGGTCTTATCCCGCTCGTTACTGCGGATAACTCCGTTCATTTTGTGTCATATGACATTATGACACTGGCGGATTTGACATCAAGATCCTTAAAATACATCTACTACTTGGAAAGGATGTGGGCTCTTGATGGCCAGAACCGTTGTTAGCTTTATTCAAAACGGCTATTTCCTGCTGCTTACTTTCGTCACAGGAATGTTTTATTTCAGCTTTTATCTGGTCGCTCTAACCTTGGGCTTGAGCCTTTCTTTTACCGTCGCGGGCGTTCCTCTCCTGACACACGTTTTGCGGACGACGACCGCCTTCCTGCAATTTGAACGAGTACAGACCAAGATCTATACGGACATTACCACCGAGCCTTGCGTTAAATCCGCGAGACCCGATGTGTCGGGCTGGCTTCAAGCGAAAAAGGAGCTGCTGAACGTACGCAACTGGATCGCAATTGGCTGGCTGCTGTTGAAATTCCCGATAGGGATATTAAGTCTGATCAGTGCGGTCTTGCTGTACGCAGCGCCACTTGTATTGATTGCGGCCCCATTCCTCTATCGGTTTATCAACCTTTCCTTTATGGGGGTAGATAGCATTACCAAGGCCGTGATGGTGTCGGCCATAGGAGTCGTATTGATGATGGTGAGCTACAGGCTTGCGGGACGCTTGGCGCACTTGATAGGCGGCTACACGCGTCTGATGATCAAGCATGTGAACAGGTAGACGCTACTCCCGGATTTGCCTCGTATGCTGTCGGATGGTAGTTTACTCTATAGCGGTTTACTCAATACTAATTACGTAATGTCATACTGAAGGTCGTTAGGGGTTGATGGTTTTGTTCGATATGGTCAAGCGATGGTACTGGTACGACTGGCTCATGTTCATAATCCGTCTGATATGCAGCATTTCTCTCGTGTTTACGACTATAGAGCTGAAAGAATATTTTACGCTGCCGATAGTGGCTCTTATGCTGTGGCAGCTGATTGCTTTTTCCGTCCCATGGCTTTGCTTGCAGCTCGATTATAAATACTACCTGTTTACCGAAATCGTGATCTCGGGCGGGTTGTGTTTATATCTGGCTGCATTTTTTCCGCAAGCCTATTTTTCATTCCTGCTGTATGCCTTTTTAATTGCTGCCCACAGCGCGCAAAGGACTTATCTCTGGTCAGGGCCTGTATCCATATTGCTCCTGCCCGCCATAATCAAGCTGTTTGCAGAGCAGAGTGAATACTGGGTCATGGCCGTTCACATCGGGATGGCATATGTCTTCGGATTCTCCTTCCATTTACTCGTGCTCAATTTTCGTCAAGGTGAAGTTATCCGCGACCAAAATGCGGTGCTGGAGCAGTACCTGTCCCAAATCGAGCGCATCACGCTTGCCGAAGAACGGAACCGGCTGTCCAAAGAGCTTCACGATACCGTCGGCCATGCCTACACTTCGCTCATTATGGGATTGGAAACGTTGCGTCCTGAGCTGACAACGGAGACAGGGACGGAAAGGCTCGAATCCCTATTGAACCTGGGCCGCCAAAATATGGAGGAAGTCAGAAATTACGTGCATCAAATCGAATCGCCGCATGAGGCGCTCCCGCTGCTTCAGTCTTTAAGGAAGCTGGCAGAGGAGTTTCAGGAGCATGCTAAGGTGACGGTTCGTTTTCATGCCTACGGGGAGGAATACCCTGTAACGAAGCAAGCGAAGACAGCACTCTATCGCTGCCTGCAAGAGTCGTTGACGAATGCTGTGCGTCATGGAAACTCGACAGAGATTAAGGTATCCGTGCAATTTGAACCCCAGCAGACGAGACTTGAAATTCAAGATAACGGCCGCGGGATGGAGCAGGGGAGAGAGGGCTTCGGCCTCAGTGCCATGAAGGAGCGGGCGATGAACTTGCAAGGCCATGTGGCCGTCTATACGGAGCCGGGAGAAGGCACTCTGGTAACTTGTACGCTGCCCAGACAAACGGAGCTTAAGGATGAAGTCATTCGCCTGTTGGTCGTCGATGACCAGCCCTTTATCCGTGAAAGCCTGCGGACTCTGCTGGAGGAACAGCAGGATTTGCAGGTTGTTGGAACGGCAGAGGATGGGGAGCAAGCGATCGAGCTGTGCAGGCAGGTTCAGCCGCAACTGGTGCTTATGGATCTGGAAATGCCGAATATGGATGGAATCGCCGCATCTCGTAGGATAAAAGAATTGTGGCCCGACATCCGCATTCTGATTCTCACCACGTTCGAGGATACCAGACAGGCTCTGGAGGCGATGCGAAGTGGGGTGGACGGATACTTGTTGAAGTCCATGCAGCCGTTAGAGCTGGCTGAAACGATACGCACCGTCTACCGCAGGGGTACGCTGATCGATCAGGGCATGTCGCACAAATTGTTTGCCCAACTGGAGGCGGACAATAGCGGGGATGATCCTTCGCTAATCAAAGCGTCATCGGCCTATGAATTAACGCCGCGGGAGCTTGAAATTTTACAGTTCGTCTCCAAAGGGCTGCGATATAAAAGCATTGCTTCCAAGTTGTATTTATCCGATGGTACGGTTCGAAACTATGCATCATCGGCTTATATGAAGCTGGGGGTCCGCAACCGGGAGGAAGCGGTGCAAAAAGCCAGGGAGGCCGGGCTTCTGGAATAACCTAAAAGGTATGTATTATGGTGGCGGATGCCGGCATACGGAGTGATTGTGCTTCGTATGTCGGCATCCGCCATTTAGATTTTTAAAGGTCGTTTTTTACTTATTCAGCATTAGGGTTTACGTTCATTAACGTTTGGCAATTGGCAATGTGTAGTAATCAAATGCCAGATCCAATAAGGCACTCGCTTCCTGCCGCTTCAGTGGCTGCTTGGAACGGAAGTTGATGGAGCCGTCCTTATTGATCTGGGTATCCGGGTCCATGATGCCTTGGGATACAAGGGTTGTGATGGCTTTAACTGCCCAGGCATCCGTTTCGCCACGCAATGTAACCTTCTTGGTTCCAGGCTCAGCTTGTCTCAGGTTTTGGATCATAACTGCCGCCATCTCTCTAGTGATAGGAGAATTAGGTTTATAATTAGGCACTCCGGACAACATCTGCTTCTTGTTGGGTTCAATCGTATCAGGCATGCTTTCCCAGCCATGGGCGTGTAGCAGCAACGCTGAGAACTCACTCTGAGTTAACTTTCCATTCGGATCGAAGCGGGTAGCTGTCTTTCCGTTCATGATTTTTAAGGCACGGAGATTTTGAATATAAGACGCATACTTGCTGCCAGCAGGTACATCAGTGAATGGCAAATCTCTATTTAATTTTTGTGCATAACCCACGTAGTGCGGAAGTGCCATGTAATAGAAATAGGTGATTTTGCCGGCCCCATTTTTTTGAAAGGCTACTTTATTGCCGGCTTCATCTTCAAAGAGTAACGGGTGGATCATTTTCAGCGTGCTCTTGCCCAGATCTCCTGTCTCCGTAAACAATTTTCCGTTTGAATAGGAAACGAGGGTCCGCATGGATCCAAGACGCGTGTTTTGGTACAATCCCACGTAGTCCTTGGCCTGCTGCTCACTGATTGCCGAATAGGATGGCTTTGGAGCCGCTTCTTTTTTAGGATAGTAATGATTCATAAATTCCTCATACACGTCGAGACTCATCATAGAGTCGTTATTGTAGGACATGTAGAACGCTGTGTTTTTCTCTGGAAGAAGAACAATCAAGGACGAATGACCAGTCACATTTCCCCCTTTGATAACCACATGTTGACCATTCATCTTCTCTTTGAAGTAGCCTTCAAATCCGATGGTTGTGACAGGGTAGTCTTTGTCAGGGAACACCTGGTAGGTGTGCATTTGCTCAATGCTCTTGGCACTTAAGATTTGTTTGCCTTCATACGTTCCTTTGTTCAGATGCATCATAAGGTACTTTACCATGTCATCTGCGTTGGATACCATGCCGCCGCTAGGCCGATCGGTTGGTATGAATCCCTCCAAGGGGATTAGCTTGCCTTTAGGATCATAATGGGCAGCCATTCTGCTAAGCAGTTCGGGTTTAAACCGCACATTCGTCGAGTTCATGCCCAGCGGCTTGAAAATATTGTCCTCCATATACTGGGCGTATGATGTGCCCGCTACTTGCCCTACCGCATACCCCGCCAGTGTGAACCCAAAATTATCATAGGTGTACGCTTCCCCCGGAGGTCTGACAATCGTCGGCATATTCGCTTCAAGAGCCTCCTTCATCGGGTAGAATTGCTTCACATATTCCGGCTTCGATCCCGAGAGGATATCCGGTTTGTCAAAGCCGCTGGTATACGTAAGCAGATCGTACATTGTCAGTTTTTTGCCTGTTTTATTCGGTACCTTCATCCCTCCCAGGTATTCCTGGATATCGTGATGCAAATCAATTTTCCCCTTATCGACCAGCTGCATAGCTGCCAATGCCGTGAACTGCTTCGTCACAGAACCAATTTGGAAAACGGTGCTGCTGTCTACCGGAATTTTATTTTCCCTGTCGGCATAACCGTACCCCTTGCTTAATAGCACTTTACCATTCGAAACGACCGCGAAATTAGAGCCAACCGTATTATACTTTTTCATCGCATCCGCAAAAACGCCATCTGCAAAGGTCTCCAGTTCCTTGGAATCCCGCGGTCCCTCCAGTTGCTTGGCATCCTGCGGCGCCTTCAGGCTGGTAACCTCAGATGTAACTGGCGGGGGAGTCTGCGGGCTATTAGCTGCGTTCCCTACTTCCGTACAAGCGTTAATGACCGTACCCGTTAACACCAGAACAGTTAATAGTAGTACTGCGCGATTCTTGCGAATCCATTTCTTCGTGTTCTTCATATTCTTCGTATTCTTCATAAATGATGTCTCCTTAACTATTAAATTTGCCTTTTAACCATCGGCTGAGCCCAGTATCGCAAAGGAGTTGTCACACCAACAAGTTGCATTTCGTCATCTATGACATCCTGCTACCTTGAAAGCGTCATGTGACAATTCGGCACTAGGTTCATTGACAAGGGAGGCATTAGGATATCTGAAAGGGCGATGAATCATCCAGGAGACGAGGACAGTCTTCCTTGCCCAAAGCCATTAGAACTGGAGTGTGGACATCATCGCTTTCTTACAAGATATCGTTATCCAGTACGGTTACATTGCCATCTTTCTATGCCTTGCGCTTGGTATTATTGGTTTGCCTGTGCCTGATGAAGTTCTCATGACGATTGTTGGCTATCTTTCTTCCATTGGGCTGCTTTATTTTCCGATATCCCTTGTGGTTAGCGTCCTTGGGGCTATGAGTGGCATGTTGTGCAGTTACGCCCTTGGGCGGAAATTCGGCAAGCCGTTGCTATGGAAGTATGGAAAATGGGTCAGGCTCACGACCAAAAGGTTAGAGAAAACAGAGAGCTGGTTTCAGCGCTACGGCCCCTGGGCAATATGCATCGGCTACTATATTCCAGGGTTCCGCTATCTGACTTGTTATCTGGCAGGGATGAGCGCCATGAACCCGCGGAAATATATACTCTACTCGGGCCTCGGAGCCCTATGCTGGTGTGCGATTTTTATTTCAATTGGGTATTTTCTGGGGGGGACTATTGATTTTTCGAATGATCATGGTTCTTTTTTGGGGTTGTTTTACTCCAGGCAATAGAGGGATCTCAAAAGAGCTAAATATTTGGCAGCAAAAGATGTAGAAGATGTAGAAGATGTAGAAGATGTAGAAGATGTAGTCAGCTTTCCTTAAGAAAGGAAGGGCCATATGCTTGAATAAGCTGGATTTTCAGGACAAAATCGAACTGTTGCGCGGCGAGTTACACGATTTGGCGGATAGATCAGGAATTACTTCAGGAGTAGTTCTGTTGAAGTCTCAAGAGTTGGACAAGCTGCTGAATGAGTACAGCCTAATGTTGGGGATGGAAGAGTAGGTGGGCAGTTGTGCAGTTAAAGAATACATTCGGATTGGGGAATTGTTCGACTCTCCTATTGTTGTGTTGAACGCCAAAAATGAATTTCAATTAAATGAAGTCGAGATGAAATAAGATAGATAAAAGAGAATAGCACGAATTGCACTGTGCAGTGCGAGTCTGGCGAAAAGTGAACTAAAACCTTACTTGAGTACAGGTTTAAGAGGAGATTTCAACTTGTTTACTCTGAAAGATTGCTATCGCTGTATTTCCGGGATCAAGGTTATGACGGTCCGTGAATTGGTGGGCGCCAAAAGAAATCATGATTATATCTTGACTCTGTTGGTCACTGCTTCTGATCTTACAGCAGATGCGAAACGGGAAGTGGAGCAATTCAAAGTTGATTACTGGCATGGTGGTCTCGTAGAGAACGAGCTCCGCGCCTGGGGCAAATGGCAGCTCGAAAAAATCAGAACATAGACAAGGGAAGCAGCCACGGCTACAGTTAAAGCCATAACTTGAGGATGCGGTGCCTCAATGGTTGAGCACAAGAATAAGGAAGGTGTGTCTTCACCCGACCATGGAAGCATATGGTTCAACCTTCTATTGTAGGTTACAATCGGAATATATTGAGTAATGATATGTAATACTCCGTTATGGAGATGACAGGAGGCCGGATACGTATGACCGTATTGCAAATACAAAGTGAAGCTGGAAAAAGCGATGCTGCATCGTCATCAGTGGAACTGGAGCTGATGGCTGGACAGTGTGCGGTGGTGCAGTGTAATTATGAGCATGGCCGTCAGTTTATCCGCTCCGTTCTGGGTGAGTCGTCTGGGCTTGGAATCCAGGCTCTCTACCGCGGTGAGCGTCTGCGGATGAACCGTTCTGAAATCGTGCATCGCGTCGGCTGCTGCTTTTTGGATGACGGATTATATGATCGAATGAAGGTAGCCGATTATTTGACCTTTTTGGGACGGCTATACACCACTCGAATGCCGGCTAGTGAACTGTTGACGCTGGTGGGGCTTGAAGGCCATGCCAAGGTGTTAATCTCCAGACTCAGCTATTCTGAGAAACGGCTGCTTAACTTGGCACGAAGTCTCATCCATAATCCTGAGCTTGTTATATGGGAGAACCCGGAGCAAAATCTCGATCTTGAGAGATGTATCATTCTCAGAAAATTGATCACCGCTCTTGTCGATCGTGGCAAAGCGATACTCGTTACTTGTTCGACGATGGAGCAGGCCATGTTCCTTTCCGAGCATATCTACCGGTTAACGGAGGGAGGACTATACCCGGTTACGACGCAGGACGAACCGGAAGCCTCTGAGCAGACCGTGCAAGGGACAGAAGAACTCGATCCAGAAAGTGAACCAAATGTTTCACGTGTAACGGTGGCCAAGCTGGAAAAGCTGATGATCAAAGCGGATGACAAATTTGTCTTCGTAGACCCGGCGGACATTTATTATATTGAAAGCAGCGATGGGCTATCGCATATCCATACAAGCATAGGTGACCTCACGACGGCGTGGACATTGACAGAACTGGAGGAGAAGCTTGCCCCTTATCAGTTCTACCGCTGCCATCGTTCCTACCTCGTAAATCTTAATCATGCGTCCGAATTGATTACTTGGACACGCAACAGCTACAGCTTAGTTATCCGTGACGACAAGAAGTCAATGATCCCGATGTCCAAGACCCGATTTGAAGAAATCAAGAATATTGTGGGGCTGTAGCGCCTGATTGTTCAACCCTGAAATGACTCCATTCATCCCCCTGACTGCGCTTTTCATGGGGGATTTATTGCTGTTTGGCCTTATTCGCGATAGTCTTGCCGTGAGCTTGAAAAGGCTACTAAGCAATAGTGGGTGAATCGTCATGGAAAGCATCATCGAGGTAGATAATCTTGCGAAAATGTACCAAAAGAAGCAGGCGCTGAAGAATCTTAGCTTCCAGGTGCAGAAAGGAGAAATATTCGGATTTCTTGGACCCAGCGGCTCAGGGAAAACAACGACGGTGAAGATACTGACTTCTCAACTACGCTTTACATCCGGAAGGGTAACGGTATTTGGAATAGCTCCAGACCGCAGCAGCAAAGCAAGTTACTTGGGGCGAATCGGAATTCTGACAGATAATAGCGGCCTATATGATCGTCTTAGCGTCTATGACAATCTGGTTCTGTTCTGCCGTTTGTATGGCGTACCTGAAAAGTCGCTTGAAGGTGTGCTCGATGCTGTGAATCTCTCGGCTGATCGAAATACGTTGGTGCAGCGGTTGTCCAAGGGGATGAAGCAGAGAGTTACACTGGCCAGGGCCATTCTTCACCGCCCGGAGATTCTGTTCCTCGATGAGCCGACATCTGCACTCGATCCGGTCAATGTCCTGCAGATTCATGAGACCCTGCGGCGGTTAAACCGGGAGGGGACGACGATCTTCCTGACTACGCACAACATGCAGGAGGCGGAAGCGCTGTGCGATCGGGTTGCTTTTTTGAACAATGGCGAAATTTCTGCGCTGGATACCCCGTTGCAGTTAAGACTGCAACACGGGGACCAGACCATTACCCTGACGACACCGGAGGGCCCGGAGATTGTAGGAAAGAATGCAGCAGGGGCGATCCGTATTAACGAGTTGATCCGCAGTGGAGAACTGCTGGCGATTCACTCGAATGAGCCGACGCTCGGTGATATTTTTGTAAAATTGACAGGGAGGGGCCTGGAATGACATTCTCACTAAACCGACTGCTCGCCATCGCCGGGAAGGAGTGGAAGGACTCTGTTAAGAACCCGCAAATTCTGCTTATGGCAGGCATGCCCATTGTTCTCTCCATCTTAATGAAAGGACAGAAGGCATTGTCTGAGGGCGGTACCATCGATCACTTTACCATGCCGATTATGATTGCCATCTCGGTGGTCGGTGCTTTTGTTCAGGCTCTTATGATCTCGGAGGAAAAGGAAAAGAACACCCTGCGTGCGCTGATGCTGTCTCCGGCCTCGCCGGTGGAGGTATTGCTGGGCAAAAGTACAATGACCACCGTGTATACGATTGTTGTCATGGCTGTGTGTATGCTGATTACAGGAGTTCCGGCGATAAATCTAGGGTACCTGGTATTATTCATTCTGCTTCTGCTGGTGATTTTTATGGCTTTGGGCACATCTATCGGTCTGATCTCTCGAACGGCGTCCGAAACGTCCATTGTGGGGCTTCCGATCCTGTTGTTTTTTGTTTTTGGCCCCATTTTCGCGCCTGGGCTGAAGGTGCCCTTCGTTATGGATGTGATTGGCTTCATTCCTTCGTATCATTTCATGGAGGGATTGTCGGCTCTTGTTCTAGACAAGGGGATGGAGCAGCTCTGGTTGAGCCTTGGCAACTTGCTAGTATGGACGGTTCTTTCCATGGTGCTGGTCTTCTTAATTTACGGTGGCAAACGTTTTGACAAGTAGCGTCACTGACGGACTTTGCAAGGGGAGGAGGCTTCGTATGAGCAAGGGGACGAAAAATGTAATCCTAGGCGTGATCGTACTCGCTGTCGTATTGTTGATCAAATGGCTTTGGCTCCCGGACGGGATTATCGGTTTTTTGTTTGAGAGGGAGTAGGGGCGATTAGCTAAGAAGGTTCCATGTTAAAAATGTGCTTGATAGCCTGAAGAAAAAGAGGAGAAAACAAGGTTGGAGGCGTAAGCATAACTTGCGGATGAGGGCCCCAATGGTGGAGTGCAAGAATAAAGAAGGTGTGACTTTCTGGGCTGTATACAATACCAGAATGGAGAATAACATATTGCTTCTAAGAAACTCTATCATCATAAGCTGAACATTTATACAATCAAATCCGATAAAATAAAGGCATGATACCCAATCGATTTGCGTAAAAGGAGATTCTGTATGTCTGCTAAACTAGTAAAAAATATCATCGTGCTTTGTTTGGTCTTCGTATTCTTACCAGCGACGTCCATTTGGGCTGCATCCATCATTACGGACCCTACTTTGGCGAAAGCCATTCGGGCAGAATTGAAGCTGCCGGCGAATAAAGAGCTGAAGGCGGCTGATTTGCAGCAGTTGCAGTCTTTATACCCTCCGGAGTCCAAGTCCAAAATTACCAGTCTACAAGGTCTTGAAAATGCCGTTAATATGCAGAGCTTATTTCTGCCCGGCCATAAGATCAGGAATCTAACACCGCTGAGCAAGCTTAAAAAGTTATCGTTTCTAGCTGTTGAAGGAAATCAGATCTCTGACCTTTCACCGATTTCTGGTTTAGGTTCTCTGAAGACTCTGACCGCTGACGATAACAAGATAAAAAGTCTGGCTCCGCTAAAAAATCTGACTAAGCTGACCGATCTTCTTGCCAGCAACAATCAGGTGGAGGATCTAAGTCCCATTCAGAAATTGAAGTTAGAATGGCTCTTACTGAGCGGCAATAAAATTCAAGATTTGACACCACTAAAAAATCATCCAACATTGAAGCATCTCTATCTGGATGATAACCTCATCCGTGATATTGCAGTGCTATTAACGATGCCGCAATTAAAAGAAGTGTCTTTAGCCAACAACCCGTTAAATGAGCAAGCTAAACAGGTTATCGAGCAACTGGAGAACAAGGGTGTCATAGTAGATTTAACAAGTAACAATGCAACCAAGCCGGAGTAGACTTAGGTTTCCAGCACAGCTGAAACAAAAAATAGGCGAGAGGGAAGCTAATACTTTCCCCTTCGCCTATTTATTTTCAAAACAGTTCTCCTAGCGTCCAGTCACTTTAAAACCTCTCCTAGTAGCAACATGCTCCTACTAAGGTCTAACCAATTTACTCCGGAGTCCCCTGCGTCACCCCATGAATATAAGTCAGCGTCGGGCTATCCACCGCTCCTTGCCCAGGATTATAGGTGAAGAAGTACTCGACGGTATCCCCCTGTTGCAGGTTATTTACAGGATAGGTATAGTTACCGTTCCCTGTCGGGGTCATGGCTACGTTCTGCTGCCCGCCGTTATTGATCTTATAATGTAAGTCGGCAAAGGTTGCACCATTCACATAGAAGGTCAGGTTATTGCCTGTTTTCTTCAGGCCTTTCACCGCATCACCAACGATGATTGTACCGGATGATGATGAAGGCACAACGGTTATGGTGGAGGTAGCTATTTTATTGCCATCCGCTGTTGTAGCTGTCACGGTTGTCGTGCCTGGAGCGAGGCCGGTCACGGTACCGTTTTGGCTCACAGAAGCGACGCTGTTGCCTGACACGCTCCAAGTAACCTGTTTATTGGTTGCATTGGACGGAGCTACATTGGCGTTCAGCTGTACAGTCTTTCCGACCTCTACCTGTGCGGTGGTCTGATTCAGCGTTACACCGGTAACAGGTACGTTGCTACCCGGATTCTCGCTGTTTCCTTCTTTATACACACGAACATAATCGACCTGCATCGTTGCAGGGATATCAGACGGATCTGGGGTATTTAAATTATCAAAGTATCCACCGATCGCCAGATTCATAATGAGATAGAATGGCTTATCGAATGGGGCGTTTGGATTGTTCGGCGCGGCCGTGGAATACCATTGATCTCTGCTGACTTTGAAGAAGAAATTGCCGTCTACATACCACTTCATGTTATCTTCTTCCCAGACCATGGAGTACACATGATAGTCATTGGCGAAGGTCTGACCCTCAGGGAAGTGATATTCGCCGGCAATATATCTGTTAACCGGCCATTGTCCGCCAAAGTGTATGGCGCCGCTGGTTGTGCCTGGCAAGCGTCCTTTGGCTTCCATAATATCGATTTCACCGGATGCAGCCCATGCACCATATGCGGAATCTTCCGGAAGCATCCAGAGTGCTGGCCAGACGCCATTCCCTGTAGGCAGCTTGGCACGAATATCTACTCTGCCGTACTGGAAGGACAGATGATCCTTGGTGTTGATTTTACCAGAGGAGTACTGTGCGAACCGGTTAGGGTCCTGTGGAAAGGATTTGGAGTCGTGTAAGACTTTGATGTTCAGCTTTCCATCTTCTACAAAAATATTTTGTGGACTGTCTGTGTAGTGCTGCAGCTCCGCATTTCCCCAACCCCAGCTATGAGGATCGTTGCTGATGTAATAACCTTGTTCATAATTCCATTTGCTCATATCGAGCGATGTTCCGTTGAATTCATCCTGCCAAATGAGATTCATGCCCGCGATCGTCGGATCGGTTGGTGTTCCGATAGCAATATCATCATGATCGGATACATCCGGACGCGGGGCATTTGGATTGCCAATAAAGGTATAGTAGACGAAATTATTGCCGACACTGCCGCCCGCCTGGCCATTCAATGGATAACCGATACGGATCTGCATATCCTCCTGGATAGGTTGGAACCACAGACCGTAGATATAGTCAGCCCAGTATCCCCACTGATTGGCATCGGACATGTGGTTGTAGCCATTCGCGGCGTATACAAATCCGCTCTGACTGGAGTCACTCATAGCCACCCATTGTCCGTTGATGTTAATCTGGTAGACGTATTTTCCAAGCTCGGTGCCAATTGGCGCACCCCCATCAATCTTGGGAAGCGGTACACCTATGGTGCCGTTCACATCCGCTGTATAGGTAGTTCCATCATAGGGAGTGAGCACATACGAATTTCTTACGGGTTCATTAAAAGTGATCGTATAAACGACGTTAGCCGAGGAAGTTCTCGACTCTAATCTGACGTTCATAGACTCCGTTACGGTAAACCAGTAGCCACCGCCGCCTTCAGTGAATTGTCCGAAGTTGTTATCATAGATCCAGCCGCTGGCCGCATTATTTTCAATATCAATCCATGTACTGCTGTTTACAGGTTTTACGAACACCCTCAAATCATCAGCCACAGCTTGATAGGTTATGGATGGATCATTGTTGAAGGTAGGATAAGTAAAGCCTGCACTGCCTGTGAAACCTGCTGTAATCTGCGGCCCTTGTGTAGGTGCCATGGCAGTGATGGTTGTTTTGTTTATGTTTTGAAAAACAAGGTTGTAATCAAGGGTAACCCCAGTTGCCTTGGAGAACAACTGAATCTCAGTTGTTGCGGAGAGAGTGAACCAATAGCCGTTCAAGCCCCCATCGCTCCAGTGCCCCCAGTTCTGGTTATAGGTATAGCCGCCGGCGCTATCAATATCAACCCAGTTGCCAGCTACTTTCACATTTACGCCTACGTCATCTGAAACAGTATTCCAGGTCGCAGAGCCTCCATTGAATATAGGCATGACAAAACCGAAGCTAGCTTGCCCAACCCCTGATTGGGAGATGACAGGTCCGTCTGCTGCTGAAAAGTAATCCATAGAGGTAACGGTCGTTCCTGCTGCCTGAACCTTCGAAGTTGGCAATAGGCCAACACCGGCCAGCAGCACTACTACTAAGAACAAACTCAATATCTTATGCGTCCACCTGTGTTCCGTTTTGTAAATTCGTGTCATACGTATCCTCCTGTAATAAAATATTAGAATTCGAAACCGCTTTCATCCTGTGACATCTTTATTCTATCGAATGTAATAATGGGCTTAAAGGTACAATAATTTTTGTTATAACCCATTTTTTTGGCTTTTGATGATATTTGCTCGTTCAAGCAGGATACCGCCCGATTTATAGAGCTGTGTCCTGGTATTCTCCTTCGCTATCATATTTTCTACGCATCAGTTGCCGGTATTCTGTGGGTTGCATGTCCATGACTTCCCGAAAAGCCCGTGTAAAGCTCTTGTAGCTTTCATACCCGACCATGGTGGCTATCTCGACGATTTTATGATCGGTTTCGGCCAGTAGCCTCCGGGCTTTATCGAGGCGCACATCGCGCAGGTATTCGGCAAAGCCTTTACCGATATTCTTCTTGAACAGGTTTGAAAAATAGGCATAATTAAGCGACACGTGGTTGGACACCATCGCGAGGTCCAGCGGTTTATGATAGCTTTCGTGTATAAAACGTATGGCTTCATTCAAATCCTGCGTGTTGCGATAGCTGCATTTGTACTCATAATAGAACTGGTTCAGACGAAGCAGTTGTTGTTGCATGGCCTGAATATAATCACGAATGCCTGGGTAATCAAATAGATTACGCAAGCATTCGATGTCCAGCGTTTCTTCCCCCATATACGGGCGGATCACTCGCACATATTCCTCCAGCATCTGTACAATGGCGCGGGATAACTGCTGTGTGTACCGGATGTGATAGCGTTGCAGCGTATCTTTGTGAAACACCTTGGAAATGCCTTGGGTGATTGTACCGCTGTTCTTGGTGCCGATTAGCTGGAAAAGGGCATACAGCTCCTCATAAGGAAGCTCCCATTGCTGATCTAGCCGATCAATATGTGTTGGCAGAATGCAGTTCCGATCTGGAAAAAGGTAACTGTGGTGATATAGCTCTAAAGCTTGTGTATAGCTGTTAGGCAGCTCTTTTAACCCTTGCTGCGGGCCGGTCATGGCAGTGATGGCATCCTTCTGCTCCGCCTTGAGGGCAGCAGGAAAGACTCCCGGATCTACGGCTGCATCCACCGCAAGGATCAGGTACGGACGGTGTTGCAGGCATACACATCCCTCTCTGCCATATACACGGTAAGCAATGGATTCTATGCTGTGGCTACTGTCAGCCCCCGGTTGATTAATCCATAGCTCCTCTCTCAGCAGACACAGGCGGTAATTCTGCCACAGCTCTGGATTCTGCCCCTGGGTCTGGAGCACCCATCCCTCATCGCTTACCGCGCCCTGCATGTACATACTTAGCTCTTTGCGATCTGTTTCTTGGGCACGGCGGGAGATATGCTCCATGTTGCGCGAGAGCGCCTGCCTTGTTCTGATCTCATGCTCTACATGCTCCACTGCGGTCTGCAGATCTTCGCGTTTCACAGGCTTGAGCAGGTAGCCCTTGGCCCCAAGCCCGATGGCCCTTTGAGCATAGGCAAAATCGCTATAGCCGCTAATAATTAGGAAATCGACCTCGATGTGCTCCTCTTTGGTCTGCGCCATTAGCGTCAGTCCATCCATATCAGGCATTCGGATATCAGTAATCACCAGCTGGATGACGTGCTGACGCAATATTTCCAGTGCCTCAATCCCGTTTACGGCACAGTAAATGTTTTCAAGCTGCAGAGGAAATTGGCGCAGCATGGCCTGTAGCCCATCGCGAATGTGTTTTTGATCGTCCACAATCAGAATATTGATCATGCTCTACCATCCTCCAAGATTCACATTTTCCCATGGCAATCGTATGGTTACACAGGTATAGTCGCCCTGCACGCTGTCAATCCAAAGGCCACAGCCCTGGCCGTAATGAAGCTGTAAACGCTTATGCACATTCTCCAGGCCCAGTCCGTTTTTGCTGGTAACGATTGGTTTATCTGATTCCCCCCGTAATACAGCCTGTAAGCTGGCTAGCATCTCAGGGTCAACACCTGCACCGTCATCTCGTATTTTGATTAGCAGCAGGCTGTTATTTTCTACAGATACGGTAATTTGGATGTCTACACTGCCGCCCGAAGGCGCCGCGTGATGAACGGCATTTTCGACGATGGGCTGCATGCACATTTTAGGAATCGTATAGCGCAGCACCTCCTGAGGAAGATCCGCCGTCAAGACAATATTGCCGCCTTCCATAAAGTTTATGAAGCGGACATAGCTGTGTATGTTGGACAGTTCTTCGCTAAGGGCAACTGTATCGCTGCGCCACTGCATGCTGTATCGTAGTTGCGAGCCTAATGACACCAACGCGTCGGCGATTGCTGGTTGCCGCTGAACCTCTGCCAGCATACGGATTGATTCCAGCGCGTTATACAAAAAGTGAGAGTTGATCTGTGAATGCAGCGAGTGCAGCTGTGCGTTTTTGGCAATTAGCTGCTTATCTACCACCTGCGTCATCAGCTGTTTGATCTCGTCTAACATGCTATTGTAGCTGACGGCTACCTCGTCGATTTCATCGCCAGGTTCATTTTCACCGAGACCAGTATTAATTTTTGCATCCAGTTGGCCTTGTCGCACCTTACGCATGGAAATCAACACCCTGTCTAACCGGCGGAAAATGCGCCGGGTGGTATGCGAAACGAGCAGCAGCAACAACAGCAGCACACATAATGTGATCGCTACTACGAGTAGATACCAGTTTCGCGGACCCTTCATCAGGTCTTGATGGGAGGCGATATCCACCACATAGGCGTTGAGTGGAGCGATGTAGCGATAGAGTGCGTAGTAAGTATGATCCCCTACACTGACCTTAATAGGGCTATTCTGCTGCAGTACATCCAGCCGCTGATGGATGCTGCCAAGAATCTCGTTTAGCTCGTTCCCAGCCGTTAGGGGAAACACATGCCGGGGATTATATACATTTCGAGCAGGATTACTTCCGTCCATCACCACAGAGAAGAAATCTCCACCGTTCTCCTCGAACAGGTCGCTGAAAAACACGCTATGCGGGGTGCGAACTTCCATAATGGTGGGGAGTTTCTGCTGTTGCCCCTGAAGGCGTACCAGCCGGTAATAGGACAGCGTATGTTCGCCATTTTTAAAAGCAAATAAGCGGTGTGCCGCGCCACCTTCTTCCCGAAGTGTCACCCAATAATTCTGCGGCCAGAACTTGTCATAATGATAGATTTCGGGCCAAATCTCAAACAGGTTTGGATTATCGACATAAAAGCTGAGCTCACTGATCATCTCATGGCTTTGAATAATATTATGCATTTGCTCAAATTGGTTTTGTCTGAATTTCACCAGACGAAGGCCATCCCCGCGCATATTGGAGTGAATAAAATCTACAAAGGCCTTTTGATTCAGTGCAGTGGAGGAAGCGCTCTCAATAATGCCCAGTCTACTGCGCAGCTGTTCGTTAAGCCGCGAGACATGACTGCTGCCGGTGGCCATTGCATCCTTGTATAACTGGTTTTCCTGTGTGCGGATAAATAAAAGGGATACCAAAATCCCAGGGATGACAATCATCATGCTAAAGGCTAAAAATAATTTCTTAGATATGCGCGAATTGCGGTAAAGCCTCTTCACTTTAGTCAGCAGATACGTCATTCAAATAGCCTCCCTACTCTTGTAATATACCATATATTACAAACCGTCCGGTAGGTAAATAGGCTGTTGTGCCAAATGATTAGAACCCCAGAAGAAGGGAATACCGGCCACCATCTCGGTGACCGGTAGTGATCTTAATACAAGCATGTTACTCTGCCATTTTGGCCTTTCGTGCATCCAGTTCCGTCTGACGGTGTTCCATCACCTTGTCAAAGCCATAACTGCTTCGGCGGTCAAGGAAATTATCGAAAACTTTATCAAACTCAGCCTCATTCTTGGCCGTAATCAGCTCAGGCATCACTTCCTCCCAATTCTGAGCAATACGGGCCCAGGACACCGCTACATCAGAATCGCCTTGTGGATCCAGACCTTTGTAGATGCCGCTATCAATATCAGCCCGCTCATTGGCGAAGTCTTCCATTTGCTTAAGAACAGGGGCTTTCGCCGGTCTCCACTGATTAATGATTACAGGGTTACGCATCATCCAATAAGTATCCAGAATGCCATACTGCTTCTCCATTTTCTCAATATCGTTTTCCTGCAAATCAACCATTTCAGGCTTCAACTGCGGCTTGTCACCGACCATCTCCCATGTTTCGCCTTCTTTACCCAGGAATAAATCGCGCTGGCCTTCTTCGCTGGCCAGATAGGTCAAGAAGCGGATGGCCCGCTCAGGGTTTTTAGTAGATTTGCTAATCATCGTCACCATCCAGCCGTCCATGTTGCCGGGGAATAGCTTTGGAGCGTCACCCTTGCTGTTCTTAGGGCCATCGACAGCGATGTAGTAGGAGTCCGGATTGGCGCTTGCAGCCAGCATTGGATTGACCGCTGCCATTCCGTTCCACTCGCGGACCATCATGAAGTAACGGGCGTTATTCGTTTTTTCCTCTACCTGAGTATCGGAATCCACCAGGAAATCTACATTAATTAGCCCGCGCTCGTAAGCTGTGCGGAAGGTTTTCAACCAAGCGATATAATCAGGGTCGGTCACGCGGTCGTATACTTTCCCGTCCTGCTCATGCGGCACAGCTAACAGGTTCTGCAGAAATTCAGTCATCCCGTAAGGGACATTCCCTTGTGCGAAGAAGGGGCTGATAGGCTGGCCTTTATACTCCGGATATTTATCCTTTAACAATTGCAGCGCGTTCAAAAAGCCCTCCGGGGTACTCAGGTCCGGGCTGCCCATCTCCTCATATAGATCCTTCCGAACCAGGAAGGTCTGGTTGGCGGCTGTCATGCCGGTCTCATGCATCAGAGTGGGGCTGTAGGAATCATTCGGCACGCCATAAGTGTTGCCATTTTCTTGCCGGTACCACTTCAGTGATCCTTCACCAGCTACCTTAAAGAAGTAGGGATCATACTGATCAGCCAATTCATTCAGGGCATACACATGATCGCCCTCCCACAGCTTTTTGACAGCGTTTTCCCAAGAACCCATAGAGATTAAGTCTGGGAGCTTGCCGGAGGTCATCATTAAGGTAACATGCTCATTGGCTTCGCCGGAGGGGACTTCCAGCTTGATGTTGACGCCTGTCTTTTCCGTAACATATTTGGAGGCTAAGCTATCGCCCCAGGTTTGGCCGTACCAGTTAGCACCTACGAACCAGGTTAAATCTACGGGGCTGGTATCCAGCTTCCAGGCAGGCTCCTCGGGATTGAGCTTGACTTCGCTCGGCGGCTGCGTACTATCTGTGGGTTGCGGGGTCGGGCTACTTTCGCTCGATGAATTGCTACACGCGGCCATACCTAGCGCCAAGGATGTAGCCAGAACAAGGGTCAAGCCTGGCTTGAGAAGATTGCGTTTCATGACAGGATCATCCTTTCTTTTATCTGAATTTTTCATATAAGCTTCTATATAACTTGAACTAAAGAAAGAAACGAAAAGGAGAGAAGGCGTGGAGGGGAAGATTGGAACTGTAGGAGCGCTAGCGATCGCCTGAAAGCTTTCCAAAGGAAAGCTAGCATCGAAAGCATAGGCTGTCACCGGATTTCAACCTCGACATGAGGTTATTATAGAAGAAATCTGGAGACAACAGCGACCGAAAGTCCAAACTTCACCGTAGCGACGCCGATCCTTATGTTAGTATCTTAAGTTCAATATATATAGACGCATACACCTACCCTTTAATAGCTCCAATCATTACGCCTTTGACCAGATAACGTTGGATGAAAGGATAAACTACCAGAATAGGCAGTGTGGCCACCATCATGGATGCAAATTTGATAGAGTTGCCGGGCAGTCTAGCGCCGAATTGCGCCATCGCTTGCTGCTGCATGAAGGACATGGAGTTCTCTGCAATGATTTTGTACAGCATGGTCTGTAGCGGCAGTAGGTTCTGTGAGCGGATGTAAATGACACCCTGGTAATAATCGTTCCAATGATAGACGGCTGAAAATAGCGATATGGTCGCAATAACAGCCATGCTGTTGGGCAATACGATTCTGAATAGGACGCCATAGTCTGAAGCCCCGTCTACCTTCGCAGATTCCTCCAGGCTATCGGGAATGGTACGGAAGAAACTCATGAAAATGACCATATTAAAAAAAGTGTACATAGAAGGAATGATAAATACCCAGAAATTATCGTATAAGCCCAGCTTCGTCATGAGAATAAACGAGGGGATCAGCCCGCCTGAGAACAGCATCGTAATCAAGGCGATTTTCATATACGCCTTACGGCCAATCAAATTAGACTTGCTCAATCCGTAAGCGACAATGGCGGTGAACAGTACATGCGTCGCTGTCCCGACCACCGTGCGCAGAGTAGTGATGTAAAAACCATTCATCATCGTCTTATCATTGAACACAACACTATAGCTGGCCAGCGATAATTCTTTGGGAAACCAATTGACGGTACCCAGCGATGCCTGCTGTGGCGAGTTGAGCGAGTTAACGAATACAAACCACATCGGGTACAGTGTTAAAAAGCAAACCGCCAGCATCAGCAGGGTATTGCAGACCTCAAATAATCCAATATGCCGAAACCTTCTGCGTCTTTCCATACCTCTGTCCTCCCCCTTTTAAAAAATGCTATCGCCGGTAAGTTTTTTAGCTGTGGAATTAGCCAAAAATAGCAAACCTAGCGCTACAATAGAGCGGGCGAACAGGACGGCTGTTGAGAAGGAATGACGCCCGGATACCAACCCCATGTTGTAGATGTACAAGTCCAGGCTTTCCGCCATTCGCATGTTCATGTTGTTCTTCAACATAAAGATCTGCTCAAAGTTACTACCGAGGATCCCGCTGACAGCGAGGATGAACAGAATAGCGATGGTGGGGCGAATGCTCTGAATGGTAATATGCCACATCCGCTGCCACCGATTTGCGCCATCCAGCTCGGCCGCTTCGTACAGCCCCGGATCAATACCGGATATTGCTGCTATGTAGATAATGGCGCTCCAGCCTGTTTCTTTCAGCGTATCGGTGAAAAAGGTAATCCACCAAAAGTACTTAGGCTCGCTGTTAAACAGGATTTCGCGTTCCTGGACTCCGATCGCCATCATCAGCTGATTGATCACACCACCCTCGCCCAGCCAGTTGAGCGCAATCCCGCCAAAGATCGTCCAGGCAATAAAGTGCGGCAGGTACGAAATGGTTTGAACCGTACGCTTAAATCGAAGACTCCGTATTTCATTAAGCAGTAAGGCAAACAAGATAGGAATGGGAAAGCCCAAGATCAGCTTGATGCTGCTCATCCCCAAGGTATTACGGATCGAACGCCAGAAGCGCTCATCCGACAAAAAATCCTGAAAGTGCTTCAGACCGACAAACGGTGAATCAAATAAGGGCTTGGCGATACTGTAATCCATAAATGCAATAATGAGCCAAAACATGGGGATATAACAAAAGATAAACATCCAGATGATTCCTGGAATGACCATGCTTTGCAATTGCCACTGCTTAAGAAGCGCTTTCATTTGTCCCGTTCTGTATTGGAACATGTTCCGTCCCCCTTTCTATTTCATCGTATGAAAATGCGCATAGGAAAAAAAGCCCATGATTATGGACCCTATCCCATTTTTTTAGATTTGGTTGATCAGCCGCAAAATTTAAGTATGCTGTGATTAAATGAGGGGAGTGTGTGAAGGATGAACAAGCTAGTATGGGAGCAGAATTTCTTAAAGCAAAGTGCTGATTTGAAAGAGTGGAATATACGCATCGGGAATGACTTGCTTGATGACAACGGCAATCCCATAGATACGGGTTGGGGCAACGGCGAGCAGCAGTTTTATAGTGATCATTCCAGCAATCTGTATTTCGATGAATATGGTTTGAACCTGTGCGCGCGCAGTGAAAGCATAGAACTAGCGGGACGGCAGTTTGCATATACCTCGGCCCGTTTGGATACAAAGGACCATTTTTCTTTCTGCTACGGTAAGCTAGTCGTACGTGCAAAGCTGCCTGTAGGGCAGGGGATATGGCCTGCCATCTGGCTGCTGCCCCAAGACCAGGCTTACGGACCTTGGCCCGCCTCCGGTGAGATTGATATTCTGGAAGCGAAAGGTCGTCTGCCCCAGCAAATCTTCGGCACGCTGCACTACGGTAAGGACTGGGAACATAAAGTCATTGAGGAGTTCTCCTACCAATTAGAAGACGGAACGATTAATCAATTTCGTGATTATGCGCTGGAATGGGACGCTGACAAGATGCGATGGCTGGTAGACGGGCATTGCTATGCTGAGCATCGTCTGGAGCCAGGCGTAACGCCTTTTGACGAGCCTTTTTATCTGCTACTTAACCTTGCGGTGGGTGGGTGGTATGACAATGTAGCCGTGGATGAATCTTCGCTGCCGGCGGTTATGACCGTTTCGGGGATCTGGCTGTACCAATAAGCTAGACCTTGATGATTGATTAGATTGAAAAGGCCAGGGCATACCCATGTTGGGGATGCCCTGTTTTTGCATAATGTTGATATAGTGAGCGGTAGCGATCATCCTCTCGATTTTATGTTGAAAGAATGACCACCTAATATTTACAATTAAGCTACGGCTGAGCAACCTTTTGCATTAGCCAAAAAGGAATTAGAGATCGGGGGATTCACTGTGATCAATGTTCAATGGAGTGAGCAAGAGCCATCTTTCGCTGAGTGGCTAAATCAAGGAATGGATGGAATGGATATTACTTTCCGTGAAATAACAACTGGATTTGAAGCCGATATATTGTTACTGCAGAAGAAGGATGAACCTAAGTATGTGTTAAAGGTATGGAAACAACTTTTTAATTCACAAGCACATCAACAATATAAGTTCTTATTTAATGCACAGATTGCAGGATTACCTGTCCCAACGCCTGTTGGTTGGGGAACAACAGATGCGGGGACAGAAGTTCTAGCCACTGATTTTTCAGGCTATCCAGTCGATAAACCATCAAAGCGTCAAATCGAACAATTTGCAAGGGTTCTATATCAGATTCACCATACCCCAACCCATCATCTTGGATTGGATAGTGATACCGGGGGTGAAATCATTGATATAATTATAAATCAGTATTTTCCCGATATTGAACAGCATCAAGATATTATGATTATACTGGAAAGCCTGAGAGGAACCTATCCAGATCGAGAACGCAGGCTAATTCATGGTGATTTTAACTTAGGGAATATTCTTCTTAAAGATCATGAGATCACTATAATCGATTGGACTAATGTTCAAGTGGGAGATATCCGTTACGATGTAGCGTGGTCCGCTGTTCTGCTGTTAATATCTTTAGGAGAGAATGAATACAACTGGTTCAAGTCGGCCTATTTATCTCAGCAACCCTTTGAAGATATTGAACTGAATGTATTTGAAAGCATCGCTGCTTTAAGGTGGCTGCTGCTAAATAGGATCGTTTCATTTCCGAATGGAGAGGAAAAGAGCAAAGAGCTGCAATGTTTTTTGGAGAAACGACTTCCAATAAACTTTGAACTTCGTTAAAGGGCACCAGATCAGAAGATGCTTAATGGAGCTGATACTTGCTTCTAAGTCTGCTCAATCATTTGAAGTAAGCTTGACAATGCACTGGAGAAAACCGAATCCCGGCGATGCACAAACCATACCTGTAAATTACGATACCCTTCAGGCAAACGGTGGGAAGCGATGGCTCCCGCCTCTTCCGCCTTGGTAATCGACGATTGGGGTAGCAAAGACACGCCGAGTCCGGCGGCAACCCCATTTAGAATCACTTCCAACGTTCCAAACTCCATAATCTGATAAGAACTTATCCCGCTCTCACTTAGGAAGCGTTCAGCTTTTGCCCGGTGTGTACATCCAACGTCGAAGAATAACATCGGCTTCGTAAGTAGTTCATGTATGTCGCTTTTATCCGGTTGCGAGATCAGCACCAACTCCTCGTCGAAAGCCGCAATATAATCTATATCAGGCTGGTCAATTGGCCCATACACAAAGGCTCCATCTAGCTCATAATCAAGCACCTTTTGTAAGAGACCATGTGTTTCGCCAGTTACGAGTGATAGATTGACATCGGGATATCGTAAATGATAATCGGTCAGAAGAGGGGTCAGGTGAATAACCGCTGTCGCTTCGATAGAACCTAAGCGGAGAAGGCCCGCAGGATGTTCTGAGTATTGTGTGGATTTTACAGCTTCGTCCATCAGCGTAAGTATTTTATCCGTATACTCCAGCAAGTTCTTACCTGCCGCTGTTAGTGTCATCCCCCGATTAGATCGACGAAAGAGAGGGAGCTTCAGCTCAGCCTCAAGGTGCTGTATTCGGCTCGTCACATTGGACTGGACGTAGTTCAAGGCTTGCGCAGCCTTGGTTATGGTACCCTCGCGTGCAACGGCTTGAAATATTCTCAAATCTCCACTTTCCATTTCCACGCCACCTGCCTGGTATGATTCTTTATGATAGTCGCCTTCATTTTTGATCATTTTACTGGATTATATCCTCTATGTACAATTCACTATATACGATGAACTTAAGATCCGAACGTAAAGCTCGGTCGTCACTACGGTGAATGTTTGGACTTCCGGTCGCTGTTGTCTCCAGATTTCTTCGATTAAACCGCTTCTAGCGGTTGAAATCAGCAGACAAAGGCGAACGCTACGCTCCTACAGTTCCAATCATTCCCCTCCATTCCTCCTCACTTTCTGTTAATCTCTTCTGTTCATCTTATATATATTCATTAACAACGATTAAAGGAGTAATCAAAATGAAAGCAATTGTACATGCCGGACAAAGTGGCCTGAAGGGCTTGGAATATAAAGATATGACAGACAAACAGCCGGGGGCTGGAGAAGTGAAAGTAAGGATAAAGGCGGCAGGGCTGAACCATAGGGACTTGTTCATCATGGCCGGTCGGACAGAACAGGATGACCCTCTGATTATGGGTTCTGATGGCGCGGGCAAGATTGAAGCAGTAGGTGAAGGTGTATCCAACCATACAGTGGGTGCCGATGTCATCATTAACCCGTGTCTCGGATGGGAATCTGTCGACAATGTTCCGCACATTCCAGCCATTGTGGGTGGCCCTTCAGAAGGTACATTCGCCGAGTCGATCATCATTCCTGCACAGAATGCCATCAGCAAGCCTGCGTACCTGTCTTGGGAAGAAGCGGGTGTGCTACCCCTGTCTGCCTTGACCGCCTATCGGGCTCTGTTCACGAGGGGCCGCTTACAGCAAGGGGAGCACGTTCTTATTCCTGGCATCAGCGGTGGTGTTGCGACCTATGCCATGATGATGGCGTTAGCGGCGGGAGCACGTGTTAGTGTAACGTCACGCAGTGAGGCGAAAAGACAAGCTGCCCTCGCACATGGGGCTAATTATGCATTTGACAGTAATGGTGATTGGAAGGAAAGTATGAACGGGAAGAGCGTGGATCTCATCCTCGACAGCATCGGACCTGCGACGTTCCCGCATTATTTTGACATTATTAGACCCAATGGCCGTATTGTCACGTTTGGCGCAAGCTCGGGAGATCGAATAGAGATCCCCGTTCGGTCTATATTTTTCCCGCAAATCAGTATCATCGGTACCTCTATGGGAAGCAGCGAGGAGTTTGCTGATATGCTGCAATTTATGGAACGCCACTGTCTCCGTCCGATCATTGATCGGGTATATCCAATACAAGAAACAGTGGAGGCATTTCACAGAATGCAGCAGGGCGAGCAGTTCGGTAATATTGGAATAAGAATAGATTAAGCGGACACTCTTGCAGATTTGGAGATTGATTTTTGAAGCATACGTTAGTTAAATTGTAATTTCATAATAATACTCCAGTTATTTTGTAATCTTCAGTATCAAGAGATGCATTGTTGGAACATTGGAGTTCAATGGTTTTATTTTTAGTAGAAATATTGTATTTGATCACATAGGGCGTTTCAACGTAAAACAAAGTGAGCACCAAGGTATCTTCGCCACACCAATATGCGTGAGTAGCTACTTCTTGATCGTGGAGCGCCAAATCTTTCGTGAATAAGTCTTGTCCATGAAAAAGAGTGCCGAACTCAAACAAATAGCCCTTATTTACTTTGTTGTCGTACATCATTTGGAACTCTAGCTGATTGTTTTGGAAAGAGAAACGGACTTCCTCTATACATTGAGGATTTTTGTGGATAGTATATCGGGCATCCTTGAAAACTAACTCTTTGTCTATTAAATCTTTAGATACTGGGATGGGGTAGGCTATGTTAGAAAGGTATTTTTGTAATGCAAGTACATCTTTTAAATTAGAAGAAGTCGCATAATTAATTTGCCCAAGGATATATTCATATATAAGATCCAAAAGTGATTGTAGATGCTTCATACTAGGTAGGCATGAGGTTGCTGCGATCACTATCCTCTCCTTAGGAGCTACAAAGCAAAGCTGTCCGTATCTACCATTACCCATGAAACAATCGTTACGACATAGAAATAATTGATAACCGTAACCTTTTGAAAAATCAATTCTATCCTCGTCTCGCATCGTATCAGCATTTTTTGATGTGGCAAGGTTAATGTATTTCTCCGATACAATTCGTTTATTATTGAACATACCTTTCTCTAACAGCATTTGGCCAAATCTTGCAATGCCTTCGGTTGAAATACTTAACCCCATACCCCCCGCTGTAATCCCCTTTGGACAAGTCTCCCACGACGGTCTGGGAATCTCTAGAGGTTCGAACAATCGAGGCATCAAGAAATCGACTAAATTATGACCGGTCACTTTTTCAACAATAGCAGATAGCATGTAAGTAGAGTGCGTACTATATCGATAGTAACTTCCTGGCACATGATGTACCTCTTGGGAGAGGAATGATGCTATCCAGTCAGTATGCTTTACCACTTCGCCATAAATATTATCTTGGTGACCAGCAGTCATTGATAAGAGATGATGTATTGTCATCTGTGACAAATTAGGCGATATATGATCAGGAAGTTTGTCTGGGAAGAACGAGATCACCTTCTCGTGTAAGTCGAAGTATCCTTCATCCCAAGCTATTCCCACCGCAATAGATGTAAAGCTTTTACTAAGAGAGAATAATAATTGTGGTGTATCCTTTCGATAAGGCTTCCGATAGAATTGAGAAATAGCCTGCCCGTCTTTCATTAAAATAAAACTATTTATATCTAAATTAGACTCTTGGACTTTTTTAAAGAACGATAATAAATGTTTTGAAGTTAAACCGTGGTTTTCTGGAAGATCTTGAATAGTGGCTTTAATCAATATCGTGCCCCCTTAAGATTAGTTGTTATATTCACTATAGATTTATAATCCATATTAATCCAATTATATAATACATAGCATCACTGACAGCAGATGTCAGTGATGCTTTTTTATAATGGTGATGATCATTGATCACCGACGGATGGTTGGTATCAATGGATGAATTGTAAAATAAGGAGAGCTTGAGAATGAATCATACGGTATACCTCTATGTATTTGACACAATGGCAGACTGGGAAATAGGTTACTTAACGGCGGAATTGAATTCGGGAAGATATTATAAGAAAGGGCTGTCTCCATCAAAAATAGTTACCGTGGGTAATGAAAAAACGCCAGTAACAACCATGGGCGGATTGAAAATACTGCCTGACATCAAGTTAGATGAGTGCAGTATTGAGGGCACAGATATCTTGATTTTACCGGGGGGAGAGACATGGACAGAAGCCATTCATGAACCAATCTTAGACATTGCCAAGAAGTGTTTGCAGGGAGATATTTTAGTTGCTGCGATTTGTGGGGCTACGATGGGCCTTGCCCAGGCAGGGCTACTGAATTCACGTGGGCATACAAGTAACGATCTGGATTTTCTTAAAATGATCTGCCCCACTTATACGGGCGAAGAGAATTACCAAATGGAGTCTGCTGTAACGGATGGAAACCTGATCACTGCATCTGGAACGGCCCCGTTGGAGTTTTCTGTTCATGTCTTGAAAGCTCTGGATGTGTTTTCTTCAAAAACATTAGCAGCCTGGTACAGTCTTAATAAGACTCATGAAGCTAAGTATTTCTATGAGTTGATGGAGTCATTAATAGAGTGAAAAAGTCGATTCATGTAGTTTTATTACCATTTTCAGAAGCTCACTGATATAATTAATATATTAGAAATTAAATTATGTGGTGAATTCATGAAAGAATTGTACAGTGCGGTGAATCGAAAAACATATTATATTGTAATGTTGATGATCATCGTCCTTATGGTTGCTGGATTAATACTTTCTACAACCGAGCTCGATAGGATTACTTTTGGGTACATTTTGCATGTTTTTTGTGTAATCTTTGTATCTGTTTCTTTGTTGATCTACCCTAAGCATGAAACGCATCTTCTCAGAAAGATCATCATTTTATTAGCATTTGCTTATTTCTATCTTCTTTTCTTTTTATATCCTCAGACTTGGTCCACCTATATTTTTATTTGCCTCATTCCTGCTCTTTCTATTCTATTTTATGATTTAAAGTTGTTTTATTTTTCTTTTATTGTAAATGGAATATTGATAGCCCTTACTTTTAGTTATATCTTCTTGATTGATATTAATAGAGGTAATTTATATGCATATTTACATCAAGATAGTATAGGTAATCTTATTAATATAATAGCTACTCAAGCCTTATTATTTCTTATTTTTTATCTTTCTTTTAGAAGAATGAGAAGTCAGCAACTTTATTATGAACAATTACAGCAATCTGAACGGTTAAAGATGGTCGCACATTTAACAGCTGCTGTGGCACATGAAATCAGAAATCCGGTAACAGTGGTTAGAGGTTTTTTGCAGTTTTACAAAGAAGATGCTTCATTTAGTGATCCTATCAAAAACAAGTTCAAATTAATGATAGATGAATTGAACACAGTAGAACAAATTATCTCGCAATTTCTCACACTGTCCAAACCGAATGGAGACCAAACAACAGAGAAAGTCGACGTGAAGGAAGTTCTGGAGAGTGTGTCAGGTCTGCTCAATTCGTATGCAATGCTATCTGATAATGAGATTCATATAAATGTAGAGGAAGATTGCATTATTTCCATAAATAAAATTGAGTTTAAGCAGTTGCTCATTAATTTAATAAAAAATGCTTTAGAAGCTTCGGATGTTGGTAAATCCGTATCGATTACAGCAAAGAGAAATAATAATTTTGTCGAGATAAAAATCATCGATGAAGGCAGTGGAATGTCAGAAGCTGAGGTGAAGTTGTTAGGCACTCCTTTTTATTCAATTAAGAGTAATGGAACAGGTTTAGGATTAATGATCTGTTTTAATATCGTAGCCAAATATGATGGAGAGATTCTTTATAAAAGCTCTAAAGGGAATGGAACAACAGTTAATATTCGCTTTTTAGCTAAGAATGACCAGTAATATTAGACTTTCGCACAATGAAAAAGGGGATTACCTCAGGCCTTGCGGCTCGATCGGTAACCCCCTTTTTGCAGATAAGTATAAATCTATTGCCTTGCGACAAGGGTTATTTCAGAGGGATTTTGATTTCCAGCTGCTTGTTGTAGTTTTTAACTACCTCTCCCTTAGCATCCAATTTATATACCCCGGAGTTGCCGTTTTCGAACACTGCTTCATAAGGTCTGATGGTCAGGTACTGTGCGTCCGGGCGAATTTTCTCGAACAATAGATCTTCAGAGGTAGTATCCTTGGTAATTTTGGTCGATTCCCTCGCAATAAATTCTACTTTATTCCCCAGATTATCATAAATATCGTACGCCATAGCCTGTGCTTGCTCCGGTACTCCTGTAACCGTCAATCCAATGCGCACAGAAGCTTCTCCCAAAGCGACTACATTTGTTTGGATTTTAAATTGTTTGTTTGCCTTTGGAGCAGGCGCTTGAATGTTACGCACCAGTCCTCCTTGTTTGAGCGAAAACTTCAATGTATACGGGTCTTGGACTCCGTTCAGCTTCAAATTAACACTCAATTCAGAGGAAGCCAGGCTTGCCTTTTGTTTCTCATCTAACCATCCTGTTTGCAATACAACAACCGCCTTGTTGGCATCACCGTCACTGATCCAGCGTGGTGACTTTAACGGGGTCCCTTCAGACTTAGATATTGTTGCGTCAACCCCAATGAGTGTTCCTTCTGCCAGAAAAGGCTCGCCTTTAGCATTTAAGGTTATTCCTGCGAGGTTTCCTGAATATAAGGTTCCCTCACGGCTCAAATTGATCTTGATGTAGTTACCGTCGAACTGTGCAACGCCTGTTAAAGTAAGCTTATCGTGTGAATCGGAGGCTTTCGCTGTATTAAGCACCGTGTTAGCGGCTGGTTGAACAGCGGCTGCATGGGTTGCGGCCGGTATCCCCAGTCCTCCGAGACCTACGGTAGCAGCAAATAGAAATGCAGATAATTTCATTGTTTTTGTTCTCATAATGTTCATCTCCTAAGTTTATTATTGGACTGGCACGCTTAACTCCAGACCTTCGATATAATGCTTCACTGTGTTGCCGGAACTGTCTATTTTGAATGCTCCAGTCTTACTGTTCGGGTCCTCGAACTCATTAAGATAGGCACGAATGGTGAGTCTATTAGGGTACTTGTCGAACGGTTCAGTAAGCAAATCGACATGAAATGGCCCATTGGCAGACGGAAGGTTTTTTTGTGATATAAAATTCAGAACCTCTCCCTGATCATCTTTTACTTCGAAGGATATTCCATCCAGAGAAGATGGATCTCCATCTGGCCCATGCTCAAACATGAGCGATAACCGAGTTGTTAATGGACTGTATTCTAACTTTTGCAGCAGCATAGTCCACCCTTCTGCCTGTGCGCTTAGATCAGGTGTGGAAATTGTATTCGTTGTAACCTTCCGAGCAGGGATTTGAAGAATAAACGGTTCATCAATGTCTTGTAAGCCAATTGTTACAGTCAGTACAAATTGGTCCGGGAACGGTTTGGCGGAAAGACCCAAATTCGAAGAATCCACCAGTCGGAAAATAGCGGTATTGTCCTCCTTACCTCCCATCCAGGTTAGTACCGGCATAGCTTCCAAACGACCGTCTGAGTAATCCTCCAGGGGAGCCCCGTTGATCAATATTTCTGCCGAGATGATTATGCCTTTCTCTAGAAAAGGCTTCCCATCCGCCCCTACCGTCACTCCAGTTAACTTAACGTCCGGTCCTTCACCCTCACCCTTCACGGCAAATGCTAAACGGTTACCGTCAAATACCGCCTCTTCGGCAGACAAGGTGATTCCATCATGCGTATCACTGCTGTTCGGGCGGGAGATCAGACCCAAACGCTGGGCGGCTTGCAACCCCAGATCATCTGCCCGTTCAAAAATGCCGCCTACCCATGGAAGCTGCTTCAGCGCATTGGCCAATGCTGGCGGATAGATTGCCGTTAGCATAACACTGAGCAATATAGCAGCAGCCACAGCTGCGATTTTAGGATATACCTTTCTTTTCTTTTTCTTCTCCGGAGGATCTTGGACAATGGTGGCCAGAGATGCATAAATTGAATCCTGCCGCGACCGTAGTACAGGAGGAAGTTCCGGTGTATTAGCTCTCCCTAGCTCCCTAAGCTGCTTTTCTAAATTATTATTATTCATTTGCAAGTCCCTCCTCCCGCACAGGATGTATCTGTTGGGATAACAATCGCCGTGCGCGGTGAAGTCGTGCCTTGACCGCTCCTTCGGAGATATCAAGCACATCCGCAATCTGCTTAATGGATAAATCCTCATAGTAGAAAAGCACGATAGCAAGCCGCAGGGATTCGTCCAGCTCGTTAATGAAGCTTTGCAGGTCCACAGTCCCTGAATTTTCAAAATGGGCGTAGGAAACGACCGTTTCTTCGGGAATCTCCGCTACAACCACCGTTCGCTCGCGTATGCGAAGTAACTGATTGCATTCGTTAATCAGGATGCGTATGACCCAGGTTTTAAAAAACTTGGGCTGTTTAAGGTTGGCCAACCCTTTGTATACCTTCAATGTCGTTTCCTGAAGCGCGTCCGCGCAATCTTCATCTTTCATCAGAATGGTCTTAGCTAATCTGTACAACTGTGATTCCAGTTGCCTAAAAAGACGGATAAACGCCTCATGGTCGCCTCTCTGCGCCTTTTTGATATCCAGTTCGTTTTCCAGCAAATCATTCTTCCTCCTTGAGGGCCCTCTATATGATTAGATGGAGAAGTCATACAAAAAGTTATTTTCATGGAAAAAAATCTGAAAATTGTTCAGTATCCATCTGGAAAGCGGAACTATGGTCATGCGAGACTGTAACATTGCTGATTCAATAGTACTAAAGGTATTTACAATAATTACCGATAAATATTGTAAATACTCCAATTAGTATTGTAAAATCAATAGGTTGTCTTAATTGGGTTATAAACCCTATATTGGGGTTTGCAGAGATTGACGACGTTCAGTGAAATTCTTAGATTAGAAGGGGAGAAGATAATGTTATTACATGCAGTGCGCCGTAAAGTCAGTCTGATGATGGTGTTTGCCCTGCTGTTAAGCACGCTTATGCCATTCACAGCGTTTGGTGAGGCAACGCAGCTTAAAGACATCGCTGGTTCTTATGCGAAAAAGGAGATTCAATCATTAGTAGAAGCAGGAATAATTTCAGGATATGGAGATAACACCTTTCAGCCGAATAAGGCCATGACGCGCGCCGAATTGGCGAAAATTATCGTTTTATCTCTCGGTCTGAAAGAAAATGGAGATAAAGCGGCACCGTTCAAAGACGTTAACCGGAACAGTTGGTACCGGGGTTATATAGGGGCATTGGTAGATAGCGGGATCACAGAAGGAACATCTGCTACTACTTTTAGTCCTAACTCCAAGGTCACCCGTGAAGAGTTGGTCGTATTCTTCATTCGAGCTTTCCAATTAGAAGATACGGCGAAGAAACTCCCGGTTGATGCCAAGCTGTCCGATCTATCGAAGGTATCCGAATGGGCAAAAGCGCATGTATCTTTGGCCTTTAAGAATGGCTTCATCAACGGGATTCAAGGCAGTGACGGGACACTGAATTTCAAACCGAAAGACCAAGCTGAGCGGCAGGCTCTGGCTCGTCTAGCTTATGAATTCAAAACCAATAAGTCGGTATATGTTGAGAGATCGAAGGAGTTCCTTGCTGAAGAGGTTAACAAGGGTGAAGCCCCTGTGGCAACCCCAACTACAACCCCAGCTGCGACTTCGGTGATAACCGACCGCGGGAACTCTTCGTCAGTTCCAGCACCTGAATCGACACGGCCAGCACCGACGGCACCTGTACCATCGGCACCTGCACCGGCGACACCTGCACCAACAGAGCCACCAGCAACTCCTGCACCGACCCCTCCAACTTCTGCACCAACAAACGGGCTCCAAGTTGTGGTGAAAGGGGAGGGCACCGACTCCATTTATGCCGATGAGCCGACAGAAGTCATATTCCGTGTATCACTCAATGAGGAAGAAACGGTAACTGCGAGTGTGTATAAGGTAGATGGAAGCGGTAATGTGATTTCCAAAATCACATCGCTCTATGATGATGGTCTGGCAAATCATGGAGACAGTCTCAAAGCAGACGGGATCTACAGTGGAAAAGTTACACTGACTGAAAGTACGGAAGGTTACATAAATTTGCAGGCTTATACGGGGGATGCCCCAAGCAGTTCAGTTTATAAATTATCTGTAGTAAAGCATCTTACAGAAGAGCAGCTAGCACAAACGGAAATGATTCAAAACAATACGCAGGACAAACTTGATCAGTTAGTCGCTCAATACGGCGATTTGCAAAAAGCGAAGGAAGAAACCGTGGCATGGCTGCAAACGCAAGACGAAGTACAGTATGCAGGTATCTCCGGTAATGGCGGCAGTATATGGTACGCGCTGGACACAGGGATTCTTGGGGGGATTTCAGCAGCTCCAGATAATACGAAGGGGTTAAGCGGTACAGATGAAGATGCTACTTCCAGTGATGTATTCACAGCGAATACGCTAACGCAAAGTGTGGAGCAAACTGCTGCATCAATAGGCAGCAAGCGGGTTGCTGTAATTTCTCCATTCTCTACCAAGCTGACGTCTTCGACTGTTTATGACGCTGTGTATGATGAGTTTGTTCAGTCCAATTCGTTCCTTGTGGACAGAGTAAAAGATAGCGCAGCTGATGTTAACTTCTTTAAAGGACTAACTAACTATGGAGTCGTAGTTTTAGATACACACGGTGATACGTTCTATGATGATAATGTACTCCAGATGCTCCATAAAAAGTATGGCATTGATTTCAAATATGCTGGTCCGCAAGTCATGTTCTTGACAGGGGAAAAGGCAACGGCAGAGAGTAAAAAAGCATATGAGTTAGACTTGAGAAAAGGAAGACTGGCTATTATCTCCGGTTATTATGCTATAACACCTTCTTTTGTTACACGCTATAACGATATGCTGCCGAATACAATCGTATTTAATGGCAGCTGCCGGAGCATGTACAATCATTCCATGGCAGATGCGTTCATTAACAATGGTGCTGGCACTTATTATGGATACACAGATTATGTAAAGCTTGCGTATGATCAAGCGATTGTCCAATCGGTGTTCAAAGCTTTGATCGATGGGAACCAGACGACCGAAGAAGCATTCAAGGCAGCAGTGGATGCAAATGGCGCAAGCGATGGTTTGGCGGCTTTCGCGATGAAGGGAAGCAACATTGGTACCAAGACAGAAGGGCTTATCAACGGAACATTTGAGACCGGTAATTGGATCGGCTGGAATGGAAATGGGGATGTTCGGGTGATCTCCAAGCTGGGACCACTCAAACCGACAGAGGGCAACTACATGGCTATTATCAGCACCGGCCTTGGATATGAAAACAACGATTTTGGAGGCGTCGATTACAATTCGGATAGTTACATCGAGCAGAGTTTTAGGATTCCGGCTGGAGTAACGACGCTTTCTTTCGACTATAATTTCATTTCTGAGGAGCCAACGGAATTCGTTGGATCGGTATATAACGATACTTTTAAAGCAACGGTAACTTCCAGTGTATATATCAATGCATCTAATGTCGTTACTTCTCATCTGTATGGGGGGGATACTGTAACAACGAGTGTCTTCGGTAACGAGTCCGTCACCATTGGAACCGAATCAATTAATGAGTCCACGGCGTACTGGATTGATGAGAACAAAGTGGCGATTGATTTCTACGGTGGGGATGAAACGACATACATGACCAATTGGAAGCACGTGGAGTACGACGTTAGCCAATTTGCCGGCAAGGCTTCAATTGTCCTTCGCTTCCACGTTTGGGATCAAGGAGACAGTATTTATGACTCTGCCGTGCTGATTGATAATATTATATTAAAATAAAAAAAGTGGTTCGGATAAGGCACTTACCCGAAAGGGACTAAAGAAACGATTGGATCAGGGGTACCTAATCCAATCGTTTTTTATATATCAAAAGCATTATCTAAGATCAAGTATGTAATGGTATAATTTGGGTGTTACATAGAAACTTATATTTATGGACAATGACATGAAGCGGGAGTGTAATTATGAAAATTGAAAAAATTAAGAATAGAAATGTTATGTTTACAACTCGAACTACTTCAGGGTGGGATCTGAACGTTCAACTGATTTTGGGGGATAAGTACAACTATATTATTGATACAGGGCTTGGCTCTCTAACCGTTGCAGCGATTAAAGAATACATAGGGCATGACACCAAACCAATAATTGTTATAAATACACATTATCATTGGGATCATATTTGGGGAAATAGTTCACTTCACGATTGTATGATCATATCTCATAAGCTATGTAGAGAAATGATAGAGCAGAATTGGGAGACTACGTTTCAGAAGTATAACAAGTATCTGGAGGGTGAAGCGGAAATGCATCTGCCAAATCTGACGTTTGAACAAGAATTATATTTTCCTGAAGACCAAATAAGGCTCATATATACCCCTGGCCATACCGTGGATTCTATAAGTGTAATTGATGAAGTAGAAAAGGTAATCAATGTAGGTGATAATATCGGCGACTCCGTGGATGAAATTGTTCCAAGCCTCTATGGTGAAAAAGAAGATTATATCAGCACACTATTAAAGTATCGAGAGATGGATTTTGACACTTGTATATCCGGCCATAATATAGTTTTGGACAAGCCAGTCATTGATAGAATACTAAGCATCGTTTCTTGAGGAAGAGTTGCAAAAAGGAAGCCCCACGAAAATTCCCAGCTTTTAAATAACAAATCCCTGTCATATAATAGTAACTAACTTAATCTATAAAATTAAAAGTGATATACTAGGTGCAGGTTATAATTGAGAAGATAATACTAACGTGTAAGGGCGGTAAACATGAGCAGCAGACAAACCGAAACAGACGTTATTTTAATTGGTGCCGGAATCATGAGTGCGACGTTGGGGACATTGTTGAAAGAATTAGTACCGGATTGGAAAATTACAGTGTTTGAAAAGCTGGCTAGCGCAGGAGAGGAAAGCTCCAACGAATGGAATAATGCGGGAACGGGGCATGCTGCACTGTGCGAGCTTAACTACACTACGGAAAAACCGGACGGAACCATAGATATCAGCAAAGCTGTTATCGTGAATGAACACTTTCAAGATTCGATGCAGTTTTGGTCTTATCTTGTGAACCGTGATCTGATTCGTAATCCGCAAGACTTTATCATGCCATTGCCACACATGAGTATGGTGCTCGGAGAGAAGAATGTAGCGTTCCTGAAGCAACGTTTTAAAGCGCTCTCAAACCACCCGTTATTTCAAGGTATGGAATTCTCCGAAGATCCGAAACAATTGCAGCAATGGATACCGCTTATTATGAAGGACCGGCCATTGAATGAGCCGATCGCAGCCACTAAAATCGACACTGGTACGGATGTTAACTTTGGCGCTTTAACGCGCATGCTGTTCAAACATTTAAAGAGTAAGAATGTCGATATTCACTACAAGCATGGTGTCGAAGATATTAGACGAACCAGCGAAGGCTTGTGGGAACTGAAGGTACGGAATGATAGGGGTCAAGTTGAACGCCGTACGGCAAAATTTGTCTTTATCGGCGGCGGGGGAGGCAGTCTTCCTTTGCTGCAAAAATCCGGTATCCCTGAAAGCAAGCATATCGGGGGATTCCCGATCAGCGGGCTGTTCATGGTGTGTAATAATCCAGAAGTTGTAGCCCAGCATCATGCCAAAGTATACGGTAAAGCGAAGGTTGGTGCACCGCCAATGTCTGTTCCGCATCTAGACACCAGATTTATCGATAATAAAAAATCGTTACTTTTCGGACCGTTTGCCGGTTTCTCACCCAAATTCTTGAAGACTGGTTCGATGTTTGATTTGCTCGGTTCTGTAAAACCCAATAATGTGCTAACGATGTTAGCGGCAGGTGCCAAAAATCTGTCCCTGACGAAATACCTAATCCAGCAAGTAATGCTTTCGAAAGAACAACGCATGGAAGAGCTGCGGGAGTTTATCCCTAATGCTAAAAACGAGGACTGGGATCTATTAGTGTCAGGTCAGCGTGTGCAGGTCATCAAAGATACCGCGGCCGGTAAAGGAACACTCCAATTTGGCACGGAAGTGGTGTGTGCCGGTGATGGATCGATTGCTGCATTGCTCGGCGCTTCTCCGGGTGCTTCTACTGCCGTTTCCGTCATGCTTGAGGTGATAGAGAAATGCTTCCCGCAACATCTAAAAGACTGGGAACCAAAAATAAAAGAAATGATTCCTTCTTATGGCGTGCCACTAGTGGACAATCCTGATCTCATCCAGAAAATTCATACTTCTACAGCTAAGACGCTGGGTTTAAGCAGTGAGCGGCAATCCGTCAGGTAGACTGTGTAAAAAATAAGCAGAATAGCCCTCATTCCTGGATTCCATGGAATGAGGGCTATTTGTTTTTCTGAAAATTACCCGGTGACCGAGTAGAAAGGGACTTGTATCAGATTTTCTGAATGAAAACTAGAAAAACTCTATTGGACGCGAGGAGGTAAGGATGCTACAGTCTTTATAATTCATACTAAAACAACCGGATTATAATGTTTTAGTAAAATCATATGAAGGAGGGATAGCACATGAAATTCGCTCTATTCAGTCTGATGCTTAATCTTCCGAATGCTCTTACGGGTGAGACCTTCACCACACAACAAAAATTTCAGAACGTGCTAAAGCAGGCAGAGCTTGCTGAGAAGCTAGGCTTTGATGCTTACGGCGTAGGCGAACGACACGGAGCGCCGTTCTTATCCTCGTCTCCACCGGTTGTTCTAACTGCAATTGCGGCCAGAACGAGTCGCATTCGATTGCTTACGACGGTGACCGTGCTGAGCGTACTGGATCCTGTGCGGGTGGCTGAGGATTATGCTACGCTCGATCATCTGTCTGGCGGACGGCTTGAACTAATCATCGGCAAAGGCAATGATCCACGCCATTATCCGCTGTTCGGAATTAAGGAAGAGGAGCAGTGGGAATCCCTTGCCGAGCGTTATGACCTGCTCAAGCGGCTGTGGAACGAAGAAAATGTCACCTGGCAGGGACAGTACCGGACGCCGCTGGATAAGGTGACGACACAACCCCGGCCGTACCAGAAATCGATTCCGGTGTGGCATGGCAGTGCCTCTAGCCCGTTATCTACTGAGCTTGCGGCGAAGTACGGGGAGCCGATCTTCTCGTCAAATGGCTTTCATCCGATGGCCAAGTACAAGGCACTGATCGACCATTATCGTGAACGCTGGGAGTACTATGGACACGATCCGAAGGATGCTATCGTCGGAGCGGGGGGTGGCAGTCTATATTTGGCGGATACGAAGGAGGAAGCAATCCGTAGATATAAGCCTTATTATGAGGCATTTAGCTCCACGGATTCGGCGAAGCATAATCAATCGCCATTTAAGAGCCTTGAAGATACGGTAGAGAACGGTCCTACACTGGTTGGCAGTCCGGAGAGTGTAATCGAAAAGGTGCTGACTTACCATCGTGCATATGGGCATCAGGTGCTTAGCATCGGTGCGGACGGCTTGAGCGAATCTGAGCAGCTCGAGCAAATAGAGCGGTTCGCTAAGGATGTTATGCCCGTTCTACGGCGCGAAATTCCCAGCACGGTGTGGGACGGAAAGGAACTGACTTTGCAGCAGGCGTGAGTGTAGCGCATAGTCTACTAAAACGTTTAAGAGAAAAGGGGAGCTGAGTATGAAGAGACAACGGTTTATCAAATGGGCGACTTATGTATCGTTAACAACGGCATTGACACTGGTCTTGGCAGGCTGCGCGGCCAAAGGCGGAGAAGCAACAAGCTCTACCGATTCTTCTGCAGCGGCTCCAGCGGTTGCCAAGCCAGTGGAGGGCGGGGAGCTGACCTACGCGCTGGCGACATCTCCTGACACACTCGACCCAGGAGCAAGCGGCTTTGCAGTATCTCACCGGGTGTTCCGAAATATCACGGATAGCCTCGTCGTTCAGACTCAAGATGGAAGCTTCCAGCCTTGGCTGGCAACGGAGTGGACGAAATCGGAAGACGGCAAGACGTATACGTTCAAGCTACGTCAAGATGTTAAGTTCCAAGATGGAACGCCATTTAATGCTGCTGCTGTCAAAGCGAATTTTGACCATATTACGACGTCGGCTAGAGGTCAGGCCAAATCCCTGATCGGTCCTTTTGAATCAGCGGAGGTGGTGGATGATTATACCATCAAGTTAATCCTATCCCAGCCGTTCGAGCCGTTTCTTAGCGGGCTGAGCTCAGCGTTCCTCGGCATCTCTTCACCACAGGCCATACAGCAGTATGGTGATCAATATGGCAAGCATCCTGTAGGCACAGGGCCGTTCAAATTTGTCAGCTGGACGGAGAACGACGAAATCGCTCTGGAAAAGAACCCGGATTACAACTGGGGGCCACCAACTGCGGATAACAAAGGACCTTCGCATCTGGATAAACTGACGTTCAAGATTGTACCGGAAGAGGCGACACGGATCGGTAGTGTACAAAGCGGGCAGCTGCTGGCTGCAGAAGCGGTTCCACCACAGAACATTGCCGCACTTAAAAATGATCCTCAGTTCCAGGTGGATCAGGCGATCACGAACGGTACAGCCTTCTCTCTCTATTTCAATTTGAAGAGTGACATTTGGAGTGATATCAAGGCGCGCCAAGCGGTGCAGCTTGCGGTCGACGTCGATACCATTGTCAAAACTCTATACCTCGGAACCTACGACCGGGCTTGGTCGTCCATTACACCAGGGCTACTCGGATATGATGCATCGCTTGAGAACAAGATCAAACCCGATCTTGATAAGGCAAACCAGCTGCTGGATGAAGCAGGCTGGAAGAAAGGTGCGGACGGCATCCGTGAGAAGGACGGCAAGAAGCTGATTCTCCGTTATCTTGATGGTTCGCCGAACCGGGAGAAGCGTAACGACATCGCGGCGATCGTCCAGCAGCAATTGAAAGCGATCGGCGTCAATGTGACACTCAACATTACAAAGGATACGAGTACTCCACTGAAGGAAGGCAACTTCGATCTGTTTGGCAATTCTCAGGTGAAAGCTGATCCTGACGTGATGCGGAGCATTTTCCAGTCCGGTAAGGAATACGCCAACGGCGGCACGAACTGGTCGAATCTGTCCGATCCTGAAATCGACAAGCTGCTTGATCTTGGCTCAGAGGAGTCTGATCTGGAGAAGCGGAAAGAAGCCTACACCAAAATCCAGCAATATCTGATTGATCATGCTGTTATCCTCCCAATCTATGTATTCCCATATACGGTAGCCCATCCGAAGACGGTCGAAGGTCTGAAATTTGATTTGCTCGGGTACCCACAATTTTACGATGTAAGCATCCACAAATAACCGGGGAGGAGGCTAATGAAATGGCCGGAACCATTGTAACGCGATTACTCACTTCCTTGCTCGTCGTGGCCGGTTCGTCGATGCTTGTCTTCCTCATCATGTATGTACTGCCTGGTGATCCGGTGCTGCAGATGCTGGATGGCAATGCGACATCGCCTGAGGCAATTGCCGATTTACGCCATCAACTCGGATTGGATCAGCCTTTCTATGAGCAATTCTCCCGCTATTTCATCCATTTGCTGCAAGGGGATTTCGGCCATTCGCGGATTACACAAGATCCGGTTCTGCCGAAAATCCTTGAGCAGGTTCCGGCTACGCTTGCGCTTACTTTCGTCAGCGCCGCTGTCTCCATCGTGGTTGGTATCCTTCTCGGCGTCTTGTCTGCGATCCACCGGAACGGCATTATCGACGTGCTGGCACGATTTGTTGGCCTATTCGGCATATCGATGCCGTCGTTCTGGACGGGGATTTTGCTGCTGCTGCTGTTCTCCATTAAGCTGGGCTGGTTTCCAGCGATGGGCTCTGGAAGCTGGAAAACACTCGTGCTGCCCGGTATCGCCCTTGGGCTTGTAGGTGCAGGCTTTATCGTCCGGATGGTCCGCAATACGATGCTTGAGATCATAAGTGAGCCGTTCATCCTGACCCTACGCGCCAAAGGGCTTGCGGAACGGGCGGTCATGTACCGCCACGCGCTGCGCAATTCCTTGATTCCTGCGCTGACGATGATTGGGGTCATGATCGGCGAGCTGCTAAGCGGAACGGTCGTGATCGAGACGGTGTTCGCGCGGCAAGGGATCGGCCGGATTCTCGCTGACGCAATCATGGCAAAGGATATACCGGTGGTGCAGGGCGTTGTTTTTTTTACCGCAATCATCTATGTATCCGTGAACGTGCTGGTAGACATTTCGTATTCGTTAGTTGATCCGCGCATCCGGCGGTCGACCTAAGAAGTCGCATAGAAGGAGGGAGAAACCAGAATGAAAGATGCAACTGCGCTTAAGCCACTGTGGAAAAGCGAACGAAAACGACCTGCAAGGTCATGGCATCTCGGCGCATCTGATTTGTTTCTATACGCGGCAGAATTGGTTGTGCTGTTTCTGATCGTTTGTGCGATTGTGCCGGGGTGGGTCGCGCCCTATTCCCCCACGATGATGGATGCGGCTCAGTTGCTGCAACCGCCCAGCGTTAAGCACTTACTTGGAACCGATTATTTCGGAAGAGATGTGTTCAGTCTGATCGTCTACGGCAGCCGGGATTCACTGCTCATCGGTCTGGCTTCCGTCATTGTGGGTGGCTTGACCGGTGGTATTCTCGGGGCCTTCTCCGGCTATGTCGGAGGATGGGTCGATCAGGTCATCATGCGTATTATCGAGGTTCTGATGACGATACCGGGGATTCTCTTGGCGCTGGCGATTGCTGCTGCCATCGGGCCCAGCTTGATTAACGTCGTACTGGCGATAGCCGCAGGGACGATTCCGCGCTATGCAAGGGTGATGCGGAGCCAGGTGCTTAGCGTCAAGAACCGGGCGTTCGTCACAGCCTCCCGTTCTATCGGCAGTACGGGGTTTCGCATTTTCCGCAAGCATGTGCTGCCCAACTCGCTGGCACCGTTTCTTGTTATGGCGACAATAGGCATTGGCACCTCCATTCTGACTGGATCCGGGCTTAGCTTTCTGGGGCTTGGGGTCATCAAGGAAATTCCGGACTGGGGCACTGTGCTGGCACAGGGACGCGGGTATTTGACGGTAGCCTGGTGGATTTGTACGTTCCCGGGTCTTGCTATCGCGCTATTTGTACTGGCTATCAACATCATTGGAGACCGGCTGCGGGATAAGCTGGATCCGAGAAAAAGCGGCGCCTGACTGGCGGAAGGAGGCAGTATATGACCCGGCCCTTGCTGGAAATCGAAAGCTTGAAGGTTGAATTCCAGGCATCCGGTGGCACACTTGTGCCGATCGCGGATGTCTCCTTTGATATAGGCCGAGGTGAGACGGTATGTCTGGTCGGTGAATCCGGCAGCGGCAAGACGATTACGTCCAAAGCCATCATGCGCTTGACCGATTTCGACCGGGGGCGCATTGCGGCGGGCAGTGTGAAGCTGGACGGTCAAGAGTTAACGACGCTCCCCCAGAACTTGCTGCGGGCTATTCGCGGCAAAAAAATCGCGATGATCTTCCAGGAACCGATGGCGGCGTTCGATCCCGTCTTTACGATTGGTGCCCAGCTTGTGGAGACGATTCGCCGTCACGACAAACGCAGCGTGAAGGAAGCCCGGGCGCATGCGGAGGAGTTACTTCGCCGCGTCGGATTTCCGGAGCCGAAGCTGCGCCTCGGTCAATACCCGAATGAGCTGTCTGGAGGAATGCTCCAGCGGGCAATGATTGCCATGGCGCTCGCCTGCGGGCCGGAGCTTCTAATCGCGGATGAGCCGACGACAGCGCTCGATGTCACGATTCAGGCGCAGATTCTAAAGCTATTGAACGAACTAAAGACGGAATATGGAATGTCCATTCTGCTGATTACCCACGATCTCGGGATCGCAGCCGAGATGGCTGATCGGATGATCGTCATGTATGCCGGACGGATTGTAGAGCAGGCACCGGCAGCCCGCCTGTTTCAGCAGCCGCATCATCCTTACACCGCTGGGCTGCTGCGTTCCATCACGACGATGGACAGCGACCGCAGTGCGGCGCTGTATACCATTGAAGGAACGCCGCCCAATGTGGCGGAATTCCCTTCCGGCTGCCGGTTTCATCCCCGCTGCCCGCTGGCTACGGACCAATGCCGTACCGAGGTGCCGGCGCTGGCCGGAGAAGACGGCCATGAAGCAGCTTGCTGGCATACGGATAAACTTCTGAACGGTCAGGACATCGGTCAGGTAGCGGACCGCCGGACAGTACTACTGGGTGCGTCGGGGACGATAACTTCGTCCCATAAAACGTCGTTTCCAAGCGTCGCAGCTGAAGCGCTAGCGAAGGCACCACCGCTATTTGAGGTTTCCGGATTAACGAAGCATTATCCGGTCAAAGGACCCTTCGGCTTGACCAAGGCTGTCGTTCATGCTGTAGATGACGTTTCCTTCACGATTCACAAAGGGGAGACCTTCGGTCTTGTCGGCGAATCCGGCAGCGGCAAATCTACGCTCGGGCGTGTCCTGATTCAGCTGGAGCAGGCCAGTGCTGGCCGCGTCTTATTTAGCGGCGAAGACCTGACGGATATGAACGCCGCGAGGCGCCGTGATGTTCGCCGGGATATGCAGATGATTTTCCAGGATCCCTATGGTTCGGTCAATCCAAGATGGACGATTGGTGAGACTATTGCTGAACCGTTAGTCGTGCATGAATCGCTGCCTGCTGCGCAGCGGAAACAACGTGTGGAAGAACTGCTGCAGTTAGTGGGGCTGAACCCGGCTTGGGCTGACCGCTACCCTCATGAATTTTCGGGCGGGCAGCGCCAGCGGATCGGGATTGCCCGCGCAATTGCTCTGCAACCGAAGTTCGTGCTGGCAGACGAAGCTGTATCTGCACTAGACGTGTCGGTACAGGCCCAGATCGTCAACTTAATGCAGAACCTCCAGAGCACCCTCGGTTTAACCTATGTATTTATCGCGCATGGTCTTAACATCGTCCGGCATGTGTCGTCGCGGATCGGGGTTATGTATCTTGGCAAGCTGGTCGAGGTCGCGCCGGCAGATGAATTGTTCCAGCATCCAGCCCACCCCTATACAGCTGCGCTGCTTGCTTCCATTCCTTGGCCGGATCCCAGCCGCAAAAGGGAATTCGTCTCCATTCAAGGAGAAATTCCCTCGCCGATGTCTCCGCCGTCCGGTTGCAGATTTCATACCCGCTGCCCAGTGGCGACGGCAAGATGCCGGGAAGAGGAGCCGAAGCTTGCGGACATCGGCAGTGGTCATGCGGCAGCCTGTCATTATCCGCTCTAATCCATTCACATCTTCATTATAAGGAGGCCATCTGACATGAAATTCGCATTAATGAGCTTGTTGCTCAATACGCCTAACGCCCTGACAGGAGAATCGTTCACGACACAGGAGAAATTCCAGAACGTGCTGAAACAAGCTGTGTTGGCTGAGGAGCTGGGCTTCGACGCCTATGGCGTAGGTGAACGACATAGCGCACCATTCATCGCTTCATCCCCGCCGGTTATCCTTACTGCTATCGCCGCGAGAACCTCTCGTATCCGGCTGCTGACGACCGTGACGGTGCTTAGCGTACTTGACCCAGTGCGGGTGGCGGAGGATTATGCGACACTCGATCATCTTTCGGGCGGACGGATCGAGCTGATCATCGGCAAAGGCAACGACGCGAGCCATTATCCGCTCTTCGGCATTTCTGAGGAGGAACAGTGGGAATCACTTGCGGAACGGTATGCACTATTAAAAAGGCTGTGGAGCGAGGAAAATGTCAGCTGGCAGGGGCGCTATCGCACTCCGCTAGAGAATGTCACGACACAGCCGCGGCCGTTCCAGCAGCCGATTCCGATCTGGCACGGAAGCGCCTCAAGCACGCATTCGACGGAGCTGGCCGCCAAATATGGTGAGCCGTTGTTCTCCTCTAATACGATCCACCGCCAGTCTAAGTATACAGCCCTGATCGAGCATTACCGCGAGCGGTTGGCTTTTTACGGTCATGATCCCGCGAAGGCGGTCATCGGTTCAGGCGCGGGCGGTGCTATTTTTATAGCCAACACGACCGAAGAGGCGATTAAGAAATTCCGGCCTTATTATGATGCGTTCCACGGCAGACTGAAAGCTCCGCACGATCTGTCCCCCTTCCGGGATCTTGAAGATAATATCGAGAATGGTCCGATTCTGGTTGGTAGTGCCGAGCATGTGATTGAGAAAATCCTGCGCTATAACAAGGCGTTCGGTAACCAGGTGCTCAGTATCAGCGTGGACGGCCTGACAGAGTCGGAGCAGCGTGAGCAGGCGGCACGCTTCGCCGAAGAGGTTGCTCCTACCCTGCGGCGCGAGATCAAGAGCTCGATATGGAATGATGTGAACCCAGCAGTGGAAACAGAAGCCATTCAAGAGCCTGTTGTATAGGCGAGATATTGATGAAAGGCCTTTAGCAGAACGAGATAAATCATGGACAGAGAGGGTTTTCTGCACATTTTATAGAATTGTACTTTTTATAAAATGTGTAGAAAGCAGGTCCTGAATTTGATTACTTTAGAAGCTGTTAGCGAACCAATGTCGCCAGAAAATATTGAAATTCAAACATCTATGATGAACTCTCAGCCGTCTTATAATCTTGTGGTTATGGGTAAAGCGTTATTAACATCTGAAGAGATATTGGAAGAGAATACGAATAATTTCGAATCTGGTGAAAAGATGTTTTACATCAGAAAGCATGATGAGAACATCGGGATAGTCACATACCTCCTGAGAAATCCACATGATAATTATACGTGGATTGGTTTACTGATAATACATAAGGATCATGAAGGCCATGGAATTGGAAGAGAAGCTGTGGAATTGATAGAGAGTAAATTGCGTCAGGAAAACGTAGATAAGGTAAGGCTCTGTGTTCAAAAGGAAAATGAAAGCGGGGCTCTATTCTGGGGCAAGAATGAATATGTCATTGTTAACAGCAGCATAGACCACCGTGGCAATCCCATAGATATCTATGAAAAGAAACTGTAGAAAAAAGACAGCCCCATTGAGCTGCCGGATCTTGAATGTCCGGGCAAAGCCAATGGGGCTATTTTTCTCTTTTATAGTATTTGCTCGAATTCAGCAAGCGGGCGTAACAGATTCTGCTTCACGATGCGGGCAGCAGCGTCTGAATCATGTTCTTCCAAAGCCTGAATAATTTGCTCATGTTCTTCAGCTGCGGCCAGCGTTTGGCCTAGAGGCTGCTTCAGGAAAAAGTATTTAAATCGGCGAATATGAATTTGCAAGGAAGAACAGAAGGAAACAATGTAAGGGTTATCGCCAATCTCCATGATTAAGTTATGGAATTCTTCATCATATTCCAGTGCCTGATATAGATCTTTATCCTTGATACTCTGTGTGAACAAACGATTCAGTTCACGCAGCTGTTGGATTTGTTCAGGCTCGATCCGCTGGGCAGCCGTTTCGACAGCCAGGGCATGCAGTACCCCAAGGGGAGCGTATAGCTTACTGATATGATCTTTATCAATAGTGGTTACGCGTGTATCTTTGCCCGGAAACATCTGAACGAGCCCTTGAGCCTCAAGCAATTGCAGTGCTTCCCGGACGGGTGTTCTGCTCACACCAATTGCCGCGGCGAGTGCAGCGTCGTTAAGCTTCTCATCCGGCTGCAGTGTACCTTCTATAATCCACTTCTTCAACTGGGATAATGCCAGGTCTTTGGCCGTGGAGCGGGTTGGTTTTGGATAATCGGAAGGAATAGGCATAATATTTCATCCTCTTTGTTGTAATGACAGATGTATGCCAAGCAGCATCTCTGTCGGTTGGTTTTTAATATATCGCATACTGCTAGCGAAATCAATTCAAGGATAGCTCTAGCGCTGAGCAACTCCCCTAGGCTATTTTTACTATTGAAATGATAAATTTAAAAAAGAGACGTTATTCAATAGCGAATCTTCCATCTCATTAAGATAGCGGATTTCCTCCTCTGTTAATTGATCTTTGTCTAAATGTACTGAATGATATGTGAAGGAATAGAGATGTCTGTAATCAATGAAATACGCAATTTCTTTAAAGAAGGATGTATTGGGGTTCGCACGGGTATATCCACTCATAAATGAGCTAAAGAAGTTTTTAGCGAATCCATCTCTTTCAGATTTTGGAACCGTGAGAGCTGCATGATAGATAACAATGGCGATATCGTAAGCAAACCAATGGTATTCACTATCGCCAAAATCGATAAGAGTGAGTTCAGGTCCTGTCTTTAATAAATTTCCATGATGCAGGTCACCGTGAATCAGTCCGAAGGAGTCACTCGAGATAGGTAACGCATGCAACTCTTTTATGTACTGTTTCCATTTTTGAATAAGCTCAGGGTTGAGAGGAAGTGTCTCCACATTTAGTAGTAAATGGTTTTGATCCCAATGAGGACGAGCGTGAACGGCTGAATATCCTTTGGAAAAGAGGTGTACCCTGCCCAATAATTCGCCCCACTTTTCAAATAAAGCCTCCCCCCAAGCCTCTTGCTGCTCTGGTGCAATGTGGGCACCGTTTATCTTTTCAAAAGCTACATAGTAGTACTCTTCATTAACGGGTTGAATGTATTCATTCCCTACAGTACGTAGAGGCCGAACGACATGGACCCCTTGCGTATGTAAGTATTCCAGCCACTCCAACTCCGATAACGTGTCCCTTTCGGAATGATTTGTTTTCTCCACTATTTTCACAATAAAAGGATCTTTCGCACCGGCCTCGAAGACATTGTCATTATATCCCCCAAGAAGCTTAACTTCTGCCGGGCTTATGCCTAGTTGAGAGATCATTTCACTTACGATTGTTTGATGGATCATGCACTCACTCCTTTACAGATTCTGTATTTCAAATATAATCCATTGTATGTAATAAAAGCGAATCTGAGAGAATGACCCTCCGCATTGTTTTCTCCCCAATAATCATGCGACCGGACCAGGATTGTTTCCACCCTCATTTGGCAACAATGACTGGCAGGAGGGATGGGTAATATGCATGCTTATTGGGACATTTTATTTCGGGCCGCACTTTCGATTTTAGCGCTTTTACTGGTAGCCAAGCTGCTGGGGAAGCAGACAATCTCTAATATGACGTTTCACGATTTTGTGACTAGTATAACGCTGGGCTCCATTGCGGGAAATCTGGCGTTTAATGAATCGTTAAAAACATCCTATTTCATACTGGCGCTTATTGTAGTCACGGCTGTGTCATTTTTGCTATCCTACATAGCTTTGAAGAACCGTAAATTAAGAAACTGGATCTCTGGTTCTCCTACGGTACTGATCGAGAATGGGGAAATTCTTGAGCACAACATGAAGAAACTAAGGTACACACTCGATACTTTGGCTCAGGTATTACGCGGCATGGGGATTTTCAATATGGAAGAGGTGGCTTATGCGGTGTTGGAGGATAACGGGACAGTCTCAGTATTGAAGAAAGAGGAGTACCAATTCGTCACGAAAAAGGATATGAAGCTTCCTGTGAAGACACAGCATTTTCCGGTGGAGTTCGTCATGGATGGGGTCATCATGGAGAAGAACCTGGAGAGTCATGGGTTGACTACAGAATGGCTAGAAAAGCAAGTAAAGCGCAAGGGGAAGCGGCTGTCCGATGTGTTCTACGCCGTAAGAGGCACGCAGCATCAGCTCTTTTTTGATTTCTATGAGGATGGTATCCAAAAGCCGGTGGATAAGGAATAACGCACAATGGACGACCGGAAGAGCCCTCGCTCCACTTTAACATAGTAGTATTAATACCCGTATAAATAGGCAACTGTCAGCGGTGGATTCTACCCTGTATGATGTCTGTAGTTCGCATTAGAAAGGTGGAGAAAGCTTTGAAAAAAAGAACGCTTGGAAACAGCAAACTGGAGGTATCCGCTCTAGGTCTTGGTTGTATGGGCATGTCCGACTTCTATGCCGGGCGGGATGAAGCGGAATCCATCCGCACCATTCACCGGGCATTGGAGCTTGGCGTTACGCTGCTCGACACTGCAGATGTCTATGGTTTAGGCGAAAATGAAGAATTGCTCGGACGGGCTCTGAAGGGCCGCAGAGATGGGGTTATCTTAGCAACCAAGTTCGCCGCAGTAGTTGGTGAGAATGGTGCCGTTAGCGTCAACGGCCGCCCTGAATATGTAAAGGCTGCATGTGATGCCAGTCTGAAACGTCTCGGTGTCGATCATATAGATCTCTACTATCAACATCGCGTTGATCCGGATACACCAATTGAAGAAACTGTAGGCGCGATGGCTGATCTTGTCAAAGCAGGCAAGGTTCGTTATCTCGGTCTGTCGGAAGCTTCTCCTGAGCTTATTCGCCGTGGACATGCCGTTCATCCTATCACAGCGTTGCAGACGGAATATTCGCTATGGGATCGCGATGTTGAGGAGTCCATTCTGCCGACATGCCGCGAGCTAGGCATCGGCTTCGTGCCTTACAGCCCGCTCGGCCGCGGTTTCTTGACCGGACAGATCCAGCGCTATGAGGATCTTGAACCAGACGATTACCGTCGTACTTCTCCAAGATTCCAAGGCGAGAACTTCCAGAAGAATCTAGACCTTGTGACCAAAATCAAGGAGCTCGCAACTGAGAAGGACTGCAAGCCATCTCAGCTAGCCTTAGCTTGGCTACTTGCTCAGGGAGAGAACATCGTGCCGATTCCGGGAACGAAACGCACGCTATATCTTGAAGAGAACCTTGGTGCACTGGACGTTGAACTGACACAAGATGACCTTGCCCAGATCGAAGCGATCGCTCCGCAAGGCATTGTCTTCGGTTCCCGCTACTAAGATTAGGTACAAATAAAAAGGAGCTGTCTCATCGCATCTTTGTCTGCGGTGGGGCAGCTCCTTTTGCTGTTCACACAGAGCGCTGGCTTCATCGCTGGCGTTCTTAGGTTTGCGCTGGTCTGTTCAACTCCACGTTTTTTGCATTTGAAAAATCATTCGTATATACTACTACCATTCTTAGCTTGAATATTACGTACTGAAAGGCTGGTGGGCTTTGAATGAATCATACAAAGCAGCGTCATCACGAGCTTGGGGACTTTCTCAAAACCCGCCGGGCAAAGATTTCCCCCGAGCAAGTAGGGCTGCCCGCAGGAATACGCCGTCGTACGCCGGGACTGCGCCGTGAAGAGGTCGCTTCTCTGGCAGGAATCGGCGTAACCTGGTACACCTGGCTTGAACAGGGACGTCCGATTCAGGTGTCCATACAAATATTGGAGAGCTTGTCCAGAGTGCTGATGCTCAACCGTCAGGAGATTGTGCACCTGTATGCTCTTGCTCAACATGTTCCGCCTTCCTATTATCCCAGCCCTGAAGAGGTCAAGCCGATGCATCAGCATGTATTGGATAATCTAATGGAATCCCCGGCCATGATCGTGGACAATCGCTGGAATGTTATTGCCTGGAATCGGGCTGCGGCGCTTGTATTCTGCGATTTCAGCCAATTAGAGTGCAGCAAGCGCAACCTGATGCGAATCATGTTCACGGATAAACATTTTGCCGGACTGTTCCCTGATTGGGAGATCAGTGCCCAGACGATGCTGGGCAAGTTCCGGGCGGATTGCAGCCAATATATTGAAGATCCATGGATTACGCAATTTGTTGATGAGCTTAGATCGATAAGCAAGGAATTTGATCAATGGTGGCCTATGCACCGGATCGACAAAGACCGGGATATGTACAAATTGCTGAATCATCGCCTGGCAGGACAGCTTAATTTTGAGATTACAAGCTTTCTTATATCGGAAAATACAAACCTGAAGATGTATGTCAATACGCCGAAGAATGGTACGGATACAAGGCAAAAGCTGAAGCAATTGCTGGAATCAGACGTTAGTGAGCAAGTCCTTGTGCATCCATAAGTGTAACCCCGGCAATAGTGGTAAATAGATGAATATGTAAATAGCCAAGGCGCTCTCAGGGGTGCCCTGGCTATTTGTGTTTGGCGGGCCAAGCGTATATTACATCCGATCCAAGCCATATAATGATAGGGCAGACTCCGCAAGTCTGTCCGCGCTGGAGAGTGCTGTGCTGGAAATGGTATACTTCTAATAGATACTGGAGTTTCTCACGGGAGGGCATGGAAGATGAGCGATGAGTTGTTGGAACAACTGGAAACATGGCATGAAGAAGATGAATTTCAAGAAATCGTAGATGCGATTATGGAGATTCCTGAAGAAGACCGGGATTATGAGTTAACCAGTCATTTGGGCAGAGCGTTGAACAATTTGGGTGAATACGAAGAGGCGCTTCAGCAGTTTGAGAAGATCAGTGAGGAAGGATTGGAGGATGCGCTCTGGCATTACCGGGTTGGCGTATCTCATTATTATCTCAAGCAATATGACGAAGCACAGCAAGCCTTTGAAGCAGCCGATAAGCTGGACCCCGAAGATGAGGATACCTTGGAATTCCTGGAATGGATTCGGGAAAAGACCGCGAAGAAGCAGGCCAAAACACCTGCGAAGAGTTCGTATAAGCCGGTTGATGCCTCGAATTTCTGGGATGACAGCGAGGCTGCCCTGCAAAAGTATGTATCTGAGCCGCCGACAGACGACCTGATCGATTCCGTGGAAGAACAATTGGTCTTCAAGCTGCCTCCATCCTATGTTGCTTTGATGAAATTACATAACGGCGGTATTCCTAATCATACGAGTTACCCCACAACAGAAGGGAAATTCATTACGATCGCTGGTATTCGTGGAATTGGACGGGACAAGCCTACTTCACTGTGTGGAGCTGCCGGCAGCCGGTTTGTGATTGAAAATGAGGGTTATCCCGAAATAGGTGTCGTCATTGGCGACAGTCTTGCTCCCACAGAAGGTGTGATTATGCTGGACTATCGTTCATCCGGTAATGTCGGTGAACCGGAAGTTGTCCATGTCAGCCAAGAGAAGGGTCATAAGATTACAGAGTTAGCGCCTAACTTCGAGACCTTTATCCGCGGGCTGGTGAGCCAAGAGGCAGGCGTGACCGAGTAAGATAATCGTTCTAAAAAAACGAGCCGCTAGAGAAATTCTAGGGCTCGTTTCTTTTATATTATCAGGACATTAACCGGCTGCCCAGACATCCAATTCAATTTTTAGTTCAGGCAGACCTAAGCCTTGTATATATGCAACCGTCATGGACGGCGATGTAGGTCCGAATACAGCATTCCATTTTTCATAGAAATGATTCCAATCGATCTCTTCAGTCGCCCAGATGTTTATTTTAATGACGTGATCTGGCGTCAGTTGTTGAGAAGACAAGATGGCGATGATATTGTTCATGGTATTTGTGACTTGCTCATTAAAATCGGCGGGAATATGATTGTCCTGATCGATGCCAATTTGGCCGGAGAAGACGTATAGCTCTGCATTTCGGTCTATTTTGGTGACATGACTGTAGTTTCCAACAGGCTTCGCGATCATTTCGGGGTTATATCGTTGAACTGGAATTTGTTTAAGATTCATTGTGTGCAGGTCTCCTTATAAATGGAAAATATATATTGGTTTACGATTATATATTTTCACCGTTTTTTTATAGAATGCTGGCGATCTAGACAGACTTATCCCGTCAATCTCGATTCTAGAAAAAAACAGCCGTAGAATACCCGATACCAGAGGCTAAGGATTTAATCGATCTCTTTTTCATCAGGTACTCCTCCTTCATGTTTATAAGTGACTTACCGTTCAATATTAACATAAGCGAATAAGAAGTACAAAAATGACGGCAGTTAGCGCGGTACTGCTTGTTGAAAAACTTTACTGTGAGAATCATTATCAATATAATGTAGGGAAACCGCAGTAATGCGGCTGAGGGGATGATGCACTGCGATGAACTTGAATGAGCATATTATGCTGTGGAACCATACTTCGGTGAAAATAATGGATGTACGGTATATACTGCTGGAGCAGGGGGAAACGTCGGTGGAGTACTCTCTTCCGGCTAGTACTTTTGTGTATGTGGTTAGCGGCCGTGCAACAATTTGGCTGGATAATTCAATGTATAGCGTGAATCGGTTCCACGTCCTGCATGGAGGGAAAGGCTCGCGTCTTGACATCGCAGTTGAAGACCAGCTTGAGTATTATTTGGTATTATACAAAGCTGGACTGACATGGCCAGCGGCTCAGGAACAATCACGGCTGATGGGGCCAAACAAACCGTTTCAGCTTCAATATTCATTCGTACCGTTATATCCGCTCTCACTGCTCGGCCAGGTGGAGCTTATGTTTCAAGAGTGGATGAAGTCTGCGCCGTTGGAAAAGTTACATGCAAGAACGCTGTTCTATCAATTCGTATACGAACTGTTAAGCCAGATGCAGCAGCAGGGTATTGAACCTATGCGGCCTGATCTGGTGGCACAGGCACTCCGATTCATGAATGACCGCTATATGGAGCCTATAACACTTGAGGTGATGGCGGACCTGTTAGATTGCAGTACGAGATATTTGACTAAGCTGTTCAAAAGCAGAATGAAGGAAAGCCCGATTCGCCTTCTCACACAAATTCGTATGAACAAGGCCGCGCAGCTATTAATAGATTCAGAAGGTACCTTGCAAGAGATTGCTCAGCGTGTAGGCTACCCTGATGCACATTCACTGAGCCGTAGCTTCAAGAAGCATTATGGTGTGGCGCCTGCATTGTTCAGAACGAAGGGACGCATTGAACATTTAGTTCCCAAATTGCCCTTTAATGCTTCCCGATCTGCCATTGTGCCTGGCATTCCGATTCGATATATTGATAATGAATGTGAGAATAATTATCAATTGTATGGAAAAGGGGATATACATATGTACAAACAATACAAATCAGCCTCTATGGCGACAGCAACATTGCTGTTATGTATGATGTTGTTGCTTAGTGCCTGTTCAAGTGGTAGTACGAGTACAGGAAACAGCGCTTCTGGCACAGGAGGTACTGCAGTATCAGGTCAGAGTTCTAATGATGCATCTCCAGCACAGTCGTCTCAAGCGGCTTTAACCAAAAACTATACGGACAGTCAAGGAACTGTGGTCATTCCGGCGAATCCACAGCGAATAGTAGATCTGACGGGTAGTTTTACCGGTAATTTACTTGCACTAGGCGTCAAACCGGTGGGGGCACAAAGTGATGCTCTAAAGAATCCGTTCCTGAAAGGCTTGGTGGACGGAGTAGAAGCTGTTGGTGACACATTCTCGCCAGAGAAAATCTTAAGCCTGCAGCCCGATCTTATTATTGTAGTCGCTGCTGATGTGATGGAGCCAACCTACAAAGAGTTGGATAAAATCGCCCCGGTCGTTCGTATAGAATATGGAAAGTATTCTTATAAAGATCTGATGCTCGAATACGGGAAGCTTGCAGGCAAGGAGCAGGCCGCAGAGGACTGGGTCAAAGAGTGGGACCGGAAAATCAATGAATATAAACCGCAAATACAGGAGGTCGTAGGTGACAGAACAGTTTCCATCCTCCAGCCGTATGCGAAGGGAATTTATGCATTTGGCGATTTTTATGCCAGGGGCGGTGAAATTCTGTACGGAGAGCTTGGCTTGAAGGCCCCTAAGATTATTCAGGAGGAGGTCCTGGACAAACACGAAGGATTTGCTGACTTATCTTTGGAGCAGCTGCCGGAATACGCTGGTGATTATATCTTTACGAGCAACTGGGGATGGGACGATGGTGACCCGGATGTGGTGTATGGTAGTCCTTTATGGAAGAGTCTTCCTGCTGTAAAAGAGAACCGGGTGTTTTTTATGAATGCCAAAGGTTCTTATTATAATGATGCTGTATCTATGGAAGCTCATCTGGACTTTATTATTAAGAGCTTCCTTGGAAAATAATATCTGCACTTCTTACGCTTGAATAAGGGCGCCCGATGGGCGTCCTTATTCTTCGTATGATCAGATATAGCTGCTATTGCTTTTACTCCTGCGAGAGTCAGAGTCGTTTATACTTTAACAGTGTTGATAGCCATGTCTTCTGTGTATTCAGTGACTGGATTACCACCAGGGCCTTCGAATTTGCGGCCCCAGCCGGTCAGAACAGAAAAGATGAGGACAACGAACAGACATAATGGATAAAAGGAGGTCAAGAATAAGGAGACCGGATTGATTTCCGGTATAAAGCTGTATTCTGTTCTTAAGGAGCCAATAATTGAAGTTACAATAAAGATAAAGGCGCTTAGGAAGGGGATAACTGCTGCAATGGTCATCGAGAAGCAATCCACAAGAACAGCACGCCGGAATGGATGGAGATTTTTACGTTTTCCAATCTCATCTGCAACTGGACCAAAGGTAAGGATCGAAGCACTCGTCACCCCGCCTACCAGAGCTGTAGCAATGATTGTGCCTCCCGCTATGGCCAACTCTGCACCCTGTACGCTTTTAGCCATACGGCTTTTGCAAATATAGCTAGCGATCCTGTCCATGGTTGAGCTCGCTATGAGTATACCCATTATTCCGAAGAGCGACAGAACGAACAGTACCGTGCTGACCATATTGTTAAAACCTTCAAACAGGAACCCTTTCACAGCACCGTCCTTTAAGGAGAAGACATCTGTCCACGTAAATACTCCGGAAATCAAACCAACGACTATACCTACTGCGATCCCAACCGGAATAGCTTTGAATATATCTCTTGTCTTCACTGCCACAATAAGCAAAGCAACTACCGGAATCAACATAATAAGGCCTTTAGGAGTCGCATTCCCCAGTGTAGCTACACCGGTCGTGATTACCTTGTTGCTGGAGCCGAATACATAGAAGAAGATGCAAGCAAGAATACTTCCGGCTAAAGCAAATTTGAACCGGGTGGTCACCACGCCGGCGATTTCCGCCGTTCCTTCCTTACGGGTATAGGCTTGTGTAGAAGCTGAGGCTACAGTGGTATCTGAGATTGGCGCAATGTTATCCCCGAATATAGCACCGGATAAAATAGCGCTGGCCAATACTACTGGATCAGCTCCCAGCAATATTCCGGAGGCGAAGAATACAGGAAAAGCTGTGAACAGTGTTCCGATCGATGTTCCTGTCGAAGCAGAAATGATACATACCGAGATAAAAGTGAATAAGGTGAACGCACCACCGTGCAAACCTAACATATTAGCAAGCCATGCAAACCCTTCGGCCACACCACTCTTAGCCATCAGCTTGGAGAACATCCCGATCACAAGCAGAACGGTCGCAATCGTAATGGCCATTGGGCTACCGATGCCTTTTAGGATAACAGCGTTCCAGTACTTTTTATAATCTTTGGAAAATGCTCCGCCGATGATGATGGAAAGAAACGCGCACATGGCTAGTCCCGTCATATCGAAAACCTTAAATACGGTAAAGAACAGGATACAGAATACCAGGAAAAGCGCTATTGGAATGAATGCCATTGACTTTCCGCCTCTGAATTCTAAAGTAGTGTTATCCATGAGCCGCTACCCCCTTGTCGATGTCCAATTGAATTAATGCTTGTTTTATACGTTCCAGTGCCGCGTAGAGGACATTATCGTCTTTATAGCAGCCATGAACGATACGAATGTATCCTTCGCCCCCTACACCGTATGGTGTACCTTCATTAACTACAACGTTGGCATGATCAATTAGATATTTGCTAATTTCGGCGGAAGTCCCTAATTTTGAAATATTCACCCAAGAGAGAAATCCGCTCTCCGGCATGGCCATAGACACGCCTGGAATGGAATTCATGATTTCATAGACAGCTTTCCGTCTACGGTCAAAGATAGCATTGTATTCTTTCACAAAGCTGCGGTCCTTCATTGCCGCTATGGCTCCTATTTGTGCAGAAGTATTCGTCGCTCCGATTACATTCACAGTACAGCCGTACAATACGTCGATAATTTTGTCATCTGCAACCAGATAGCCTACTCTGAAGCCGCTTAGTCCCATCCCTTTAGAAATTGAAAATACGCTGATCGTTCGCTCCCACATTCCAGGCAATGTTGCTATTGAGACAAACTCAATGTCATCATAGATTGCATCCTCGAATGCCTGGTCTACAACCAGCACCAAATCATGCTCAATGACAAACTTGGCAATTTTCTCAAGGCTGTCGCGTCTTAATACAGTACTTGTAGGATTGTTCGGGTTCGTCAGAAGAACCATTTTTGTTTGCGGAGAAACTCTTTTCTCGAATTCCTCAATCTCAATTTGGTAGTTATTCTCTTCTTTTAGGGGGACGGGAACTGCAATGCCGCCCAGCAGCTTTGGATTAAGGAAATTACTTGGATAGCTGGGAGCAGGAATAAGTACTTCGTCACCCTCTCCGATGAAGGGCATCATCGCAAACATTAAACCGGAGTCTGAACCCGGTGTAATTAGAATATTCCGGTCTGGATCGACACTCATATGGTTATCTTCCTGTAATTTGACGGCTATCGCCTGTTTAAGGTCGCTATTACCGATGGGCATTGTGTAATGGGTAGCCATTCCTTTATCAATGGAATCTATGACAGATTGTTTTACATTCTGCGGAATCACAAGGTCAGGGAAAAAGGGGTCCGCCCAACACATTAGATCAACGCCTCTTTTCATCAGATCCGATACGGCATTTCCTACATCTGCCTTGTGCACACTGGCAAATAGTCCCCCTTGTAAGTCTTTGAAACCCTCACGCATGTTATTTTTGATATCCATCTTACGCTCCCACCCATCGATTTGTAATTTCATGTAACATTACATGACTCAATCCGTTTTATGTGTCATGTTTCGTTTCATGTGTTGTTAGTCAAAATCATAACCACTTGATAAAAAAATGTCAACATGATAAATTATTATTATCATAAAATTTAAGCTATTTTTAGGAGGTGCCATTTTGGCAGCAAATACACCGATTGAGGTACTAGAAGGAATTAATAGATTATTTCCGACAGGTGACCTGGACAAGCTACTGACGTTGTATGATCCTGAAGCTGTATTTGTGGCCCAGCCAGGTGTTGTCGTAAAGGGATGGAATGCTGTCCGTGAAGGACTTAGTCAAATGATAGAACTCAATCTTGAGTTTGAGCTGACGCCTAAGAAGGTGCTGGAATTTGAAGATACGGCACTTGTCATTTCGAAGTGGACTATGAAGGACCCATTAAGCGGTGAGGTCCGGGTTCAAGGTCAGTCCTCTGATGTCGTTCGCCGTCAGCCGGATGGTACGTGGGTATTAATTATTGATAATCCTCATGGTTTGGAATGGGCATTGCAGGCATAAAGCTGGCCCCTCCCATGGAGGGACATTGGATAAAGGAGAGGTTTTTTTGTCACCCGATGAAATTATTAACTCATATAAACCTATGGTGGAGTTTATCGCGAGTATTTGCGGGAAGAATTGTGAGGTTATTTTACATGATCTTCGTCAACTCGAAAGCTCTATTGTAGCCATTAGCAACAATCATATTACTGAAAGACAGGTTGGAGGAACGATAACCGATTTTGCTCTTCAGATTATTCATGACAAGGAATATGAAACCAAGGCGTTTATTGCCAACTACCCCGGAAAAGTTACAGGTAAAGATCAAATGCTGCGTTCGTCCACCTTCTTTATCAAGGATGAGGATAAGAATGTGATTGCTATGTTATGTGTAAATGTCGATACTACGGCGCTGAAGCAAGCCCAAATGCTAATCAAGGATCTATTAATGGAACCGGAAGAGCAAGAAGATCCTGCCGGGCCGGGAAAAGAATTGTTCACGAACTCCATGGAAGAATTGCTACATAATTTTATTACGGAAGCAATTCATAAATACAAACTGGAGGTCTCCCGTTTGATGATTGATGAGAAGAAAGAAATCGTAAAGGATCTTAATGATAAAGGAGTCTTTCTATTAAAGGGAGCTGTCTCCGAGGTGGCCCAACGACTCGAAACTTCAGATCAGACGATCTATCGCTATCTCAAAGAACTCTAATTGACTCTAACTACTAAAGGAGATTTTTTTCATGAAAACACAAGTGAGCACTCCGCATGCCCCTCAAGCTATTGGGCCCTACTCACAAGCTGTCTTGGCTGGAGATTTCCTATTTGTTTCCGGGCAAATCCCGCTTGATCCGCAGACGGGTCTGATGGTTAGCGGCGGAATTACAACACAGACCCATCGCGTACTGGATAATCTCAAGGCAGTGCTCGAAGCAGCTGCTTTAAGTCTGGAAGAGGTCGTAAAAACCACGATTTTCCTTAGCAGTATGGATGATTTTGCAACGGTTAACGAGATTTATGGTAGTTATTTCACAGGTGAAATTCTACCGGCACGGGCGGCTGTCCAAATCGCCAAATTACCCAAAGACGCACTTGTTGAAATTGAATGTATCGCATACAAGGGAGGGACAAGTCTCCCTCTGTTAAGTGGGGGGAATTGAAATGGCGGAGAACAATAAAATGATCTCCTGTGATCTCGAAACAGGGCTGTGTTCTGAGCATGAAGACGAACAAGATTACGAGATGGTCAAGGTCGAGCTAGCACCCGTACGGAGATTCAGAGTTATCTATTATACCGATCCGATCTGTTCTGCTTGCTGGGCGCTGGAGCCGTATATCCGTAAGCTAGAGGAGGAATATGCCCCCCTGCTGACGATTGAATACCGGATGGGCGGGCTGCTGCCGGGATGGGAGCATTTCTCCGATGGAGGTAATGGCATTTCCAAGCCATCTGATGTGGCTCATCATTGGGAAGAAATTGCCGAACAGTCCGGCATGTCTATGGACGGTGACGTTTGGCTGGAGGATCCGCTTCATTCCTCTTACCCGCCTTCAATCGCATTCAAAGCGGCCCAGCTGCAAGGGAAGGAACAGGCGGACGCTTACTTGAGACGTCTTCGGGAGATGGTGTTCCTGGAGAAGGTCAACATTGCCAAGGAAGAAGCTCTTATCCAGGCGTCCATTGATGTCGGTTTAGATACGGAACGATTCAAACGCAGTTATCATGATCCTGCAACGGCAGAGCTGTTCTATCAAGAGATTGAAGAGGGTGCGGAATTAGGGGTTAGAGGTTTCCCGACGATTCTCATCGTTGATGAAGAAGGACAAGGTGCCAGAGTATCCGGCTATCGTCCTTATCAACATTATGTTGAAGCGCTGAACAAGGTGGCCAAAGACGCTTTGCAACCGAATCAAAAGGTATATACAGCTAAACAATTGCTGCAGAAATACAATTTCCTGGGCACTGAGGAAATCCGTATCATGCTTGATGCTTCGAGAGAAGAGACTTTGGCTGAATTGCAGCGTTTGGAGCAAGCAGGGCTAGTCGAGTGCGTTCCTGTGAAATTCGGATTTTTCTGGAGAAATGTAAATTAAATTTTCTTAGATTGTCAGCCTCATTGAGCGACCGGATGTTAAAAGTCCGGAACGCCAATGGGGCTTTTTCGTGTTGCATCTCCAGTTTTAGAAGAGCGGATTGGTTATTTAAGAAACTCCGAATTACTTAAGGAGTGTAAGTGTCACCTCTATCGAATTATCAATAAATGATCGTTCTGGACGAGACTTCAACATTACGGTTAGCCCAATTAACGATATGATTAGCGCCTGTGATACAGCCTTCGCATTTAACCCGCTTTCGAGCTCGCCTGATTGTATGCCTCGTTCAATGGTTTCTTGAAATATGACCGCTAGGTACATTTGATGTTCCCTTGTAAGAATTTCGAATTTCTCATCATGAGGTGCAAGTTCGACCATTGTATTGATGCAAAAGCATCCTTTTCGAGGGCTTTCTGCATACTCATCATCGACCACACTTTCAAAAAAAGTATGAAATGCTTCTTTTACAGATGGATTGCTTTGAAGTCTGGTTCGGATAAGAGAAGCACGGGACTTCGTGTATTTGCGTAGCGCGGCTTCGAACAATTCTTCTTTGCCTCCAAAAGCTGAGTATATACTGGGTCGTTGAATTCCCATTCTGGAAGTTAAATCGCTTAATGAGGTAGCTTCATATCCCTTCTCCCAAAATAGTTGCATAGCTGCATCTAATACTTTTTCTTCGTCAAATTCGCGGATTCGTCCCATAATCAATACCTCTCGTTAATCTTGTTTTTTTATTACTCAATGATTCAAGTCATATGCAACGACTAGTGGCCTTTATATACGTACCGAATAGTACGTTATTATTTTATAATTATCCGTTTATAATGTCAAATACAGGTCGGATTAATAAGATGTTTTCACAATATCTCTTGACAATTCTCGTTTTTTGCATTTATATTAACTAGCAAATAACATACCGATTAGTATGATATTTATTGATATTTAAAGTTCATGAAAATAGGGCATACATATCAACCTGCTTGAAAAGAACCGGAATAATGTTGACAGAAAGAGCTATGGGATAGGAGAGATTGATCATGGAGATAGGTATTACTTCGTTTGTAGAAACAAAGCCGGACACTCAGACTGGTGAAGTGATGAGCCACGCACAGCGATTGCGTGAAGTTGTGGAGGAAATTGTCCTTGCTGATCAAGTGGGACTTGATGTGTTTGGCGTAGGTGAGCATCATCGGAAGGATTATGCGGCATCTTCACCAGCACTTGTGCTGTCTGCGGCTGCATCACAGACGAAGCGGATTCGGCTGACCAGTGCAGTGACGGTGCTCTCTTCAGTTGATCCGGTGCGCGTTTTTCAGGATTTTGCTACGCTGGATGGCATTTCAAATGGACGTGCGGAGATTATAGCGGGCCGGGGTTCCTTTATTGAATCTTTTCCGCTGTTTGGTTATGACTTGAATGACTATGATGAGCTTTTTGAAGAACATTTGGAATTGCTTCTTAAAATACGGGAGTCCGAAAAAGTAACCTGGAAGGGCGGGCATCGGCCGGCGATTAACCATTTGGGCGTGTATCCGCGGCCCGTTCAGAATTCTTTGCCGATATGGATTGGCAGTGGGGGCAGACAGGAGTCTGCTATCCGTGCAGGTCTGTTAGGACTGCCGCTGATGCTGGCGATCATTGGTGGAAAACCGACGGATTTTGCACCGCTCGTGCAGCTTTATAAGATGGCAGCAGCGCACGCTGGTCATGACGAATCACGGCTTAAGGTTGGGGCGCACTCGATAGGATTTGTTGGAGAGAATACTGAACGAGCTGCAGATACTTTTTTTCCTTCTACCATGGCAGGTATGAACAGATTAGGCAAGGAGCGGGGCTGGGGGCATTATGATCGTTCCAGCTACGATGCCGCGCGCAGCTTTGAAGGTGCACTGTATGTCGGCGATCCCGAGACAGTTGCCCAGAAGATCATTCACCTTCGCAAAAATGTAGGCGTTACACGCTTTATGCTATATGTTCCTTTAAGCACGATGCCGCATGCAGAAGTGATGAGAGCCATTGAGCTGTTGGGAACAGAAGTAGCACCCCGAGTCCGGGAGGAAATAACCAAATGGGAAGTTGAGACGGAGAAAAGATCATAATTCAATTATAGGAGTGGTTCGAATGGATTTTGAAAGTCGGGTATTGCCAGAATTAAGGTCGGTATTAGCAGAATTTCCTGGTTTTCAACTGGAGGAAAATTTAGAACTAAGCAGAAGCTATTTAACGGGTCCTCCCATTGAGAAATCGGAGCACGTACACACGACAAGCCGGATGATTCCGAGTATAGCGGGTGAGATGTTGGTCAAAATCTACGAACCTGCCCAGCGAACTGGCGCCAAGCTTCCGGCCTTGCTATGGATTCACGGGGGAGGCTACGTAATGGGGCATCCTGATATGGACGACGCTTTGTGCGAACGTTTCGTGCAGGCGGCTAAATGCGTTGTCGTATCAGTCGATTATCGACTTGCTCCCGAGCACCCCTACCCCGCTGCTATCGATGACTGTTATACCGCCTTGACGTGGATGACGGACGAAGCTGAACTGCTGGGCATCGACTTGGATCGAGTCGCAATTGCTGGTGCAAGCGGGGGCGGCGGTCTGACCGCAGCGCTTGCTTTAATGGCTCGCGACAAAGGCGGTCCGGCCCTCATCTTCCAAATGCCGCTGTACCCGATGATTGACGACCGGAATATTACGGCGTCAAGTCATGAAATTACGGCCGATAACGCAACGTGGAATCGAACAAACAATTTGACGGCCTGGAACATGTACCAGGGCAATCGTACTGAAGACAGCGGGTTGTCCCCATATGCGGTGCCGTCGAGAGCGGAAAGCTTGGCGGGGCTGCCACCGACCTATACGTGCGTAGGACAACTCGATCTGTTCCGGGATGAGACGATCGAATATGTGACACGCCTTGCTCAAGCGGGTGTAGACGTCGAATTTCACCTTTATCCCGGTACCTTCCACAGCTTTGAAGTGATGGTTCCGCAAGCGGAAGTAAGCCAGCGCGTCAGCAATAGTTATGTAGAAGCGCTGGCAAGAGCGCTTCATCCTTAAATAAAAAATTATAGAGAGAATAAACACGATACAACAAAGTTGGAATCACTACACGGGCTGTCCATAGGAATCACTCCAACTGAAGGAATCTCTAAACGAACGAAAAGCATCCTGTTTCACTATAAAAAGTGTGACGGATGCTTTTCGTTCGTGGTCCGGTTATGCGGCTGATTAGTATTTTTGTTTGAGGATCAACGGGGATTTAGCTTCACCTGCGAGCCTTTGCCGCCGGTCTGGATGCCGGTATCCTTTACTCCGGCCTCTTTCAGATCCGCCACTAGTCGTTCTATCACAGTCTTGGCGGCCGCAGCTTCTTTTGCGCCGGAGGCCTTTACGACCAACTGTACCGGCTTGCCGGATCGCAGATGCTTATCGGCTTGGCGTAGCTTGGTGTCGTAATCATGCTCTTCAATATGAGCGGTGAAGCGCAGCTCTTTAACCTTCTCCTTGCTGCCCTTCCCGGCAGCTCGTCCGGCATCACCCTTGCGTGCCGCTGACGATTCCTTCTGCGCGGCCGCTTTGGCTTTTCCTTTTGCCATCAGGCTGCAAGGGGGAGGGCTGCTCATGAGCGAGGTACACACCAGGTCCGCCCCGGCTGAGCGGGCCATAGCCAGCGCCTCCTTTGTGGAGACAATGCCAAGCTTCTCACCTCGAAGTCCAGTGAGATCGACCTCTGATGCCCTTATTTGTTCATTAATGAATACTGCCATGTGAATGAAACCTCCTATAGATAACAATGTAAATCGATCAAATCGTACATTTAAGTTAATCCTTTAGCTTATCCCCACGATCCGGTATGACAAAGGACACCGTGGTTCCTTCTTCAGGTCTGCTGTGAATATACAACCCTTGCCCATATAATTGCGTCAGACGCCGGTTCGTATTGGACAGTCCGATGCCACCTTTACCTTTCAGAGTTGGACTTAACAGCGCATCAGCCTTGTCTTGCTCCATCCCTTTGCCATTATCACTCACTGCCACAAGTGTGGAGCGATCCAGATGGGCAATCCGGATATGAAGTGTCCCCCCTACATTCCGGCTAAGCAGACCATGCTTGACCGCATTCTCCACCAGTGGCTGTATGGAGAGCGGAGGCACCTGTAGACCGCTGATATCCGACTCAACTTCCCATTCAATAGTCAGTCTGTCTGAAAAACGTTCTTTCTCAATATGCAGATAGGCCTTAACCAGATCCAGTTCGTGGGAGAGTTCGACCAGTTCGCCTGTATTAAGAAAATCAAAGCTAATCCGCAAAAAGGATGTAAAAGCACCAACAAGATGCTGCATTTTCTCCGTATCGAGATCGCCCAGTGCCATAATCGAATTCAGCGTATTGAATAGAAAATGCGGATGAATCTGGGCTTGCAGATAAGCGGCTTCTATGCGCAAACGTTCATTGATAGATTGCTTTAGTTCCGTGAGTGCTCTAATCCGGTACCTCAGCTCAACCGCGTCTACTGGCTTGGTAACATAATCGTTAGCACCGGACAAGAATCCAGTGTAGATATCGGCCGGTTGACTACGTGCGGTCAACAGTAGCACCGGAAGCTCCGATAAGGAGTAATGCTCCCGTACTTTTTGTGTCAACTCGTAGCCGGACATGTGCGGCATCATCACATCGGCAATCAGCAGATCCCATTGTTCCTTGTCCAACAGTTCCAGCACCTCGCGTGCTGAATTTGCCGTGGTAATGGTATAGGGCTCTGTTGAAAGAATTCCCATGAGTACATTCAGATTCACGGGATCGTCATCCACTGCCAGAATGTTAACTTTCTTCTTTGTCAGCAGCGGCGGAATCTGCATAGGAACCTCTAACCCGCTCCATTCATTTTCCGGAAAAATCCACTCTGCTAATTGCTCCTTAGCCGCATCCGTAATCGGATAAAGAGCCGCGGCAGGTGTTACCGCCTGCTGATTGAATGAATCCGCAAGAGGCAGATCAAAGCTGAACACGGAGCCTTTGCTAATCTTGGAGCGAACACTTAATGTGCCTCCGTGCAATTCTACCAGCTGCTTACATATGCTCAGGCCAAGCCCGATCCCTCTTCCATCGCTAATCCCATGAGCGCCTTGCTCATACGGAAGGAATATCCGTGCCTGGGTCTCCTTGTTCATGCCCACACCCGTATCCGAGATATGGATTAGCGCCCGCCCATTCTGCACTTCTGTTGAAATGGAGATCATGCCTTCCTCAGTGTATTTGAGGGCATTGTGAAGCAGATTATATAGCACTTGCACCAATCTTTTCTCATCGGCGAGAACGGGAGGTGTGGTGTCTGGAAGATTCATGGTCAACTGCACCGGCTTGCCTTCAATCATAAATTTAAGCATACCAATTACGCCAGGAACCACGGATTGGATCTGTAAAGGTTCCTGGTGCAGGGTAATGCGATGCTCTTGAAGACGAGCGACATCCAGCAGATCGCCAAGCATATGAGACATACGGCGGCTGATGGTGATCAGCAGTTCCATATCTTTGCGGCTACTTTCGTACAGCTTCTCATTTTCTTTGGTCACCACGTTCTGTGCGATGTTCATAATGCCGTGTAGTGGTGTTCGCAGCTCGTGTGAAGTATTAGCGAGAAATTGATCCTTTAACTTGTCTGCTTTCTTGAGCTGTTCGTTGAGCTGGGCATTCTCCTTGGCATTCTGAAAGTATTTCTTGAACCAATAGGCAGAGAAGCCCACGATCGCGGCCACGATATCTATCGGATAGTAGACGAGTACGGAGCCCCATACGTTCCAGAGCAGATTAGAAATAATACCGGCTGCTGATAGCAGCATGAAGACAACATCCTTGTCCTTCTGCTTCCTGAAAAGCATAATCCCCATGATATAGATGAGCCAGATAAATGGTGAGAAAAGAAAGAAGTTATGCACGCCTAAGTGGGTGGACTCACTTACCCATGGAGCTGGTGATACCAGCAAGAATGCTGTGTATAACGAAATTGCAGCGGTGAACACGTATACCAATTTGTTGTTCGTAGGTGCAGCAATGAACTTCCTGAACACAAGCATGATAAAAAAGAGCTGCCACATGGAAGCGATCAATCGGATCTTTAAGGCCCATGTGTAATTGAAAGGCGTTAATAGGTATAGCACGCTGTCATTACGGAACAGAATGATCACTGCTACGGATAGCGTCATTAACCCAACAAGAAGCAAGACCCGCTCTTCAGGACTAAATAAGTAGAGAATAAAGACATACAAGACATGCAGCAGCAAGATGATCACTGTAAGAGCTTGAAACCCCATAGAAATAAAGCGTAAGCTGTCCACTTTGTCCTGACTGCCAAAGAAAACCGGGCCTTCTATGCCGCCCTTGTAAGGATGATCAAAGTTCGCTGCACGAATAAGCACTTCAATTTCTGTCGTGCCTTCTGCAAAATAGGGGGCTGCATAAGAGTTTGTTCTGGGCTTGTACGCCTTATCCGATATAGAAAGGTCACCGGCACCGGCCGAATTCACCCCGTTGATTTCCACAGCGGATGAGGTTTGAATTTGTTTGATCCACAAAGAGACAGGCTGACGCAGCGGATCAACCAGAATACGAAGTTGATAGGTTCCGTAACCATAAGAAGAACCCTGGCTATTCGCCAGCGCCTCGCTCCAGTCTCCCGGGACCTTAAGCGTATGTGATTGATTTTGTAGTGCTGCAATATCCTTGTGGTAGATGAACTTGGAAGGGTAGAACTTCCATTCACCGTTCAGCTTGAAAAGGTCCGCCTTCTCGAGGTCTTGGCCGCGCAGATCCAGTACGCCATTAACCACAGGAGGAGAATCGGATGTCGTAAAAATGCTGAGCCATGCTATCCGAAAACCAAACAAAACGGTGATAAACAATAGAATCGTAGCTATATTTTTCAGAACGGTATTATTTCTCATGTACATCATTATAACAAGAATTCGATATAGCGGACCTATTTCCCCAAACGATTATGCGAACTACTGGTGAAAAAAGTCTGGGCGTGACTCCCGCCCCACTCTGGTAGAATAGTGTAAATACCAACATTGAAAAATTTGCTGCATTATTACAAACTATAATCTGGAGGCGGAGACCATGCAAAATGATCTTTTGACGCAACTAGCCCTTTGGCATGAAGAGAATGAGCATCAGCGAATTGTGGACACTATTATGGAGATTCCTGCGTTGGAGCGGGATCCTCAGCTGATCAGTCAGCTGGCTAGAGCTTTGAACAACCTTGAACGTTACGCGGAGGCGCTTGAGTGGAGCCGCGGTGAGCTGTCCCCGGAATCGTTGATTCTCTCGGATTTCTGGGATGATAGCGACTATGCTCTGAAGGAATATGTGTCCGAGCCGCCGACCGATGAGTTGATTGCGTCTGTGGAAGAAGAGTTGGGCTATAAGCTGCCTGCTGCTTATATTGAGATGATGAAGCAGCATAATGGAGGCATCCCCCGCAACGCATGTTTTCCGACAGAGGTGACGGAATCTTGGGGAGCAGAATACATCTCAATCTCAGGGATTCTAGGCATTGGGCGGGAGAAAAGCTACTCGCTGGGTGGTGAATTTGGCAGCCGATTCATGATTGAGGACTGGGGCTACCCTGAGATTGGTGTGGTTTTTTGTGACTGCCCTTCGGCAGGCCATGATGTTGTCATGCTGGATTACCGAAAATGCGGCAAAGATGGTGAACCGGAAGTGATCCACGTGGATCAGGAGGGCGATTATGCTATCACTTATCTGGCACCGAGCTTCGAGGCTTTTATCCGTGGCCTGGTGAATGATGATGTTTACGATACTTCTGAAGCGGACAAAGAGGAAGCATTACGAAGAGTATCGCACGGCAAATTCTCGACCCTTCTGACAGAACTATGCGGCAACGTGAATGAGACAGAGGACATTGAGGGTCAAATCCGTGTGGTCTGCACCAGGGTTGTCGAGGACAAAGGTCATTTTTCATTCCATGCCGATGAATTATCTATATTGATGTACGATGTGCAGTTCTGGCTGTACACCAAGACTTATCCGAATACGAGCCAAGAGGAATATCTGCAAGTCTATGATAAAATGATTGCCTTTGGCGGCGAGTTCGGCCAGAACGGCTATGCTCCCGGATGGATTACGGACTGGCTGGATCAGAGAATCCAGCAAGGCATGATCACCGAGCGCAGCGGAGCTCTATCCTTCACAGAGCAAGCTATTGAGGACGTGTTGAGCAGGCTCAGGTCAGCAGCAGTTCATTAGGAAGCGGCAACCTTCGCAGAGGAGAACATGCCTGAGTTAGTGGACACGCTACGCTTCGACCCGGAGGCGGATATGTTCTGCATGTACTCCAGCAATAGAGCTGCTGTGCAGAGCTTCGCGGCCGGGTTCAAGGCAGCCTGTGAGGGCGAAGAACGGATTAATGATTTATTATCCCGTGCCGAGATGGACTGAAATCAACGTCCTCCAAAAATTCGATGATCTCCCCGTTGGGACTATGAATGACCGCGTTTTTCACGATAAGGGGTGGTTCACCAAGTGAGAGAATTCCCGGTTCTACATAAGCCTTTGCGCCGTGAGCAAGGGCTTTTTGATAGATAGCCTCCACATCTTCCACATAGAATGCAAAATGCAGTAGTGCGCCATAAGCGATCTCTTCTTCGGAGGTTGCTTTTTTGCCTTGGGCGGGTATGACGGCTTCGTTGTCAAAAATCTCGATGCATGTTCGTTGATCCGGAGAGATCAGCATGGCTGCTTGTTTGAGTTGAAAGGCAGGCAGACTCCAATGATGCCCCACTTGGAACCCCAGCACCTCTGTGTAAAAAGCAATAGTTGCTGTATAATCCTTGGCTTGAATAGCTACATGGGCAAGTCCTTTAATGCTCATTCATCATCACTCCAATTCATAAGATGTGTTAGATTATAGTAAATTGGAGATGTAGAATACATATGGAAAATAAGTATTTTATCGTATAAAGATCACTGAATATAAGGTATTGTAGCTGAAAAGGTTTATTTTCAAAAATCCGACCTGGAGGTCCTCCTATTGGAACACATCATTGACGAAGTTGATAGAAAAATCATGCAGCTGCTACAGCACAATGCGAGAATGCCCATTTCGCAAATCAGCAAAGAGGTATCGATGTCCCAACCGTCTGTGAAAGAAAGAATTGTGAAGCTGGAAGAGAGAAATATTATCTCAGGGTATACGGCGTCTTTTGAATTGCGTGAGCTGAACCGCGGTACGACTACATTTATTCTTTTGAAGACAGAGCATTGCCAGGAGCTTGTGGATTATTGCACCGGAGCCAGGGAAGTGACCGATCTGTTTCGTATCAGCGGAGAATATAACTACTTGTTGAAGGTTCAGACTGCATCGGTGGAAGAGCTGGCTGAGTTTCAAGATGCACTGCTCAGGCTTGGACCCTCCAAGTCGCATATCAGTCTGAAAAATATTTTAGAGAACCGAATCATGCTTTAACTGGATCTGACAGGGCTTGATTCTCCGCTCGTTGAAGATGGATGAGAGTATTTCTAAACTTCTCCAATAAAAATAGTGAGTTTATCTTCCGAAACTGCAGCCATTGGCTGATGTTTTTTGATATTATGAAGCTAAGGTACAAGGACATTTAGCACAGGAGTCGCACACAAATATGAAGTTCAATCTCTATCTTTCTGAAATTTTAATAACTGCAACGGTGTGTTCTTTGGTTCTGGTCTATCTTTCCTGGAGAAGAAGGCAGCTTCCGATAGCAAAAAGTTATGGACTTGGTGTGCTTGCGGGTGCCTTTTATACCTTTGGATATGCTTTTGAACTTATCAGTGACGATCTGAAGGATATCCTCTTCTGGCTCAAATTCGAGTATATCGGGATCCCTTTTGCTCCGACACTATGGATGATAATGGTACTGCAGTATACGGGACGACAAGCATACATACGTAAATGGACTGTTGCTATACTCATGATTGTTCCTGTCTGCACTCTCGCTGCCGTTCATACGAACGATTGGCACCACTTATTCTATAGGAGTGTGTCGTTAGATTTTTCTGAGGGTGTTCCCCTAATCCATTTGAATCACGGCCCCCTGTTCTATCTCCATGTTGTGTACTCCTTCTTTTTTTTCTTCTTAGGCATGGGTTTACTACTTCATATGTGCTTCATAGCTCCGTCCCGAATGAAGAAGCAAATTATTTTTATGATGATTGGCTCTTGTGGGCCATTTGGGTTCTCACTGATGTATGTTACCGGGGTTCTAAAAACCTCCATAGATGTATCCCCATTCGGCTTCTTAATCTCTGGAGTATTCTATTTGCTCGGTATTTATCAATTCAATATGCTCAGGCTCTCTCCCCTTGCACATCAGAAGGTATTTGACTCTATACAGGATGCGGTTATTGTCTTTGATCTGGATCATAATATTTCTGAATACAATCGTTCAGCGAGTCGGATGATCGAGGGTCTTCACAACAGAAACGCTATTGGCCAGCCTGCGGCGACATTCTTCTCCTCTTATCCGGTACTCCTTAACACCATTTTGCAAGAGCCTCTCTCGGAGAACAGGGTATTATCCGGTGACCACGGCAATGAACGGGTGTATCAGGCGCAAATGCTATACATTTACGACAATCGCTCCAGACCAACGGGTAAAATGCTTTTGCTCCGTGATACGACTGATGCTGTACGTTCCGAAGAGAGACTGATCAACAATGCCAAGCAATTGCAGGAGCTTAATACATTCAAGGATGAACTCTTCAGTGTAGTAGCCCACGACATTCGTGATCCGCTGGCGATCCTCCTGAATTTAATGGAGATCCTGGAAGAGGAACTGCCAGCCGGTGGTGAGGGCCACGAGGAGATTGTTCTTGAAATGGGTCAGCAATTGCGCAAAACACTCACCTTAGCAGAGAATCTGCTGGGCTGGTTCCGGAAACACCAAGGTGGCATGATCCGGAGCCCAGACACCCACGATTTGTTCGATGCCATACAGATGAGTCTACATCTTCTGCAGATTCGCAGTGAGGGCAAAGGAATTGTTATGGTGTCTGAGGTTCCCCCAGATACTTGGGTCTACGCGGACAAGGAAATGCTGAATTTAATCGTTCGCAATTTGCTCTCCAACGCTGTTAAATTTACGGATACCGGAGGTAGCATTAAGGTGCGGGCTGAACATTCGGACGGGAAAATGATTGTAGCAATAAGCGACACGGGCGTTGGGGTACGGGAGGATCTGGCCCAAACCTTATTACAATCAGATTATTCAGCTTCTACGGCAGGTACAGCCGGAGAACAAGGCATCGGTTTAGGGCTTGCGATCTGCAGAGAATTTGTTCGATTAAACGGAGGGGAAATCTGGTTTGATAGTAATCCCGCCCAAGGAAGCACATTCTATTTCACCATTCCGCTTCCTCCGGGAGTTTCGAATATAGGTTCAAATATCAAATATAGCTGTTGATTTGTACGAAAGGAGGATTGCTGAATGAAGATCGTACTCATCGATGATGAAAAAGCGATGCACTTAATTATGAAGCGAATGTTGAACAAAATCGGTGAGATGGAAGTTGTGGGAGCCTTCCTGAATACAGCTGCGGCCGAAGTGTATTTAAACGACCATGATGTGGACATCGTCTTTATGGACATCCATATGCCGCAAGAGAGTGGCCTCATGTTCGCTCAGCGGTTAAGAGATAGGGGCAGTAAGATCAAGCTCGTGTTTGTGACATCGCATACCGAATATGCTTTGTCTGCTTTTGACGTCTTTGCCTACGATTATATCGTGAAGCCTGTTGCACTGGAGCGGATACAGCGAACGGTTCAAAGAGCCTTGGCTGAGGCCAAGCGGGAGCAGGGGCCAGCAGAATTGCCGGCAAATCCTTCGGTTCATGTAAAGATCAATTGTCTGGGCCGAATGGAGATCAAGGGTGCACAGAACACTATGCTTAAATGGAAGACTAGTAAAAGTGCAGAATTGTGCGGATACTTACTATTGCATCATGGCAGTCTGGTCTCCCGCTCTAAGCTGATCGAGGATATCTTCAAGGAGATGCCGCTCAAGAACGCAGAGACCTATTTGAACACTACCGCTTATCAACTACGCAAGCTACTTGGCGAGAATGGACTAAGGGACTGTCTGTATTCAGATGGCAATCATTATGCTTTGAATCTGTCCTCAGCTGATGTCGATCTGTTCCGGTTTGAAGAAGGTTGTAAGCAGATGATGGTTATAGACGAGTCGAATCTCGAGCAGGCGTTTGCGCTGGAGCGGCTCTATGTGGGTGATTTGTTCGGAAGTTATGGCTACCCTTGGGCTTTAAGTGAGATTGAGCGCTATTCACTGATGTATGTTCAGTTTACTCAACGCTTATGCAGAGCATTGTTGTCTCGGGGTGATTTCTTGACGGCTATTCCCATTCTCAATAGGCTGGCTACCCACAATGAATTGGATGAAGAGACCGTTAAGCTTCATTTGCAGGCCCTCGCTTTGCAGAAAAATAAAGAGGGCTTGACCCGCCGGTTCTCTAACTTCACGGAGCTACTATTGCGAGAGGTGGGGGCTACTCCCTCGCCAGAAATGGTACTGCTATATGAGCAGTTGCTGTCGCCATTGGAATCATTGCATTCGTTTTATAGTGAAATATAGGTTTATGTGATCACAGAACTGGAGGGTATTTATGAAAGCATTGATTTTTGAGCATTTTGGCGGGCCAGAGGTACTGCGGTATGCAGATATTCCTGATCCGGAGCTGGAGCCAGGGACGGTATGGGTTAGAATGAAGGCGATTGGATTAAACTTCGCTGACATTTATCGCAGACGGGGCGATTACCACTTGGCTGGTCAGGCACCCTACATTTTAGGGTACGAAGGTGCAGGCATTGTGGAGCGGGTTGCGGAGGATGTGAAGACGGTGGAGGTTGGGGACAGGGTTGCTTTTGCCGATGTCCCTTATGCGAATGCCGAACTGGTCAAGGTGGGAATCGATCATATCATTCCATTGCCGGACGACATCACTTTCGAGCAATCAGCCGCATTGCTGCTGCAAGGCCTGACGGCGCATTATCTGGTGAATGACAGCTATTCGGTTCAGCCAGGCGACGAGATTGTGATTCATGCGGCAGCAGGCGGAGTGGGGCAGCTTCTGACGCAGCTGGCTAAGGCCAAGGGTGCCAGAGTTCTCGGCTTGACCTCTTCTCCTGCGAAGCGTGAAGCTGCGCTCTCTGCGGGTGCAGACGAAGTGCTGCTGTACGACAGTGATTGGGCGAACGCGGCGATCCGTTGGTCCAACGACGGCCAAGGTGTGAACGCAGTCTATGATTCAGTAGGTTCCACCTTAATGGATAGCTTCAAGGCGACGAAGATCAAAGGTTCAGTTGTATTCTACGGAATGGCCGGCGGCAATCCGCCCCACATCGACCCCCGTATGCTTATGGACACTTCCAAAACCTTGACCGGAGGCGACCTGTGGAACCATATCGTTACACATAGCAACCGGGTCGAGCGTTCAGAGCAGCTTTTTGAAGCGATCAGACAGGGACATCTAAAGATGGAGGAACCGAAGTCGTTCCCGCTCCGGGAGGGTGCTGAGGCACATCGGTTGTTAGAGAGCAGAAGCAGCACGGGAAAGATTTTGTTAATTCCTTAAACAGAATAAGCGAGTATCATTCCTCTTCATTCAACTTTGGCCCTCGCATTAGCGAACCGATGAATCCCGAAGTCCGGGTAACCGGAGGTGAGAATGCTGTCTCGCAAGGGATAAAGGTTGTCCGTGAAGCGCAGCTCGGCTCCCGTGGCTAGAATTCGGTCTACTAGATGATCCATAGCTTCTACTCGAAGAGGTTCTAGGGTGCGCGGCGAAGTATAATATCCTGCGGTTCGGTCAAACAGCTCAAAGCCTTGCCGTGGGAAAACGTATCTGTACAGCGTGGTGTTCTTTATGGCCGTATACCAGCGGCTTTCAACCGTGATAATGGTTGTGGCCGTAGTGTCTGCGAAAAGGTTGCCAGCCTGGGCATCAGTTGCAGCCGCCGTTTTTCGCAGGACAATTCTGGGGCAGTCTCTGGGAAAATAGTAACTCACCTCATGCTCTTGATCAATCGCCCAGACGAGTGGCGGCATTCCCTGGATGTTTTGTTTCTCTTTAGGGACAAACCTCTTAATGTCAGACTCTTCGCTAAAATGATAAAGATACATTCGGCACCTCTTCCTCTCCTACATAAAGTCAAAAAAGTAACGGATCACATGAAACAGTACCGGCGAGGTGTAGGTCAGGCTGTCCACCCGGCTTAAGTAGCTTTTTTTCAGAGCCTCGAATTTGCCGTCATCGCCGATCAGCAGATCGCGCTTCAGCACAGACACGGTCAAGCTGCCGATGAAGCCGCTAAGGCTGATCAACATCCCGGAGAAGATCCCGAAGATCGGGGTAAGCGGCGTCAAATAAGGATAGATCAGATACGATACCGCCGTGGTAACCACGAACGCGCAAGCGAAGCCTTCCCAGGTCAGATAGGGATTGGCTGTGGGGACCACTTTTCTTTTGCCAAAATAGATCGAGGCCAGGTGATGCACCACATCATTAAGCTGCGTCAGTACAACCAGAAACAGTACAAGTCCCGCCCCATACTCGGGGGTAGCGAACTGGAAATACGCCAGATGGCTAAGCCCAAACACCATCAGCATAAGACCCCACTGGGTCGAACTGACACTGCGCAGAAATCCGACCGTCCCTTTATTGATCATCCGGGGAAGCGGCAGCAGCAAGAACACATAGACAGGGATAAAGACGATGAACATCCCGTACCATTCGATATAGATCCAGTAGAATTGCAGCGGAATCGACAAGTATGCCCACAGGAACAGCCTGCGGTCCGCTTTTCTGGACTTGATCATGGAGAAGTATTCCTTCAGCGCGAAGAAGGACAGTACCATCAGTGAGATTAGGGACACCACGGAATTGAAAAGGGTAGCGAGGCAGAAGATGAACACCATGCCCCACCAGGTTTTGATGCGGTTTCCGATGGGTGCATAATCCTTGTTCGGCTGTACTTTGCTTATTACATAATAGATGAGTTGAATGGCGCATAGAGCTGCCAAAATAAGAACTAGCGTTAACATGCTTCTATTCAGGGCAATCACCAACTTGTCGTGAGGTAGGATTCCATTAAAGGGTTCCTATGTTATTATGAAGGAATAGTCCAATCTTGATAAGGGGAAATTTCGTCAATGGTTGCAGATCAGTCGGTTTTTATCTTGCTTACGAATACCGGAACGCTTTTTACAAAAATGATTCAGACCTACACAAAAGCGCCGTATAACCATGCTTCGATTTCATTCGACCGCGAGCTTTCGGAGATGTACAGCTTCGGGCGAAAGAATCCGAACAATCCGCTGAACGGGGGATTTGTGAGGGAGGATATCCAGACAGGTACATACAGCAAGTATCCCAGTACGACGTGCGTGATCTATGAATTGCAGGTAACCGAACGTGAAGTGGAGAAAATGAAGCGGGTTCTGCATATCTTTATCCGCAGCCGCCAAAAGTACCTTTATAATATTCTAGGCGTAATTGGCATCGCCCTTAAAGAGCCTGTTGAGTTCAGCAACTCCTACTTCTGCTCGCAATTTGTTGCGGAGATCCTTGAGCGTTCCGGCATTAAGCTGTGGAATAAGCTGCCTGCACTCGTGACACCGGATGATTTTCGGCAGAGTGACAGGCTGCAGTTGATTTATGAGGGAAGGTTGAGCGAGTACTTGAAATAGGCCGTATACGATTAGGGCTGGAGCTTAATTGTGTAGAGATAATGCAGCAAGACCAACTTCTTTTAATGCATTCATCGCCTCTAGATAAGGTAGAGGACCATAGCTGATACGCGCCACGCCCAGTTCGGCAAGCTGCTCGAGGGACGGGGTATGCGAGGTTACCATAATGTTCAACGGAAGCGGTGAGTGACTACATAGGGTTTCGATCAGTCTGGCATCGCTTAACCCCGGAACAAAAATACCGTCGGCCCCGGCTTCTGCATAAGCGTGCGCACGGCTGAGGGTCTGTTCAATACAGGCTGCGTGCTGCCCGGCGGCCGTTTGAAAGAAAATATCCGTTCTGGCGTTAATAAAAAGAGGTAGTCCAGCCTGTTGGCCTGCTGCACGGGCAGCGGCAATGCGCAGACATTGATCCGAGGTCGTATAGAGACCTGCATCGCCAATCCGCTGATCCTCCAAGTTAATCCCCACAGCTCCGTTTTCAATAACTAATCCTACATTCACTTTAACATCATCCGGACTTTGCCCGTATCCCCCTTCAATATCAATGGTTAAAGGAAGATCCACCTTGTTCTTGATTCGTTTCAAATTTTCCAGTACGAGTGGAAAAGGAAGTGCCTCGCCGTCCTCATATCCGTGCGAAGCAGCCACGGACCAACTGCCGGTCGCAATGGCCTTGGCTCCGATGGCCTGAACCGCCTGCGCGCTCCCCGCATCCCAGATATTGATAAGCACCAAGGGGTCTCCTTTGGTATGCAATTGATGAAACTGAAGCGCTTGTTCATGTTGGATATTCATATCATTATTCTCCTCCCTGCTCATGATGGAGCAGCCAATTTTTACGTGTCAGACCCCCGCCATATCCACCCAGTTCCCCGTTTGCATTAATGACACGATGACAGGGAATCACTATGGCCAGCTGATTGGCCCCGTTGGCTTGAGCGACCGCGCGGAAGGTCGTCGGTTTGCCGAGGGCTAAGGAGATATCCAGATAGGAGCGTGTTTCCCCTGGCGGAATTTTCATTAATTCTCCCCATACGCTTTGTTGAAAAGGGGAGCCGAGTAGAGCAAGCGGAGTATCGAAGGTCGTCCGTTCTCCGTCAAAGTATTCTGACAGCTCTCGTTCAATCGAGAGAATAGGCTCGGTAACGCCCGGAATAATCGCCGATTTCGTTCGTTTCCGAAGGCGTTCTACCTCGCGTTCCAGACCTCGGCGGTCGATAAATTCCAATAGATACAGGGCTTCATCGTTCCCGATGGCCATCATAGGGCCAAGACGGGTGTCAATCCAGGCGGCTTTCAGGACCTTACCGTCCTCCAGCAGGGTAGGGGCAGCCCCCATGATCCGGGAAAAGGCGTCTCTGAAGCCGCTGCTGGATTCATAGCCGGTAGACAGCTGGCTGTCGATGACGGTCTTGCCCGACCTGATATTCTTCAGGGCAAGACCCATACGGCGTGCACGGGCGTATTCCACAAAGGTCATGCCAAACCGCTTTTTGAATTGACGCCGAGCCGTAGATTCATCGACCGAGAGATTCTTGAAGTCCTGTGTCGTCCAGCGTTTCTCCGGATTGCTCTCCACAGCTTCAACGAGTACACGGACAATCTCCGGGACGTGATTGGGATGAGAGAGTGGACGACAGCGCTGGCAGGGCCGATAAGAGGCCAGCAGCGCCTGCTGAGGATTCGCAAAGAACTCACAATTCTCCAGCTTCGGCTTTCTGGCGGGGCATGTCGGACGGCAAAATACACCTGTGGTTTTGACGCCAACGTAGAACAATCCCTCGTACTCCGTATTTTTCTCCAGCAGCGCCTTGTAATACTCTTCATATCGCTCAGCAGGTAACAATAGCAGCACGTCCTAACCTTTCAATGTTGTTCTCATTATAATATCTTCCGGTAGGTGGCATCGCCGAAATTCAGGCATCAATTTTGGGATCATAGTAAAAATAGTGGTTAACGCTGCATGAGGCCGTTATAGGTTCGACGGTTCTTACGATCGCTGTTAGAGATTACTGGATTGTAAAAGGACTTCTATATAGAACACATTAAAAACAAACATAACCAAGAAAAGCAAGCTTATATAAGCAGTATAGAAGTGCAATTTCCGGCATCGACAGCAATTAACGGCATTTTCGTACCTTAATTCCTCAGCAGCAAGGGGTTAGTGAAGATTAAGTGCAATATTGTACCTTAATTCTTCCAGAAGCCCCGGTTCAACATGATTTTTCGAAAAATAAGATACAATAATGCCCTTATGTCCCTCATTTACCTATATTGAGGAAAAATAAGGTACGAAAATGCTCTTAGTTGAGGAGGTCCCTCTTTTTTCATTGTTAAGACGATTGGTGAAGGGGAATATACCGCTTCTAGTGATATCGATGGATTTGAACAGCCATGGATCATAGGTTTTGCTATCGACGGTCTATGTTACGGTACTAGCTTTCCTATGGAAAGCTTTCAGGCGAGCGCTTTGCGCTTACACAGCCTCAAACGTCCCGTTCGCTTATCTTAGCTAGTTGTTAATTTCTTTTGTTCGACTTATATAGATCCCTTTTTCATTAAAAAAAGACGCCCTCAGCGGGCGTCCTTCTCTATTCCTCGGCATGAGCAGCTTCGTCTTTGACTTCTTCCTTGAAGCTGCGAATGCTCTGTTTGCGGCGTGCATTTTTGTCCTCAATCTGAGCTCGTTCCTTGCTGTCCAGCTCTGAAGAGAATTCGTTCAGGTAGCCTTCAGCTTCCTGCAGGTTCTCTTGCGTATTCTGGATACTTTGCTGCAAATGTTCTACATTATCTGCCCGATTATCTGGCTTTGCCATTGCTTAGATCGCCTCCTGATCATTGAAGCACCCGACTGACTTGGGAGCTAACAAGTAGGTTGATCGTTGCCGGCTCATTTTATGCATAGACTCCTATACAGGCGATGGCTCGATATTAAAAAAACCTCCCGCCTCAAGGACGGAAGGGAAGATGGTTAAGCAGTTACACAGTATGAGTTAGCGTGTCAAAGTCCTCATCGCTTAACTCTAGGCCGGCTGCGGCAATATTTTGCTCCAGATGATTTACGGATGAAGTTCCAGGAATCGGGAGAATATTGGCGGCGCGCTTCAGCAGCCAAGCGAGGGCCAACTGGGCCGGCTGTGACCCAAGGCGCTGTGCCAGGTCATCCAGCGGGCCACCAGCTTTGCCCAGTTCACCTGTCGCAAGCGGGAACCATGGAATGAAAGCGATCTGATTGGCGATTGTATAATCGAGTACGGCTTCTGCATCCCGGTTAGCCAGATTATAGAGGTTCTGGACGGATACGATGCTTGCGGTTTTACCGGCTTCCTCCAGCTGCTCAACGCTCACTTCGCTAAGTCCAATGTGCCGAATTTTTCCTTCTTGCTGAAGACGTACCAGCTCTCCCAGTTGCTCGGCCAGCGGAACTTGGGGATCAATCCGGTGGAGCTGCAAGAGATCAATCCGCTCCAGGCCCAGATGGCGCAGGTTCAGTTCAACCTGCTGACGAAGATACGCCGGTCGGCCTACTGGCACCCAATCTTGGGGAGTTGGCCGGGCAACCCCTACTTTGGCAGCGATGATAAGGTGATCCGCATAAGGGTGCAGAGCCTCCTTAATTAATACATCCGTGACCAGTGGGCCATATGCGTCAGCGGTATCAATGAAGTTCACGCCAAGCTCCACGGCGCGTCGCAAGACGCGTACAGCTTCTTTCGGGTCAGCCGGATGTCCCCAGGCACCCGGACCGCTTAGTTGCAACGTGCCGAACCCAAGACGATTAACTTGCAAATCTCCTAGGGTATAAGTGCCGGATGCCTCTGCGGTAACTTGATTTTGACTCATGTTTTTCCTCCCTGTTTAGTGAGTTTTTGGTGATTGCTTATCCATGCTCTAACATGATTAAATTGTATCAAGAGTTATTATTTTGCAGAATACACATGTGTTCGTGCGCTCTGTTCATGTTGGTTCGTGTTTGACATGCATGTTACAAGTTATTTCTGTCCTTTGAAGCCACCTAGGGAGGTGCATTGCCTATGTCGCACAACACTCAAGATCTGATGCAGCCGGAAGAGCTTATGAAGATGCTCAGAATCAGACCCTCTGCGTCCCGGATGAAGAGCTTACGCCAGCGTGATCTGGCTTTGCGGGTTGGCGTGGATACAAGAGCTATTCAACAGTGGGAAGGCGGAGACAGATTGCCCAGTGCACATAACTTGCAAAGGCTGGTGCAGGCATATGTGGAGGAAGCGGCGTTTTTGCCCGGGACTGAACGGCAGGAAGCGGGGCTGCTATGGCAATCCGTTAAGCAGGTATATGACAGCAGACCCGGTACGTACCGTTATTACCCTGAGTTCGACGAGAACTGGTTTGCACAGATTTTAGCTGATAGAGGGGCAGCACCTAACCGTTCTGTTATTCAGCAAAAGGGATTGAAAACACAGTTCCCTAATGACCCGGCGGAGCCGGCAGTCAGGGCCACTGATTACTCCGTACTCAAGCAGCGCCCCGCGGGCAATCTGCCGGTTCAGCTATCCAGCTTCGTCGGACGCGTACCGCAGCTTGCCGAGCTCCATGATCTGCTGCGCCAATCCTCCTTGGTCACCTTAACAGGTCCCGGTGGAAGCGGGAAAACTTCTTTCGCCCTTCATCTTGCCTCCTCCTTGGCGGTTAGCTATCCGGATGGCATTTGGCTGTTCGAATTTGCAGCGGTGTCTGATCCACAGCTGGTCGTTGCTTACATGCTGTCTACTCTTGGGCTAGAGGATCGGCAGGGGCGGACTTCAATGGAGACTGTTCTGGATGCTATTCAGAATAAAAGCATGCTCTTTATCTTCGATAATTGTGAGCACCTGATCGACGCTTGCGCGGTGGTTGCAGAGTCCTTGTTGGCGTTCGCCCCTGCCCTCGTTATTCTGGCCACAAGTCAGGAACCGCTGAACCTGCCGGGAGAGAACCGTTACCCGGTCCGAGCTTTAAGTATGCCTCCTGAGCAAGAGTTATCCTATGGGCGATTGATGGAGTATGAATCGGTCCAACTGTTCGTCGAGCGGGCCACCTTGCTCCTCCCCCATTTCAAGGTCCAAGAGGCGCAAGCTGTACTTATCGGTGACATCTGCCGGAAGCTGGAGGGCAATCCGTTGGCACTGGAGCTAGCTGCGGCCCGGATGAACGTGCTGTCCCTGGAGCAGATCAATGAACGGCTTACTGATCTGCTGGGTTTTCTCACCACAGGCAAAAGAACAGCCACTCCGCGTCAACAGACCCTGAAGGCGACCATGGACTGGAGTTATTCCTTACTGTCCGAGAAGGAACAGCTGCTATTCCGGCTATTAAGTGTTTTCATGGGCGAATTTACGCTGGAGACCGTGGAAGAGGTCTGTGTGTATCGTCCAAGACATCAGGAGCCTTGCTCGCTTAAGAAGGAAGAGATTTTAGATCTTTTCGCCAATCTGGTCAATAAATCCTTAGTTTCCATGCATAGCTCCACGTCCTCGGACCGGATGACCTATGCCCTGCTGGCCCCGGTGAAGCAATACGCACAGGAAAAGCTGGAATCCTGCCAGCTGGAATGCCACAGGGTGCACGGTGCAGATAAAGAACATATTTACCGGCTTCATGCGGGGTATTTTGCCCGTTTCATTGAAGAGATAGAGCAGGAAGTCAAAGACGGCAATACCTCCATTGCGCTTGCGAAGATCAGGGCCGAGTACGATAATTTGCGTGCCGCTCTGCAATGGGCGTATTCGCAAGACGATCCCGAGGGAACGGGACTGCGGATTGCCGGCTCCCTATGCGAGTTCTGGTCTCTGGAAGGCAATTGGAGCGAGGGATTGCTGTGGCTGTCCAGATTGCTGCCGGCTCCCCATGATCATGAGAACCTGAAGGCGTTGAACAAGGCCCTGAAAGGTAAAGAGTTGTTGATGTCAGCCCAAGGCAATGGAGATATTTACACGGCTTAACCTATCCTTTTATAGGAATTCACTCCGGTCGCGTGATTCAAGAGCGAATTTTGTAGATTCTAACACTCTTTTTTAAAGCCAATAATGAATAACATAACTGACGGTGTGCGAGCTTTGGCTTGCCTGGTCAGTTTTTTTGTTAGGAGCTAGCCTTCTGAATATAGTTGCGTTCAAAATATTGTCAGCAGATATCTCCCTATGGTAGAATTAGTCAATGGAACATTGATATAGGTAACCTAATTCAAAAAAATGAAATGGTGATCATATGGACAACAAGAAGATTAAGGTGGATGTTGCTAATAAGGAGGGGCAGCTTGGTTTTGTATTCACCCGAGGGGGACTTCGTGAAGGAGCGGGTAGAAAGGGAATCGGGGTGACCAAGAAGGTCTCCTTAACCTTAACGGAGGAACTATGGAACAAGCTTGAGAAGCAATGTGCTGATGATGAAGTGTCCCGTTCGGAGCTCATCCGCAAGATGATTGAAGCTTATTATTCGAATTAGTGTAATCGGGAGGCAGGGTCATCTATGCGGGTCAGTGTAACTAAGGATTCTCTTCTGCATGCGCTCCAGCATGTGCTAAAGGCCGTTTCAGTAAATCATCTCATCCCTATCCTGTCAGGGGTTAGCATTCGTAAGAATCAGGATGTCCTGATCTTTACGTCAAGCAATACGAATATGACCATAGAATACAGAATTTCTCTGACCACTAGCTCCACGCTGGAACAAGAGGACGGTGCCATTGTTGTACCTGCACGGTATTTATATGAGATCGTTCGCAAGCTCGAACCGGGGTCTATCAGATTGGAGACTACAGAACAGAGGATACTGCTCCTTTCTTCAGGAGATGCTCATATCCGGTTGTGCGGAATGGATTCGGCAACGTTCCCTACGATTCAAAAGACAGATCGTCACACGGTAGCAAGGTTTAGCATTAATAATGCCGTGCTAAAATCAGCCGTTAGGCAGGTTGCTTGTGCAGTCTCCACTTCCGAGACTAGGCCGGTACTGACGGGAGTGTTTTTCGAGTGTAACAATGAAGTGCTTAGTTTAATCGCTACCGATGGCGTTCGTCTCGCTTCCCGCACCCTAACTGTGGAACATGCTGGGGCTATTCATATCCAGGGCGTTATCCCTGGAGTCAATCTCTATGAAGTATCCAAGATGCTGAAGGACGAGCAGGGGACGACCGTTATTGAAGTGGGGGCTAACCAGATCCAATTTACGTCAAAAGAACTGCATGTTCAGTCCGCTCTCCTTGAGGGGGCCTATCCATCTGTAGAGAAGCTGATTCCACAGTCTTTTTCATCCGAACTCACGGTGAAGACGGTATCTCTATTGCAGGCGGTGGAGCGCGTGTCTGTGTTGGCTTCGGGGAGTATTATTAGGCTGGTTGTTTCGGGGGGCAGTCTGGAGCTATTGTCGCAAACGGCGGAGATAGGGGATGTTCTGGATCAGGTTGCCCTATTAGAAAAGAACGGCGAGGATTTCAGGATTTCCTTGAATGCGACCTTCCTCCTCGATATTCTTCGTTGTATAGATTGTGAGTATGTCAGATTCAGATTTACGGGAATCATGGGGCCGCTTGTTATTTTGCCGCAAGACCTCTCTGCATCTATGCTATTTCTGATTACGCCTGTAAGGACCGCGAACTGATAATAGCCATATATAGTGGAACCCTCTCCCAACTTCCCCTATACTTGTATGGTACGACTATCAATTTATCGAATGGAGTTTAAGAATTCATGTCTACTTTACCAAACTGCCCGGAATGCCAATCGGAATACGCTTATGAAGATCGAGGAATGCTGGTCTGCCCGGAGTGCGGCCATGAATGGTCCCCGGGAGCAGAAGCCGAGCATGACAGCGAAGAAGCGAAGGTCATCAAGGATGCCAATGGAAATGTGCTCAGCGATGGCGATACCGTAACTGTGATTAAGGATCTCAAGGTGAAAGGAAGCTCCCTCGTTGTCAAAATAGGCACAAGAGTCAAGAACATTCGCCTGGTTGAAGGCGATCATGATATTGATTGCAAAATCGACGGTTTTGGTGCGATGAAGCTGAAATCAGAATTTGTCAAAAAAGTATAGCTTACGCCTGGCAGCAAGCATTCTGTTTCTCATGGAGAACAGGGTGCTTTTTTAGAAAATCATCACAAATCAGCGATCTTTCCAGGAATTCCAGCTTGTCTCACAGTCACGGGGTGCCCCTATGCGAAAGGGTATGCTGGTTTTTGTTGTGGAACTGGGGAGCTACCTCAGCGGCTATTCAAATGGCATAACAGTTTAGCAGCATCTCACGCACAGCTTCGTCCATTATCGCCTCATTCTCTGGAGCAAGCCACTCTTCGCGAATAATCATGTGGCTACACGAGTTGCCCTTAAGATAACTATATATAATCTGGGCCTCATCAATCTCATGCCTGCTGATGTCAGCCGATCGCTGAAGTGGACTGCTCCGAAAGTTATCTCTGATGATTGTCGTAATCTCTGTCTGCAGACTGGCGTTACTGAAATCCTCTGATTCAAGCTTGGTTTGAAAAAGAATACGGTTGCCCTGCAGCAACAATAGCTTGAGTGTCCGGTCGTTCATGGGTTCAACCATCGCAATCCGCTGATTTGCTCCCGCAAACTCAATGACCTTCTCTTTCTGCAGCAGGGAGCGTACTGCTCCAATATAATCGCGGTATTTGGCTGCGGCTTCATAATTATAATTCTCCGCAGCATCCGCCATTCGCTGTTCCATACCTTCCAGTATACTCATATCTGTCCCGTCCAAGAGGGCAACAAAGCGGTCCATAATGCCGTTGTATGTGACCAGGGCTTCCCCGCCAGCGCACATCCCGATACACAAGCCAAGGGAGTGGTTGAGGCAAAGCGAAGCTGTTTTAGAGTGGGGATTGCTACATAGAATGCTGTAACTCTCGAGCACTCCCTGTACCGCCCGCTCCGCAGTGCTTCGGCTTGTGTAAGGACCAAACAATAATCGCTCATCGCCTTGTTCGGCACCGTCCCCGGAGTCATAGGATACTTCAATCCTCCGCCGGTCACTTTCGGTTCGGATCACGATATAGGTGTAGGCGAGGGGATTCTTCATTTTTTTATTATAAGGCGGCTTAAGCTCCTTGATTAATGTGCACTCCAGCATAAAGGCTTCGAATTCGGTATCCGTCAGTGTATAATCCAGGTCTTTAATGTTTTTGACGAGACGTTTGACCTTGGGCGAATGGGATTTGGAGTCTTGAAAATAGGACTGGACCCGTCTCTTCAAGGCCTTGGCCTTGCCGACATAAATGATATTTCCCAGACTGTCTTTCATTAAATATACGCCGGGGGTTAAAGGGAGGTTTTTTACCTTTTCCGTCAGATTCATATGTATCCCTCCGTGGCTTCAGATTCATCTATAGCTCAAGTATAGACGATGGGCCAAGGCGTATAAAGAATAGGGATGAGGTCGATCTCTTAATTGGGGATGCATAAGATGAACCCCTCTTATCCATCCTAATCAGGAGCAGCAGGAATGCCAGAAGGGGGACAATCTCATCCATGAATAATAGCAATGATACCAGTTGGAAAGAAGACAATGTGGTGACCCAGGCACAGCGGTCAGTAAAGAAGCTGCACGATGCAGTATCCCAGGCGTTGAGCCATCCGAACGAACAGACGGTCGAACAGGCCGAGAACCGGCTGGAGCATACGGAACAAGCGGTCCATGAGGCGCGGCGGGTGTTTAACGGTAAGGGCGCGGAGTTGGCTGAGGAGTTACTTGCCGATGAGAAGGATCGCCTGTCTTCGCTGGATAATAGTAACCGCTGATAGCGGTTGCGCATAAAGTTGATGCAGCCCTCAAATGCTGATTGCAGCAATGAGGGCTGTTTTTGCGAAAATAACTTCTAATTTAACTGATTTTTATTTAAAATAGTACAGAATGCGCTATAGAAATACCCACTAATCCGATGTATAATTAATGGATAATTACATACATAAGATGCTTACTTCATGGCTTCATAGTGTGGTTGCAAGCGTAAGATAATTTATGAACACAGGGGAGATGAAGAAGATGGCAAAGGGAAAGATATTATCCATTAAGACGATTGTAGCGATCGGCATCGGTTCGGCGCTGTTCGTCATTCTGGGAAGGTTCGGTTCCATCCCAACGGGTATCCCCAATACCAGTATTGAGACCAATTATGCAATACTGGCATTGTTCGCGCTGCTATACGGTCCTACAGCAGGGCTGCTGATCGGCTTGATCGGACACACGTTGAAGGATGCAATTTCCTACGGTTCACCATGGTTCAGTTGGGTTATTGCTTCCGGGGTGGTTGGTCTGATCATTGGACTGATTGTACGCAAGATTTCTATTCATGATGGGGAGTTCGGGAGAAAAGAAATCATTCGTTTCAACATTGCCCAGATTATTGCTAACGTTGTAGCTTGGTTACTGGTGGCTCCAGTTCTCGATATTCTTATTTACGCAGAACCGGCCAACAAAGTATTTACACAAGGGATAACGGCTGCATTGTTCAACATTGTCTCTGTAGCGGTAATCGGCACACTGCTTGCCATCGCATACAGCAACACAAGAACCAAAAAGGGAAGCTTGACCAAGCAGGCATAATCCCCTACAATCCAAACCAAAGGCCGGTGAGTATCACCGGCTTTTCCATTGCCATAAAACATAAATCCCTTGCCTGTTAAGCCAAACCAACTCTGAGGAAGGTCATGTATGAATGATGAATAGAGCGGTAATCGAATTTACGAATTTTAGTTTTCAATACCGGGCTCAGACTGAGCCCACGCTTCATGACATTAACCTGACGATCTACGAAGGGGAGAAGGTGTTAATTGTAGGCCCCTCCGGATCGGGTAAAAGCACTCTGGCCCACGCCATCAATGGGTTAATTCCTGCCACTTATCCGGGAGAAATCAGCGGTAACCTGCGTGTTATGGGTCAAGATCAGCAGGAGCTGGGAATTGCCGGGTTGTCGGAGCGGGTAGGAACAGTCCTGCAAGACCCTGACGGACAGTTCGTCGGGCTCACCGTTGGCGAGGATATCGCCTTCAAGCTGGAGAACGATGCCGTTCCCCAGAGCGAGATGACGGGAAAAGTAACCGAGGCCGCCCACGCTGTGGATATTTACGATTTTCTGGGAGCTTCACCTCAGGAGTTATCGGGCGGGCAAAAGCAAAAAACAACCCTCGCCGGTGTACTGGTGGGCGAGGTTGATATTCTGCTGTTCGATGAACCGCTAGCCAGTCTCGATCCCTATACAGGGACCAAGACGATTGAGCTAATCGATCGGGTACAGCAGCAGACTGGCAAAACAGTCATTATCATCGAACACCGGCTGGAGGATGTGCTGCATCGTGCGGTAGACCGCATCATTGTTATCAATGAGGGACGTATTGCGGCAGATCTCCCGGCTGCGGAGCTGCTTAGCTCGGGATTGCTTCAGGAGGCCGGTATTCGCGAGCCGCTGTATCTAACCGTGCTGAAATATGCAGGCTGTTCCATTACGCCTGATATCAAGCCGGAGCATATAGAAACAATCGGGCTTGCAGAATCTGCTGACAAGCTTAGAGACTGGTACCTTGCCAATGACGAACAGCCAGAGTACCCGGATTGCCCACCTGTACTGGAGCTGCGGGATCTCTCGTTCGGCTATGAGAAGAAGCATCCGGTACTGCACGGGGTGTCCTTAAAGCTCGGCAAGGGGGAAATGGTGTCTATTGCTGGAAAGAACGGGGCCGGCAAATCAACGGTATCCAAGCTGATTTGTGGATTTTACCGTCCTTCATCGGGCTCGATCTTAATGAATGGGCGTGATATCGGCTCCGATTCGATCAAGGAACGGGCCAGCCGAATCGGCTTTGTCATGCAGAACCCCAATCACATGATCTCGAAGACGATGATCTTTGATGAAGTGGCCCTGGGGCTTAAGGTTCGCGGTATGGCGGAGAGCGACATTGAGAAGCGGGTGCACGAAGTGCTTCAGGTCTGTGGATTGTATCCGTTCCGCAACTGGCCGGTCTCTGCGCTCAGTTATGGCCAGAAGAAGCGGGTGACGATTGCCTCCATTCTGGTGCTGCAGCCGGAGATTATTATCCTGGATGAGCCTACAGCCGGCCAGGATTACCGTCATTACAATGAAATGATGGAATTCCTACTGGGTCTAAGCAAGCAGGGGATAACGGTCATTATGATCACTCATGACATGCACCTTATGCTGGAATATGCACAGCGGACCATTGTACTGGCGGATGGCCGAAAGATCGCCGACGATCGTCCGGAACGTGTTCTATCCGATAAGGCCATTATACACAGCGCTAATTTGAAGGAAACCTCGCTGTACAGGCTGGCAGAACGTGCGGAGATTGAGCAGCCCTCCGAGTTTGTCAGACGTTTTATTGCTTTTGACAGGGAGGCTCGCCAAGGATGAAGGTTAAGATGCTATCCTATACCGACTTGGACACACCGATCCACCGTCTGACTGGCGCGACCAAGCTGCTGTTTTTCGTGCTTTGGTCGGTTTCTGCAATGATCACCTATGATACGAGAGTGCTGATGGTCATGCTGTTGTTCAGTCTATTTGTCTTTAAAATCTCTCGGGTACCGTTTCAGCAGTACGCATTTGTTCTATACTTTATTCTGATCTTTTTCGTCCTGAACCATCTGGCTATCTTCCTCTTTTCACCGCTGGAGGGCGTATCCATATACGGCACGCGACATGATATTTTCCATATTGCCGGACGGTATACCGTCACTTGGGAGCAGCTGTTCTACCAATTAAACATTGCGCTTAAATATGCCGTGGTCATCCCGATGGCGTTATTATTCCTGCTGACTACGGACCCCAGTGAATTTGCCGCTTCGCTGAACCGGATTGGCGTGAATTACCGGATTGCTTATTCCGTCTCGCTGGCTCTCCGCTATATTCCCGACATCCAGCGTGATTATGAGAATATTTCATTCTCTGCCCAGGCAAGAGGTATTGATACCTCCCGTAAGGAAAAGCTGCCGACCCGGCTGAAAAATATCGCTGCTATCCTGTTCCCGCTCATTCTGACCAGTGTGGAGAGGATTGACAAGATCAGCACGGCCATGGAGCTGCGCGGGTTTGGCCGGGGCAGCAAACGCACCTGGTACAGCTTGCGACCGTTCACCAAGAGCGACTATATCGCCTTGGCTTTGATTATCCTCATTGCGGCAGCGTCGGCCGTGATTACTTTTTATGACGGCTCACGGTTTTATAATATCTTTGTATAATAATTACCTGATTTTATGAAACTGGACAGAGGGGTGTCTACTTTGCTTCTGTATAATAAGCCACAAATACGGAGAAAAGAGGACAGAGTATATGCATACCCAGATTGTTCGCAAGCCAGAAATGATCCTGACAGGAATAAGTGCACGGACGACAAATGCGGAGGAGGCCGGTCCGAACGGAGTGATTCCGGGACTGTGGGCACAATTTTCCCAAGCTAATCTGGCGGAGGTGACAGGTGCCTCTAACCCTCATCTGACTTATGGGCTGTATACGGAATATGAAAGTGACTTCACGGGTGCTTATACGATCTTGCTTGGTCATGAGCACGGAAGCGCCGAGATCCATAAGGAGAGCGGGTTTGCCCATGCTGTCGTACCGGAGAGCAATTATATGGTGTTCACAACTGCAAAAGGGCCAATGGAAGTAGTGGTTCCGCAGACTTGGGCGGAGATCTGGCAGTATTTCAAGGATTCGCCGGAGAAGCGTACTTATTCTGGTGATTTTGAGCTGTACGATGCCCGTAAGTTTGATGCGGCGGGTGTAGAGGTCCAGATTTATATTGCTGTAGAATAGAAAAAAGCTGCCGGTATTCCCGGCAGCCCGAGGCAGACCCTGAGGGTCTGCCTTTTCTTATATAATTCAGCGGTAATATTCTTCTTTCCCGCTGTTGTGTGCCCGGTAGCTTACGCTCCGGACCATTGTTGGTCGCCCGTCAAATATTTCTCGGTCAGGACGGACAGCAGGTGTATACCGACCTCATTCTCTCCACCTTCAGGGATAATGAGATCCGCGTATTTCTTGGAAGGCTCAATAAAAGCTTCGTGCATCGGCTTCACCGTAGTCAGATATTGTTGGTGAATCGACTGGATGGTCCGGCCACGCTCTTCGATATCGCGGAGTACGCGGCGAAGAATACGTACATCAGGATCGGTATCGACGAAGACTTTGATATCGAGCATGTCCCGCAAATGCTCATCCGACAAGACATGAAGTCCTTCGATGATAACGATGTTGTTCGGCAACAGTTCTTCTGTCTCTGTGGTGGAACGTGCATGAACCGTAAAATCGTATACTGGAGCCTGGGCAGCGAGCCCTTGCTTCAGCTCTTTAAGATGCGCAATCAGCAGCTCATTGTCAAAGGCGAACGGATGATCATAGTTGATCAGGGACCGCTCTTCCATGTTGAGATGCGAATGGTCTTTATAGTAGTTATCCTGAGATATGAATGTTACTTTGCCCGTCCCAAGCCGGTCTATGACGGAACGAGCCACCGTGGTTTTACCCGATCCGGTGCCGCCGGCGATACCAATAATAAGCATGGCGATTTAATATCCTCCCTAACCATTGCCGTTGCAATTCCAATATTGTAGCACAGCGACAACATTTTTTCATCACGATACGACAAATGAAAACTGGCATTTTTTAAAATACGGCAATATTGAGAATTCAGCCATACGGAAGGCTGTTACACGCGTGATTTTTGCATGAAACAGAGGACTTTTATTGAAAATAGGTTAATGGATGATTTCAACTGGGGTTGCAGAAGCAGGGCTGTCGGGGACTGTACATGGATGCAAAGGGAGATATGCCAGCCGGGGTCCTGTGCAAGAGATGTGGACGGCATGCGATAGATGGTATACTTTGTTCAAAGAAATGGGGCGGATTAGCCATAGATCGGGGAGTGGGCAGCATGGAAAACAGTAATGTGGAGGAGCTGAAGGCGCAAGCGGAGGTCTTCCTCAGAGGTTGTCATCAGGAATTGGGATCATCTGAAGCGGAGCTGGAGAAGCGTATTTCGGAGGTACAGAGGGAGATTGCAAGCACGGGGACCTACCGCCATACCGGAGAAGAGCTGACGCATGGGGCACGCATGGCTTGGCGGAATAACAGCCGCTGTATTGGCCGTTTATTCTGGCACACGATGGAGGTCATTGACGCTCGTCAGGCAGAGACCGAGGACCAGATTGCGGAAGCTCTGCTTCAGCACATCGAAAGAGCTGGCAACAGAGGGCGCATTCGGTCCGTAATCACTATATTCCGCAGTGGGGAAGACCCGGCAAGTCGAATTCGCATCTGGAATCATCAACTGATCCGCTATGCCGGTTATCCGGCAGAGACGCCGGGGGGTAAGCGTTCCGGCGACCCTGCTTCCGACGCTTTCACCGCAGTATGTCAGCAACTGGGCTGGCAGGGAACAGGCGGTGACTTCGATGTGCTACCGCTGGTGGTCTCGATTGGCAACGGGAAGCCTCGCTGGTATCCAATTCCTGGGTCTCTCATCAGGGAAGTGCCGCTTACCCATCCTGAAATCGAGCGGTTCCCGGAGCTTGGGCTGCGCTGGTATTCGGTGCCGATCATCTCGGATATGCAGCTTGAAATCGGCGGTATCCAGTACACAGCGGCTCCTTTTAACGGATGGTATATGGAGACCGAAATCGGCTCCCGCAATCTTGGGGATACTGGAAGATACAATCGCCTGCCGGCAGTCGCCGACCTGATGGGGCTGGACCGTTCCACGAACACTTCGCTCTGGAAGGACCGGGCTATGCTGGAATTGAACCGGGCGGTACTGCATTCGTTCAAGCAGGCCGGTGTCAGCATCGTGGACCATCATACGGCGGCAGACCAGTTCGTCAGGTTCCAGCAGCAGGAACAGGAAGTGGGCCGCGAGGTCTCGGGCCGCTGGAACTGGCTAATCCCGCCAATGTCGCCTTCGGCCACCCCCATCTGGTATGACAGCACCTTGAAGGAGTTGGATCTGCGTCCGCGTTTCCGGTATCAAAAAGCCGCTTATACAGGTTGGCTGGATGGAACTGGACTGAATCAGGAGAAGTCTGACGATACAGGGGCCGAAGACAGTGGGGCGGAACTGGTATGTCCTTTTCACCATAAGTCCTGAGCGTCTGCAGGCGTTTCAACCATGTATTGCAACGGCTGTCTGACCAAATTCATTTTTATATAAGACGCACAAAGGGTTCATCCTTTTAGGTAAGCACTAAGCAACCCCCAGATGGCTGACAGCTGCAATTAGGGATTGCTTTTTGGATAGGAGAGGATTATACTCATCCCAAGAGAGTGATTGATCAATAACCAATCGAATGAAATGCTGCAAGGAGGTTAAGATGAGCAAAGAATCGACTACGACCCGTGGCAAGGCTGATGAATCGCCCTCTATCAACCGCCGGGAGCAGATTTTGGAGGCCGCGGTTGTTGTCTTTGCGGAGCATGGCTATTATCGGGCTACGACAGCTCAGGTTGCCGAGAAGGTAGGCATTTCCCAGCCTTATGTATTCAAGGTCTTCAAGAACAAGGAAGAGTTGTTCATAGCGGCTTTGGAACGGTCATTTGAACGTATTGTTCAAGCTTTTCAAGGCGTTAAGGCATCGGCTGACACTCTGCTTCAGGAGGCGATCCGCACTTACGAGCTGCTGATGGAGACGCATCCCAATGAGATTATTCTTCAGGTTCAGGCTCTAGGTATCCGCGATGAGTTGATCCGGCAGACAATGCAGGGTGGAATGAGCAGAGTGACGAGCCTTGTGGAAGGGAAATTCATTGCTGCTGGAATGCCGAATCCTGAGGTGCTAGTCAGCAGCTTTATGGCGAACGGTATGTTGTGCAATATTGCAATGGCCTTAGAGATGCCTCAGCTGAAGCCGAAGCATCCGAAGAAGCCATAGCGAACCAAGCATAATGCAGACATTCTAAGGGCAAATGCCCTTAGAGATTTTTTTCATCATTAGTTATTGATTAATCACTAACAATATAACAAGGAGGAATTATGATGTTATTGAAAAAAGCTTTAGTGCTGGGTGCAACGGGCGGAACGGGAACTGTAATTATTGCGGAGCTGTTAAAAAGAGGGGTGCACACAGTAGCCTTCGGCCGATCCATGCCCAAGCTGGAGCAGCTGGCGGCAGACTTGGGCCATCCGGCCGGTCTGACTCTGACGACAGGGGATGTGTTCAACAGCGAGGATGTGTACTCGGCTGCGCAGGGCGTTGATGTTATTTTTCACAGTGCTTCGGTCCCTTACAACGAAATGATTACGCGTCTGCTCCCTATGGGGGAATCGGTGATGGAAGCTGCGAACAGATTAGGCACCAAAGTAGTGGCTGTAGATGGAATTTATCCCTATGGCAGACGACATAATGAGAAGCCTATCGATGAGGATTATCCCAAGAATCCGCATACCAAGAAGGGAAAGAAGAAGCTGGAGTTCGAGCGCATGTTCTTCAGCCCGCGCTGGAACCATACGAAGAGAATGATTGTGCGTCTGCCTGATTATTATGGCCCTACAGCTAACGATGCTTCCTATTTAGGGACGACACTTGCATCAATTGCTGCTGGTAAGCCGGGGGCGTTCGTCGGAACGATGACCGTGCCGCGGGAATATGTGTATCTTCCAGATGCGGCCGTGATGATTGTTGAATTGGCAAGCCGAGAAGAAGCCTATGGACAGAACTGGAATATTCCAGGCGCAGATGTTATCTCTGGGCGGGACATTGTTAACATCGCCCGAAAGGCCAGTGGAACATCTAAAATGGTGATACCGCTCGGCAAACCTAGTCTCTCCCTGCTGGGTCTGTTTATCCCGGTGATGAAGGAGATTGTGGAGATGCTGTATCTGACGGAAGAACCGCTGCGTTTAAGTGGTAAAAAGTACGAGCGTCTGATCGGGCCGATCCCCGCAACCCCTTATGAGAAGGGCATTACAGAGACAATTCAAGCCATTAAGCGCCGTCAGGTTCTGGTGAAGGCCAAGTCCTGAACCCACGGCTGATTTGCTGAAGTTAGAAATGGTGTTGCGTGATGAACTGTGATAAGATTTAGTTCTATATAGACAGAGGAAGTGACTCTTACAAATGATCAATATCACCATTCCGACACCGGAAGTTACCATTACCAAACAAGAGAATCCAGTGCTTAGCAACATCTACGGATTTACCGATTTCCACCTGATTACCCGTGAGCTGGGCGGAATCTTCATGTTCTACAATGACAAGGACGAGCTGTTGTTTGTAGGCAAAGCCAGAAAGCTCAGACCAAGAATCAAGAAGCATTTTGAAGACAGCGTTTCGCCGATCAAACAGCACCGCGACGAAGTCACCAAGATTGAAGTGTACCTCGTGGAAGATGCGATGGACAGAGAGATTTACGAAACGTACATCATCAATACCGGAAAAGCCAAATACAATGTGGATAAAGTGTTCTACAAATAAGTGTTTTGAGCAAAAACAAGCGTCTGCCTCTCTCGGCAGACGCTTGTTTCGTAATATAAGGTCCGCGAAGGCACTGCTGGTGCTCCGCACGCAATAAAGACCCCTTTCAGGTGTCCGTCAAGGCCGGGTGTGGACACTTTTTTCCAAATTACAAAGCAGGCGCTCCTGTATGCCGTCGCCGGATACCCGGCTGATCGCGTATAGCACGGACCCCGTGACAGGGGTGAAGCGCGGCTCTACGATGGAAAAGACTTTATTGTGGCCATTGCCCAGTAGTACCGACAACTTGTCTTTGAAATAGCTACTGTTAATCACGCTCCCAATGAACGCGACCGGAACGGTATCGCTTGTCAGATATGGAGCCACCAGTTCTATGCCCACCTTCAACTGATAGATCGCCCGGTCTGATACCCGTCCCGCCAGGCAACTCCCCTTGGAGGCTGCTTCAGTGATACAGGGTGTGAACCGCTCGAATTTGCGATCCCGGTCTCTACTGTCTGTGGTAAATCCCCTTTGGCCGAGCTGCCACAGCTCCTGAATCGTGCTTACGTCCCAGTGACAGAGCATATCCCCGATCAGTTCCTGATCTGTCTCATCCGAATGCCCCGCCAGCACTTCATATACGGCATCGTAAGCCAGAAAGCGTGCGCCACTTCTCGTGTAATGATGGAAATCATAATTTCTGATAAGCTGTCCGTCTTCCTTCAATGCGACTATGATTGACCCTGTACCGGAGAGGGCAACGATGCCAGGCTTCGTGAGAAGTGCTCCGTAATGTGCAGCGACCGCATCATTGTAATGCCACTTCGGGCAGTTCAGTCCTTCCACATCAGTTAGCGCTTTCACCCATTCCAGATCCTCTTCTGAATCATAGCCAGCAATGCCGGCAGCAAGCCCGCTCACATCGCCCAGTGTCTTGCCTGCTACTTGTAAAGCCTCGTGTATTCCCTGTTTCACATTGTGTGTGGCCTGCATATCTTTATGTACCCATGCTGCCCCGCTCTCGATATAAGAGAGAATACGCCCATCCAGGCTACTGACCATTACCCGAGTATGGGTACCTCCCCCATCTATTCCGATAACCACTTCCTGATTCTCAAGCATAGGAGCCCTCCTTGGCTATATTCACAACCATTATAGGGGGAAGCCGCGGCCGATGAAAGGACCTGAATCTGAAACGATGAATGAAATAAGCGGGTTAGTCTACACTATTACACGATATTCAATTTGCAGCTTAAAGGAGAAGATATTACATGAGTAGATGGTTAAAGCTAATATTGCTGTGCGCATTCGTTACAATCAGCGTGACCCCGGCATCAGTTCAAGCAGCTCAAGCTTCAGAAAGCGTGTCTGCTCGCGTGGGCAAGCAGTGTGTGAGTCCTGCGCAGGTTAAACTTAAAGAAGACCTCAGAAAGCTGTGGAGCGATCACGTCCTCTGGACAAGAAGCTATATTGTCAGTGCTTTGGCAGGCCTTGAAGATAAGGATAAGACATTGGATAGACTGCTGAAGAACCAGCAGGATATCGGAGATGCCATCAAGCCTTTCTATGGAGAGGCAGCAGGCAATAAGCTGGCTAAGTTGCTGAAGGAACATATCCTGCTGGCCGGCAAAGTTCTTGAGGCTGCAAAGGCTGGCAATGGGGCCGATCTGGAAAAATACAACAAAGAGTGGCACCGAAATGCCGACGATATTGCCAAATTCCTCAGCAGTCTCAATCCGAATTGGTCGGAGAAAGAGCTGAAGGAGATGCTGTATACCCATCTTCAATATGTTACGGAAGAAGTGGTAGCAAGGCTCGGCAAGAACTGGGACACGGATATTGCTGTTTTCGACAAGAATCTGCAGCATATGCTTATGCTGGCTGACATTTTAAGCGGGGGCATTATTAAGCAGTTCCCAGAACAATTTAAATAATGATTCACTCCAAGGCACCCGAAAGGGTGCTTCTTTTTTTATAGGGAGGAGGGCCTAGAGAAGGACAGTGAAATCCTTAACTCAATAAAATAGGTCTTAAGTAACAAATGACAAAGTTAGATATAAAGGCTCACTAATCACCTGAACAATTAAACTATAATAGACTCGTAAAGGGTCGACATATTTTGACATTTATAATTGAGGTGATTGGAATAGATGATTTCTCCCTTTTTTAAAAAGAAAGAAACAGCCGATAAGCAGCAGAGGCCAAATATGGTTCAAAAGATGCAAATTTCTGAGGAGCCTGAAATCGAAACAGAGATCGTGGATGTCTTAGAGCAGCCTGTGGGCATGATTTCGACAGGTAAAGCGCAGCTCGATAAGAAATCGCTTGATTTGATTTTTGCCGTGGAGCAGATGATTCAGGCCAGACAGCATGCTGAGACGAACATACATGAGCTTCAGGACCGCCTTACGCATACGAACGGGCACGTGGAACGGCTCAACCGTGATATTAAGAATCTCAGCAAGGTCATCGACGAGAGAGAAAAGAATGTTATGGAGCTGGAAAAGAAGCTGATCGAAAAGAATCTGAAGGTTGATCAGGTACTGGAAGATTACCGGGAGCTTCAGGCGTCCTTGTCTACCGAAATTGACGAACTCAAGAATAGCATCGATCTGGAGCAACAGAAATATGTGAATCTAGTGCAGAAGCACAATGAAGCACATGCGGAAAAGCTCAAGAAAATGAATGAGCTGGAAGAAAAGATCGGGCGTCTGGAAACAGAGAATGCTCATCTGAAGCAGAAATACGACACCGTGCGGCAAGAAAAAACCTACCTCTCAAGTATGATCAGCGACTTTACCAACCGTATGTCCGTACCTTTCGGCAACACGGGTAATGAGCGCAAAGAAGGAAACGGGGACGTATAGGCTCCATGTCCGCGAGTGAAACCGACAGCACGGTAATGATAGAACTCTTGTCACTTGGTAAGGGACAAGATGGTTATGAGATTGAGGTAGGCTTGACGGACGGCAATGGGTATAACATACGTATTCTTGAACTGGATGAATATACATATAGCCAATTGAATGCACTGGGCCCTTTTGACTCGGACAGAGTTAGGTTGTCGCTTTACCCCAAATGGGACCCGTTTCGGAATATATATTACAGCACGCTCATCAGAATGAAGTCCACATTCAATGAAACGCTGTATTTTGCCTGCTCACAGTATTATGTATCTCAATTGAATGAGTTAAAAGCTATAGAACGTATTGTCCAAGCGGAGGAGACGGTGCCCGAACTTCACCAGCCGTTATTCCGAAGTGAACAGGTGAGCAGTGTGGCCGACTCTACAAAAGAGCGAGCTAAATCCGTCGTAAAGCGGCGAGTAGGCCCCGTTGTACTGCTTGCCCTAGTATGTATTCTATTGTTGTTGTCCCCCTTAAGCGTAGACCGTGCACTCTCGGTCAAGAATGAAGAGGCACTCGAACACTCTGAAATTGCAGAGCAGCCGACGGCCAGCTTTCCTGCGCCTGTTCTTCCTCAGCTAAACAATGTCTCCGACACTGTTCCGCTAACTCCCTCTGCAGAACCTGTAGTTCCTCCACAAGCCTCCCATAAGCCCCAGCAACAGGCTCTGCCAATTGAAGAAGTTGTCATAGACAAGAGTAAATATACATCTAAACTGCCCAAAGGGTATGTCGCGCTGTCCTTTGATGACGGGCCATCCAAGTATACTCAAGAGATCGTGGATATTCTGGTGGAGCATGGCGTGAAAGCGACCTTCCTGTTCATAGGGAAAAACGCGGTGCATCATCCGGATGAGGCAAGATATGCCTTGGCCAAGGGGATGTCAATCGGCAATCATTCCTGGGATCATAGCAAGCTGACGGCGAACAGTGAAGCTGTGAACAAGGCGAATCTGGCCAAAGCTAGTCAAGCGCTGCAAAAGATTACAGGTGCACCGATTTCTCTCTTCCGACCGCCTTATGGAGCCATAGATGCCAAGGTATCGCGTAAGGCGGCGGAGCAGCAGATGAAGGTACTTATGTGGAACCGGGACACGGAGGATTGGCGGAAGAAAGCACCGGAAGAACTGATTCAGTATTTCCATAGCGTTGATCCCTCTGGAGCGATCTTTCTCATGCATGAGAAGAAAATAACGGTGGAAGCTCTGCCAGAAATTATTGAGTATCTGAAAGCGAAGGATCTGAAATTTGTTATATTCAAATAGCAAGACTTAAGAAGCGTATCCGTGAATTAGCGGATACGCTTCTATTTGTTAAGACTATTGATTTATTAGGGACATGCCGAAGGCTAAAATTGTAAGGCAGCAGCAGTATCCACCTGCTCCAATGCCGCAGGATCGGCTGCCAGCAGCTGGTCATATACGGTTTGGTCGAGATCTACGTTCGATCTTTTCAGAGCAGCAAGATACCAGCGGGCCATTTCACGATTTGTAGTGTCACTGTAATCTTCGGTCAGACCCGATTTCAAAGTAGCGGCTGCATCCTGCAACTTCCCGTTAATCATTTTCATTTTGCCGATATTCAGCGTAATAGTGGGAGGAATAGCTAGCGGTTTCCCCTGTAGCTCCTCAGGAGGAAGTGTCTTTTGGTAATCTAGATCAGCAACAATTTGGTTGTAGGCTTGAAGACCGAAGTTTAGATTAGTCTCCATACTGTCTTCATCATCCCTCTTGTATGCAGCTAATCCCTGATCATAGGCGCGGCTAATAAGTGTACCGTACCAATCCATTTCCCAGAGATTGCTGCTGTTTAAGAGATCTCCGTAATTCTCATTCAACCCAAGTCCTAGTGTGGTTTCTGCTTTTTCCGGTTCACCGGTCAACAGCTGTATTTTACCTACATTCAATGCAATGGTCGGTGTGACAGAGTATGGACGTCCTTGCAACTGCTCCGGAGGTAATGTCTTTAAATACTCCACGCCAGCGAGCACTTTGGCATAGGCTTCAAGGCCGGTATTGAAATATGCCTGTTTTCCAGCGTCGTCCCTCAATGTATTGGCTTCAGCTCCCATGGCCAAAGAGCGGCTGATTAATGTATCGATCCATTTAACATCCCAGACGAAATCAACAGCATGATCCCGATACACGCCGAGGGCTAGCTCACCTTGACCTTTGAGGTCGTAGTAATCGGCCAATTGAGTCAGTAGCTGCTTGTTGTAAGGCTCTTTCTTGAGTGCTCGTGTGACTATTTGATAGGACTCATCAAGGAATTGCTCGTTCAGCGTCTGATTAAATACCTGCTGGTTGAGAGAAGAAAGATATATTGCCGCTTCTGGGTGACCAGGGCGTTGATTCAGCACCTTAACGAACGGCTCCTTGATTTCTTCGTACATCTGGCTGACCCGAAGCAGCTGTTTGCCTTTGGCAATCGCATTAGATGAACCGATATAACCGACCAGGATGAACAGCAGGATTAATGAGCCTGTCCCAAGCACGGAGAAATACCCCCAGCGCAGCCATTGCTTATTCCAGTTCCGCTTTAGTGGCTTGCTGTCCATCGCCACGGTCATTCCAGCCAGGCCGATGAAGACCAGTATGCCCATAAAGGCATAGCTTAAATTGAAGTCGAGCAGACTGTGCAGCAAGATAGACAGTGCAATAATGAGATAGAAGAAGCCGTTGGCGAACTCGTCTTTTTCTCTTTTCACATAGCCGAGCAAATATTTATAGAAAATATAAAGAATAAAGCCCATAAACACTATAAATCCTAGAACTCCAACCTCTATCAGATACTGCAGGAAAAAGTTATGCACCTGGAGACTGACATAGGGGTTGTTCTGATAATGTTCATAAAGTGAGGCCCAGCCTCCTCCTCCGGTACCGAGGATCGGATAGTCCTTCACCACCTTCATAGCATCTTTATAAAAGGTGATGCGTTCAAGCACACTATGCTGATTAAAGTTAATGTTCTCTAGCCGCGTCTCCATGTTGGCCGGCAGAATGTTCTTCATGCTGGTGCCGATAAAAAGGAAGGCGATGATTCCTACTAACAGTACGGAGCCCAGTGGAATCCATAGTCCGGATCGTTTGCGCGTATCCAGTCTGTGCAGCTTTCTTCCTAACCAGGGTGCAGCATAACGTTGAATTAGCCAGCTTAGCACAGCAGCGGTCAGTGAGCCTCCTAGCAGATACCCCCATCCCTTTAGAGCAGCGGCAGAGGTGTATAGCTCATTCAGCTCAATACCTACGTTTGTGACAGGTGCAGCAATGATTAGTGAGATAACACCGGCGATCCCAAGATGTACAATCCACAGGATCTGCTGTAACGGCTTCAGAAACAGAAGCAGGAGAATGAAGACAACCGGCAGCATGACCAGTCCGCCCCGCGATAGGGTCAGCAATATGGACACGATAACGGGGACCAGCATCAATCCATGAGCCAGCCCGGCATATCTCTTTCGGGAACGAACGAGGGCGAATACGGCGACGAAGAGGAAGGCCATCAGAAAGGCTGCGTATGTATTGGCATATTGGAAAATGGAAGTCAGCCGCAAGCCGTTAGAGTCGATCATCACTGCATCGTTATATCTTCCGCCTTGTACAGTTCCAGAGAACCAGCCAACCAGCGAGCCGGCGAGTTTCCAGCTTCCCAGCCAGTTCAGTAGTCCGAAGGCTACAATAAAATAAGCGATCGTAAGAAGGCTATTCTGGATAATAACGTTAATTCGTGCTTGCTTCAGTAGGTAGACTGAAATTATGAATATCGCTGCAAACATGCTCTGGATGAACATCATATTCATAGCTCTATAATTGGATACGGCAACCAATAGGGATAGGTTGTACGTAATCGGCAGCAGTACAGCCGCCAAGGGGATGAGATCACGTTGCTCGGTTATTTTGGATTTGGCAGCATCCAGAGCGACCCAGCCCAGCAGCATCAAGAGGCTTATTAAGGCAGCTATATACAGAGGTTTCTCGAAGTCAGTCCTATTCCCATTAAACAAACCGACTTGAAAAGGGGTCCAGACTAAAAATAAGATAAACGCAACAACTAGTGTCCAGATCGGGCTTGCAATCTTTGCAGAGCTTTTAAGCTTCACGGCATGTTTACCGTACACGGGATTTGACACGGGAATAATCTCCTTTTCTTGTAGATATTACAATACTTTATCATACTTATATTTACATAGTCTTCTAATAAATGTTTTTTTGTGTCATTTTAATAAGTTCTGAGGCTTTTATTTACTGCCCTTGTTTTAATAAAAAAAATTTGAGACAATAAATAGGCATTGTTAGCCTGGCTGGAACACGCTAGAATAGACTGGACTTTAATGTGTTGAAAAGAGGATAACCAATGAATAAAGAATCCATTTATGGATTGACTTTTGAACAACTGACGTCATGGCTGCTGGAACACGGGCATAAGAAATTCCGGGCCACTCAAGTGTGGGAATGGCTGTACCGGAAACGCGTCACGGACTTTGCCCAAATGACGGATGTAAATACAGACTGTATCGCACTACTGGCTGAACACTTCGTGATTCGTACGATGGAGGAGCATGTGAAGCAGGAATCGACAGATGGAACGATCAAGTTCTTGTTCCGCCTGAAGGATGGCAACCTGATCGAGACCGTGCTCATGCGGCAGAAATATGGCTTGTCCGTCTGTGTAACTACACAGGTGGGCTGCAATATCGGCTGTAGCTTCTGCGCGAGCGGACTACTGGCGAAGAGCCGGGATCTTTCCGCTGGAGAGATTGTGGAGCAGATTATGAAGGTGCAACTGGATCTCGATAGCAAAGGAAAAGGCGAGCGGGTAAGCCATGTGGTTGTGATGGGCATCGGTGAGCCGTTCGACAACTTCAAGAACATGGTCGACTTCCTTGGGGTCATCAAGGACCATAAGGGGCTGGCCATTGCCGGAAAAGGCATCACAGTATCGACAAGCGGTCTGGCCGATAAGATCAGGGAGTTCGCTGACGCTAATCTTCAGGTGAACCTCGCCGTATCTCTGCATGCGCCTAACAATGAGCTGCGGACACGGATTATGAAGATTAACCGCGCTATTCCGCTGGAGAAATTGATGCCTGCCATCGATTATTATCTGGAGAAGACCAACCGGAGACTTACGCTGGAGTATATTCTGCTGAAGGATGTTAATGACCAGCGGGAGCAGGCATTAGAGTTGACTGAACTAATCGGGGATCGGAAGCCGCTCGTTAACGTGAACCTGATTCCGTACAATCCGGTGGATGAGCACGGCCAGTATCAGAGACCCGAGCGGGAAACGGTGCGTGCGTTTTTTGATACACTCAAGAAGCAGGGCGTTAGTGTCAGCACCCGTCTGGAGCACGGAACTGATATTGATGCTGCATGCGGTCAGCTGCGCAGCAAGCAAATCAAGAAGACCAAAGAAGGCAAGTCTGCACAAGATACAGTTGCGGCAGGCTAAAATTTGAATTGCGGACGTCCCTGCGGGGACGTTTTTTTCATGTTTAAAGTCAGGCACTGTCTGTTCTCAGGAAGAAATAGGTGCTGATTTATGCAGAACCTCGTTTGCCGCCCAGCCGATGTTAGGTTATGATACAGGTACGCGGCAGTTGCGAGGAAAAGAGGTTGATGGATCAGTGTTGACAGTAAAGAGCTACATAGTGGGTCAAATCAAAGACCCGTTCGGAATTATTTCCGGCAAACGATATGAGTTTATGGTTCATCTGGATATTGCAGAGGACGACGAGTTGTATGTGGACGGCGGCGTTTCTGCACGGACCATTGTGAAGGTTGAAGATGAAGTGACCAGCATCGTAAGCTATGATCTGCTGGGTACGGCAACTCACCAGCTTCTGGAGTTCGATCTGGAAGAAGATGAGGAAGTAGAGCTGCTGCAGTTCTGCAAAGAGAATCTGCCGAAAGAATAAGGCATAGCGACAGACAATTAAAAGAGCGCCCCGGGCACGATGCCCGGGGCGCTTTAACGTTAGCAGGACTTAGAGACAGCCGCTGACATAATGATGAATTTGCCGGTTCCACCAGGGCCAGTCATGGTCCACATCCGAGCCCCAATAGTCGATACGGGCCGGGATTTGCTTGCGCTCCAGCAGATCCTGCAGTAAGTGTGTCTCCTGCAGCATCTCGTCTTCATAAGCACCCTGGCCGCAGCAAAGGATGATGTTGCTGTGCCTGTACTGGTTCAGGTAATAGTCATCGACCAGTTGCGGCAGATAATCCAGTGGTGAGTTGAAATAGACAGCCTCACTGACATAATCGCCAAAGAAGTATCTTGTGGAGTAGACCCCGCTAAGAGCGATCAAGGTATCGAAATATTGCGGATAACGGAAAAAGAAGTTACCGCTGTAATAAGCGCCCATGGAGCAGCCGGAGATCAGGATGCGCTGCTCATCGCCGCCATTGTTCCACTTGCTCTGATGAAGGATACCGGGCACCAGTTCTTGAGTAATGTATTTATCGTATTGCTCATGTCTGGCGACTCTATCCTCGATATTCCAGTGCGTAGAGAAGAAGGTCTCCTCATCGATGCTGTCGCAGGCCCAAATCTGCAATTTACCATCATCGATAAATTCCCGGAGCGTGTTCACCATGCCGGAGTCCTCATATTGATAGAATCTGCCGAGTGAGGTTGGGAATACGAGCATAGGCTTGCCGGCGTGACCGTAGACTTTATACTCCATATCACGGTTCAGAAATTGACTGTACTCTTTATGGTAGCTTATCCTCATCCTCACACACCCTGTTCTTCTTGTTGGATATAGCGGACAATCTGTCTGATCTTATCCAGATCCTCTGCGCGGAACTGATAGGCGCTGTTCCCGGAGGCCCTGCTGAATACTTCCTCAATCACATTGAAATGGACGATGTTTGCGCCAAAGGCGGCCAGAATATCTTCATGGCTATAAGTATAAGTTTTGTGATTTTTGCGGCTGGCATAACCGGTGTAGTATTTGCCGTCATAGGGACCGCCGACCTCGTTATTAACAATCATGGAGGCCCATTCCTTGTATATGTCGATGTCATGAGTGTAGTTGATGGCATCCGTCATCCAGGCTCCGGGCGGCCGCATGTTGACCTCCAGCGCAATGATTCGTCCATCCTTATTCGATTTGAACAACTCGATATGGAAGAAGCGTTCACGAATATCGAAGGCCTTCAGAATACTCTTACCCGCCTGTTCCACCTCCGGACTGACGTACTTGAGGCAGAAGTAGAAGAGATGATCATCATTGTTGACGACGTCCATGACGCTTTGCTCAAAACGGTGGCTGGTAGCGAAACGCACATTCCCATTAATATCAACCAACCCGTCATAGGTGAGAATGATGCCGTCGATGAATTCCTCGATAATAAAAGCCACGTCCGCGGGCTTGGTTGCAAAGAAGCCGTTCAGTTCTTCTTCATTGTTGATCTTGTAAGTCATGCTTGCACCTGAGCCAAGGTCAGGTTTGACGACCAGAGGGAAATCGACGGTCTGAAGAAAGGGGTCAATGTCGGTACGGGTAGTTCCTGTGGAGAATTGCACGGTGCTTACACCGCTTTTATGGAAAAACTCTTTCATCTTGGACTTTTGCTTCAGGTTATAAACAAAATCCGTTTTGGTGCCATAGATGTTGAAATCAGTTCGAATGCTGGCGTCCTGTTCCAGCCAGTATTCGTTCAGGGATTCGAAGCGGTCGATTTTGCCGTATTTGTGAGTGAAGTACCCCACGGCTCGCAGAATCTCATCATAATTCTCCAGATCACCCACCTTGTAATACTCTGTAAGCGAGGTTGTCAGCTTGTCCTCCAAGTGGGCATACTCGACATCGCCAATCCCTAACACGGTTGCTCCCTGTTCGTGCAGATGGTAACAAAACTCTGTGCTGTTCTGTGGGAAGTGAGGGGAGAAAAATACAAAATTCATGATAACAACCCCTTTAGCTTAAAAGTATTAATTCCGAGTTGAATTGTATGATTTAGATTCAATCTACCAGCTTCATCCTGATCCGTCAATCCTCGGATTCACCTTGAATCCTTGCTCTGCTAGGAGAGCACGATTTTATAATCCTTAGCCAGGTATTGATGAATTCGCTTGAAATCCGCCGCTGTCAGGTCAACCAGCCGCTTATTCTTTTCCCGGCCTATAATAATTCCAATCGTTTGTGCCGCCAGCGCTGTGGTTGGCATGATTCTGGCGCTGCCGTAAGCCTTGATGGTAGCACCGACATTTTTGCCCGTCACCAGCACATTATCATAGGACTTCAGCTCGAACGAACGCAGCGGCAGACCGTAATGGTCCGGCTTGCCAAATCCGATGCCGGTTGGAATGGTCCGAGTGCCCTGCAGGTCAATCGGATAGCCTCCAATGCTGACATTATCCCAGAACATTTTGCTGCTCATGAGATCAGGGTAGTCCAGCACATATTGCGTCTCGAACCGGTTATAGTCGCGGATGTACAGATAGTCGGGAAAGCCGTTCAGCTCCGCCTTAGCGAAACCGGGAATATTGGCACGCAGGAAGCTCAGGATATGTGGTGCTTCAACACGGCCTTTGGCTACTGCACTCTGTACGGAGATGGGATCGGCAGGATTGACATCATAAATGAGCAGACCGTTGATGATGGCTTCGCCGTCCTTCTGATAGGTTACGTTCAGCCCGCGCAGCTTCAACAGGCTATTCTGGGCCTTGTACTGGTTGGTGATGTTGCTGAAGCCGGTGGCAAACTGCCAGTCTACATAGGTGTTAGGGCCGTATTTTTTGGCTACGTTGGTTAATGGATAATCCTTCAGTACAGCCTGGTGCAGCTTGCCCCAGTCCACATTCTTAAAGTTCAGCATATAGGTGGCGGCCATGTAATCTGGTTTCTTACCGTTATAGATGGTCTCCATTCCCGGAATGCGCTTGCCGTTCAGCTTACCGGACAGGGCATTGAAATCTGTATTTTCCACCCAGTATCTGGAGGTGACGGTTGTTTTGGAGCCGTTCTTTAGACGATAGGTGAGGGATTGCAGGGACTTATCCTTGGCCCCGCTCACGGTGGACACGGAATCAATGGTGACTCCGCTCTGCATCGGGATACCTTGGACCAACTTCTCATAATAAAGGTCGAAATCGGCTGCCTTGCGGATCTTGCCTTTCTTGTAATCATTGAACAGGTTCTTGATCTCACCTTGAACCAGATTCCTCTTGCTGTTGTCGTTCACATCATCCAGGAAAAACATCTGGCCTTGGAGTAACTCGCCGCCCGGGCGGCTGCGCGGGTCTAGAATCATTACCTTCAATCCCTGGTTACGTGCCTCTCTGGCGAGCAGGACGCCTTGAATTTCGCTTCCAATCACAACGACATCATACTGGGGAGCTTCTGAACCAGATGCTGTAATAGCTTGAGCCTTTGAGGAGAAAGGAATAGGGGTGAGCAGCGACAGAATAAGTGCAATAAGCAGCCATCCTTGAAATTTCTTGAGCTTGCTTTCAGCCGGTTTGAGTTTCACTTGCCATACTCCTTACTGTAGTCATTTTTTGAGGCATATACCCTGGAAACGGGGAACACTCATATAACTATGGTACAGTAATTTCATTCTTTCCGGCAGACGGAAATTTCTCGTCAGGATTGGAAATATTAGATTATCATCCCGGTATAGCGTTTTCTTTTCGCAAGTTCGCTCAATATAGGTTACACTACAATAAAGGCAAGCCAAATAGGAGTTGTAGAATATGTCCAATGAAGAAGTATTGTTAACTAAAGAAGGGTTGGCCAAGCTGGAAGATGAGCTCAGAGACCTGAAGACCGTCAAGCGGAAGGAACTGGCCGCACGTCTGAAGCTGGCAATCAGCTACGGGGACTTGAAAGAGAACAGTGAATACCACTCTGCGAAGGAAGACCAGTCGTTCATGGAGACCCGGATCATGATTCTGGAGAAGATGCTGACCAAGGCCCGGATCGTGGATGAGAGCAGTGTGGATCTCTCCGTGGTTAGTGTAGGGGCGACGGTTACATTGAACGATATTGAATATGCGGAGAAAATCGACTATAAGATCGTAGGCCCAGCCGAAGCAGATGTGCTGGATAACAAGCTGTCCTATGAGAGTCCCCTGGGCAAGGAATTGCTGGGGAAGAAAATTGGTGATGTTATCCACGTCAATGCACCTGCTGGTGTCATCAAGTACGAATTGCTCGAAATTAAAATGGTATAGCCAACTCCCGGTGACTCTGGATCAGAGCTCCGGGAGTTTTGTTTTAAGGGCACGGGGATGGCGGCGTTTCGCGAAATGGATGAAATGGTTTATTTCATGAAGACAGGGAGAAACACCCTTAAAATTTTGCTTGTAACACCTGAGCTGACCGTGTAAGATATACAAAGTATTCAATCGGAATATTCATAAAAACTCATATAATCATGGGGATATGGCCCATAAGTTTCTACCGGATGACCAATGTAATTGTCCGACTATGAGTGAAGTAGCGCATCTAGGGTTCCGCTTCTGCTGCTATGGCAGAGAAGGGCTGGTCCAAGCGATGCGGACACTATAATGTGTTACACCACCCAGGGACAAAAACCCAGAAGGACAGATTCACTTGAGAGGAACCGCTCAAGGAGTCTGTCCTTTTTTATTTTTCAACAAGAGAAGGGGCGACGAATTTTCATTATGAAGGTACTAGAGGAACGCATTAGACAAGAGGGCTTGATTCTATCGGACAAGGTGCTGAAGGTAGATTCATTTCTGAACCATCAGGTCGATACGGAGCTGGCACTGGCGATCGGGCAAGAGTTTAAGAGGATTTTCGGTCACCTGCCAATTACAAAAATACTCACGGTGGAAGCTAGCGGCATTCAGTTTGCCATGGCTGCGGGGATTGCACTGGGCGTTCCATTCATCTATGCCAAGAAAAGAAAGGCAGTCACTCTTTCCGAAGCGGTATATTCCGCTCCTGTACATTCCTTCACCCGTCAGGAAGATTATCAGATTAGCATTTCGCAAAAATATCTGGGGTCCGCCGATAAGGTACTCGTTGTCGATGACTTTCTGGCTACTGGAGCAGCGCTGGTGGGGCTGGCTGATATTATCGAGGAAGCGGGCGCAGAACTGCTCGGCGTAGGCTGTGTGATTGAGAAGAGCTTCCAGGAAGGACGTGGGCTGCTGGAGCAGCGGGGCATCAACGTTCATTCCTTGGCCCGGATCTCTTCCATGGCACCAGGGGAGATTCATTTTATAGACAATGATTCGAAGGTAGAATCACAATTAATGAAGGAGAGTGCAGGATGTTAAGCAAACAAAAGGTATTCACACTCGGGCTGCAGCATGTACTGGCGATGTACGCCGGCGCGGTCATTGTCCCGCTGATTGTGGGAGGCGCGCTGGGGCTTAACAATACACAGATGGCGTATCTGATCGCCGCCGATCTGTTCACCTGCGGGCTGGCAACACTGCTGCAGGTCATGGGCACTAAGTATTTCGGCAGCCGTCTGCCAGTCATTCTTGGTTGTACCTTTACGGCAGTAGGTCCGATCATTGCGATCTCGCTCTCTAGTAATCTGGCGACGGCCTACGGAGCAATTATTATCTCAGGCATATTCGTCGTGCTGGCAGCTCCCTTATATGGCAAGCTGCTGAAGTTCTTCCCAACCATCGTTACCGGCTCTGTAGTGACGATCATCGGTCTTTCGTTAATTCCGGTAGCTATGAATAACGTAGCTGGCGGCCAAGGCAGTCCTGACTTTGGGCAGCCACGCAATTTGCTCCTGGCTCTGATTACCCTGCTTGTAATTCTGATCGTCAATCGTCTGGCGACCGGCTTTCTCCGCTCCGTATCCGTGCTAGTTGGCCTGGTTGTCGGTACGGCCATTGGTTACGGTATGGGGATCGTGCATTTCTCCTCCGTAAGCGAAGCCTCTTGGGTGAGCATTGCCCAGCCGTTCTACTTCGGCTGGCCGGAGTTCAATCTGACGGCGATCGTGACTATGATTATCGTGAACATCGTTAGTATGGTAGAGTCTACAGGCGTCTACTTTGCTGTAGGCCGTGCGACGGAGCAGAAGGTAGAGCAGAAGCAAATTGTAAACGGACTGCGTTCGGAAGGCTTGGCGATTATGCTGGGCGGGATTTTCAATGCTTTCCCTTACACTGCATTCTCCCAGAATGTCGGATTGATCTCGCTGACTCGCGTGAAAACACGCAATGTTATCTTTGCCGCAGGTGGAATTATGGTCGTACTTGGTCTGCTGCCTAAGCTTGCTGCACTGACTACCGTCATTCCTAGTGCTGTGCTCGGCGGAGCCATGATCGTGATGTTTGGTTCGGTAGCTGCTTCAGGGATGTCGATTCTGTCGGAAGTTGATCTGCGCAAGGACGGTAACCTGCTGATTGCTGCGTGCAGTATCGCAGTGGGTCTCGGTTCGGCTACACTGCCGGCTATGTTCGACCAACTTCCTGAGTTTGCCAAAATGCTACTGCAGAACGGTATCGTGTCCGGTTCGTTGACCGCCATTATTCTAAATATTTTCCTGTCCAAAACCAAAGATAATGCAGTACCTACAGCGGTTTCGCAGGAAGCCCAATAAGATACGTCCATTAAGGACAGCAGAAGAGCAATCCTATTCCTAGGCTTGCTCTTCTTTGCATGAAGTATATACTGGATTCATAACAAGAGATAGGATGGAACCTAATGAATGATAAAGTCGTGATGCCGCTATGGACCTTTTGCCTCTTTATTGTGGTGATGAACACAACGATGTTTAACGTATCCATTCCAACGATTATTCAGGATCTGCAGATCACCGCCGATTTGGGCTCATGGGTGATCTCCAGCTATTCGATCGGATATGCGTTGTCTACAGTGATATATAGCCGACTGTCGGATCTGGTGCCGATCCGCAGGCTGCTCACCGTAGGCCTGATTACGCTTGGTCTAGCTTCGGTCTTCGGGCTATTTGCACATCATTTCACGGCGCTTTTAATCACAAGAATTCTGCAGTCGGCAGGATCAGGCTCCATGGCAGGCCTCGGTCTTGTTCTGGCCAGCCGGTATGTGCCTGCCGAGCGCCGGGGCGCAGCGATTGCCATGATCTCAGCGGGGAGCGCCATGGCGTTCGGCCTCGGCCCGATTGTAGGGGGCCTTATCAGCCAGTATTGGGGCTGGAACGGACTGTTCGGAGTCACCTGCCTGGTGCTATTAGTGTTACCGGTACTTCTTCGCCTGCTGCCCAAGGAAATGCCGCGGCAGGCGAGCTTTGATGTGCCGGGGGCTGCTCTTACGATCATTAATGCGGCCAGCTTGCTGATTGCTGTAACAAGCCAGTCGCTGATCTGGCTCGGTATCAGCATGGTTTCGTTCGTGATTCATGCACTGCATCTCAAACGGGCAAAGAGCCCGTTCATCAATCCTCAGCTACTGGGCATGCCCGGGTATGGAAAGCTGGTAACCATCGGATTCTGTATCCTGGTGTTGAATCTTGGCAACCTATTCCTGATGCCGCTCGCCCTCGCCAATCTATTCCATCAGTCGGCGCTATCAATCGGCCTGTTCATTGCCCCTGGTGCAGTCTTTTCCGCCTTCTGTACCCGCTTCGTCGGCCGCTGGATCGACCGTTATGGCAATATGCGCTTCCTGCTGATTGGGCATGCGATCATGGCCTTCACGCTGGGAGTCTTCGCGCTGGATCTTTCGGCCTCTCCAGCGATTATTCTGCTCGGCTACCTCTGTTTCTCCCCAGCCTTCTCGGCAACGATGGCATCGTTGAACAACGAGACCTCACTAATTCTTCCGCCCCAATGGATCGGGTCCGGGATGGGACTACTGCAATTGATCCAATTCTTTGGCGGCTCGGTGTCTGTAGCCGTCTGCGGTTTACTGCTGCATGCCCAGAAGGATCTTGCTCCAGCCTTAGCGTACAAGCAAGTATATGGGGTACTGCTGGCGGTCTGCTTATGTTCTCTGGGTGTTCTGATGTGGTACAGAGGGTCACGCTCGAGGAGCCAAGTCATCGCAGAAGGGAAGTGACATATTGAAGCCAACTATGAAACGAAAGCTGAGCTCTATTGCAGTAATAGCCATAAGCATGAGCGTGTTATCTGCTTGCGAAACGACGGTAAAGCCTGCTGCCCAAGAGCCTATTAGTCATACGGAAGCTCCGCAGGAGACAGACAGGGTGGTGCATAAGCCAGGAGAGATGGCGGAGGCACAGATGCTCTATTCATTCATCTCCTCCAGACTTACTGGAACGTATGGCGTATACACAAATCTGCTGGAGACCGACCAAAAGGGCGAGGCCGCCACTGGACACGAGATCTTAAGCGAATCGGCGTCTCTGATGATGAGATATGCAGTTCTTACCGGCAACCAAGCCTTATTCGGTGCTGAGTGGGAGAAGGCAAAGAAGACATTTGATATGGAGGGCGGCTTCAGCTATCGCTTTAGTCCTAAGCTACAGAAGCAGTACCCTGTGAATGCGGCAGTGGATGATCTGCGCTTGATAGGGGCGCTGGAGGAGGCCGGAACGGCCTTTAAGGATGAGAGCTACTCGCAGGAAGCGGCGAAGTACGGGCAAAGATTTTATCATTACAATGTGAAAGACGGATATATGTACGATTTTTACGATAAAAAATACAATGTGACTAACAAGTTTGTAACTTTATGTTATATTGATATGAGTGTGTTGCAGAAATTGTCGATTCCTGTTGAGGAACGCGCCGTGCTCATGCACAACATGCAGGAAATTCAGGAGCAGGGCTATCTCTCGGATTCATTTCCGTTCTATGAGACCCGCTTTGATTATGAAACCGGAAGATATAGCTCTGAGAACATTAATACAGTAGAATCGCTGCTAACTATACTGGCCCTGTCGGAGGTCCATTTGCAGAAGCCTGCCAGCATCCGGTTTATCCGCGAGCAGGTGGAGGCGGGAACGCTCTATGGTCAATATACGCGGGAAGGCACTCCGGTGAATGATATTCGTTCCACAGCGATTTATGCCATAACGGCTATGATCGGGGCGCAGCTCGCAGATGATCAACTCTACCGTACAAGTATCGAACGGATGAACGAGTTCCGTGTGCTAGATACGGGAAGTGTACTGTATGGAGGGTTCGGTGACACGGCGAGCGGACAAGCCTACTCTTTTGACAATCTGATGGCGTTGTTGGCTTACACTTACGAATAGCAAACTGTACAGAAGGAAAGGAAACGCTATGCTTGAATACAATCTCAGACCTTCATTTCGACAAAAGCTGATGTTTTCCAACACCTTGACTTCCCCGGCATTTATAGCAGCATCTGGGGTATTGATTATTACCGTTATCGCCTTATTTACAGCCCCCTATATTGGTATGGCCGATAATGGCGATTTCTTTCGCATCACTTACAGCAACGGGCTTTATTTCAACCAGCCGGACTATGACAGTCAGTACTTTGGCTACTTTATCAAGCAGTTCGGAATCTTTCAGTATTACAATGAGAACCAAGCGATTCTGAGCTCTTCCCAGTCGTTGTTTATCAAGCTGGCGATCGGCCTGAACAAGTTGTTGTATAGCGATAAGGTGTTTGATGTTCGTTTTCAAGCTGCGATGTATACCATACTGTATGTGTGCGCTATTTATATTCTGATAGAATCGATTACGTGGAAAATGTCCCGCAAGCAAGGGCTGCTAATTGCAGCGATTGCTATTTTTATCTTTGGCGATACGGCCTATACGGCTTTTTTTAACTCCTTTTTTGGTGAAAGTGTGGTCACGATCATGATGATTTTTGTATTCGGTTCCTGGCTGGCCTTATACCGCAAACGATACAATGACTACGCGATGCTGGCCTTATTGGTCACTAGCACGGTTATCCTGACCACCTCCAAGCAGCAAAATGCCCCAGTGGGCATGATTATCTCCGTGCTAGCCATCACACTTATCTGGATTCGCAAGGATGCTTTATTTCGCTGGCTGACCATGGGCTCTGTAATCTTGATGATGTTCACTGGCGTTGCAACCTACTTGAATATTTCCAAAGAATTTGTGGATATCAACCAATACCATGCCATGACCCGCGGGGTGCTAAATCAGTCCTCGAACCCGGAAGATACACTGAAGTCCTTTGGCATCGATGAACAGTACGCCATTTTGAAAGGGACGATTTACTATGAGCAATACAGTACGATTGATGTGAACTCACCTATTCTCCAGAGAGAGTTCTACAGTCAATACGGGTTCGTTCCTATTCTGAAATACTATGCCAGCAATCCGGGGCAGTTGACTTCTATTCTGAATGTAGCTGCCAAAAGCGCGTTTACAATAAGGCCGCCGGCGATGGGGAATTACGAGAAATCTGTGGGAAAAGAATATGGTGCACACACCCTTTTTTTCTCTGGCTACAGTTTACTTAAACAAAAGCTTGCTCCTCATACATTCGGTTTTGTTGTTATCTGGGTGCTGCTAATTTTGGGGTTGTACATGCCGTCCTGTATAGCAGCTGTCAAGGAAGGGAACCTGCGGGGAATTCAGCGCATGGCGCTCGTGCTGGCAACGATGGGTGTAGGGGTATCGGGTATCTTGGTTTCGATTATCGGAGCGGGTGATGCCGATTTATCCAAACACGAATTTCTGTTCACGTTATCGTTCGATCTCGTAACCTTCCTGGCTGTGTCCAATGTCATTGGCCGTTCCATATTCAAGGATGTAGAGCGGAATACAACCGGCGGTTACAATCCGGAAGTGCAAAAGGGTGTGGGCGCGTGAGGACTCGAGTTGCAATGGTTGTACTGCCGTTATTCCTCTGTCTGCTGCTCCTTACGCCTGCCCCTGCGCAATCCGCCGCCGCGCCGCTGCGTGTCCTGCTGCTGTTCGATAGTCTGGCGAAAGGGACCGTACACGAGGGCAATGTTGATGAGCTTCAAAAGCAGCTGGCGGCCTACAGTGCGCAGGTTACACTGGTGCACCTGGATCAATATGTTAAAGGCGCCATGAATGATTATTCCAATGTGATAACGGTAATAAATGCCGCTGATATTACTACTGACAATCATGTTTTTCTGGAGGATTTAGCGGATTATAAGGGGCAATATTTGCATATTGGGTATAACCCTATGGCCGATATGAAAGACACCCTGCATCTATCGGTGGCTGTACAGCCTGGCGGTAGCGCAAGTCTAAGGATTGGCGGTCTGCCGGAGGCAAGCCTACAGGTGCAAGATATGCCTTACATTGCTGCAAGCGAAGCAGACCGTTCATATGGGAATCTGTTGTTTCTTGGAAGCAGTGTACAGGCTCCTTATGCTGTGAGCAGCGGCAAGTATACGTATGTTCCATATTTAAAACAGGGAGATGGAAGTTCGCTGGCGATGGCCTGTGTCCTGAGAGAGTGGCTCCGTATTACGGATATCCCTCATTCGTATCTCGTATTAAAAGAGATTTATCCGTTCACTGATCTAAGCCTGCTGCAACAGATGGCGGAACGGTTATACCAGAAGGGCATTCCTTTCATTGCGAGTATCCGCCCTGTCTTTACCAATACTGACTTCCCGGCAATGATGCGGTATCTGGAGGCGCTGAAGGCTGTTCAAGCCCGTAACGGCAGTATTGTGGTTAATGTCCCGGTGATTGGCCCCGTCATTAGCCGGAGCGACGATACGCTGCGGGAGAAGATGAGCAGCTTCATCAATCTACTGGCAGATCAGGGCGTTGCTCCACTTGGCGTCGGCGCAGAGAGCTACTGGACCTATGACAAGGAATATGCACAGGACGGTCTCCTTTTCTTTGACTCGGCAGTGCTTTTTCCCAATAAGGAACTCCATTATATGGAGCAGACCAATACATCGAAGGCATTTATCTCCTCACTATACAGTGTGCCACTGGATGATCTAGTGACACAATACAAAACAGGGAGCAGTGGACTGACAGATCTACCAATGGACACCGCTATAGTCGCCGATTTTCCGGAGGATGAGGCTGGAATGGAGAATCTATTGCAGAAGCTGGAGCAGTCCTGGATTCCTTTTGCAGATTATAAACAGGAAGCGCATAAGGTGGCTACAGACACCTATACAATCACCTCCTCGCAGGGTGTGATCTCTATAAATGGTCAAGAGCTGAATATAGATTACAGCCCCAAGGCTGTGAGCGCAGACTTCGAGTATGAACAGAAGCAGGTCAAGAGCTTCACAAGGCTGTTCAGTGTACAGAACCAGTTCTTTATTGTGGCGATTATCGTGTCCTTGGTGTTCTTCGGCGGGCTGCTGGTTATCGGTTACCGGATGTATCGCCGTAAATATATGAAATAAGAAAATAATTTGTTCTTAGGAGACAACCATGACAATCTCGGATGTGTTGATGGTAATCGCGGTGGTCTGCATCTGGTCGCTGCTGCTGGTGAATGTGGTTCTTATTATTGCCGGATACTTGTATTACATTAAATCTGAAGATGAAGAAGTACCTGCGATCAAGGGTGAGATCCCCTTCGTCTCCATCATGGTACCGGCCCATAATGAGGGCGTTGTCATCAGTCGGACGGTGGAGTCGCTGCTGGAGCTGGATTACCCGCATGACCGCTATGAGATCATTGTCATCAATGACAATTCGTCGGATAATAGCGCGGAACTGCTCGGGAATATCAAGGATCGCCATCCCGGGCGGAACCTGATCGTGATCAATACGGATGCTATAACAGGCGGCAAAGGCAAGTCCAATGCCCTCAATATTGGTTTCACCCACAGCAAGGGGGAACTGATCGCCATCTATGATGCCGACAATACACCTGAGAAAACGGCGCTGAGGTATCTCGTAGGGGAGATTATGAATGATGCTACCTTAGGCGCGGTCATCGGTAAATTCAGAACCCGCAACCGTGATGCGAGCTTAATGACCCGGTTTATTAATATTGAGACCCTCTCTTTTCAATGGATGGCGCAGGCGGGCCGCTGGAAGCTGTTCAAGCTGTGCACCATCCCAGGCACCAACTTCATTATGCGTAGATCGATTGTGGAGAGTATCGGTGGCTGGGATGTCAAGGCAATCGCAGAGGACACGGAGATCAGCTTCCGCATCTATATGATGGGCTACCGGATCAAATTCCAGCCGAAGGCTGTGACCTGGGAGCAGGAACCACAGACGGTGAAGGTCTGGTTCAAGCAGCGGACGCGCTGGGCTAAGGGCAACATTTATGTCATCGTTAAAAATATCCCGTTACTCTTTGAACGGTCTGCGAAGCGAGTCCGCTTCGATATCCTGTATTTCCTGTCCATCTATTTCCTACTTCTGACCTCGCTCGTGACTTCTGATATCCTGCTGATTCTGCATGCGTTGGGTTATGTACATACGACCATTGCCGGATTAAGCAACTTTCTTTGGCTGCTGGCGGTCATCCTGTTCATAGTAGGTACGTTTATTACACTGACGACGGAGAAAGGCGAGATGAGCGTCTCCAACCTATGGATCATCCTGCTGATGTATGTCTCTTATTGTCAGATGTGGATGGTGGTTGCGGCCTATGGATTGTATAACTATATGAAGGACCAGATCTTTAAACGGGAAGCCAAATGGTACAAGACCGAGCGTTATTAACACCGGACGGCGGGCAGAGCTTGAACCCGCTGTCGATGGAAGAGAAATACAAGACAACAGGAGAGTTCAACGATGATAAAAAAACAACTGGCAATATGGGCGGTCTGCCTCACCCTTTTCCTGGTCCCCTTGCATGTCGTGGCTGCCGAAGTTCTTCCTGGAACCCAAGGGAAGAGCTATGAGACTTTCTTTACCGGAACCGACTCCTCATTGACGGGGACAAGCTCCCGGCAGCAGTTCTTTGAGATCATGGATTACTGGAATGTACAAGACCTCAAGATCAACCTGCGTTTTCAAATTTCGCAAATTACGGAAGATCAGTTGTCGAGTGTGACCCTGTCGCTCAACGGCAGTCCCTTCTACACCTTCCGGCCCTCGCTTGGGAACAACGGGGAGCAGCAACTGATCATCCCGGCACCGAAGGGATTCCTGAAGCAAGGGACGAACACGCTTAGCATTCAGGGATATTTGCGGACCAAGATAACTGACGATCAGCTCTGTACTATTGATAATACGCCGGATAACTGGCTGCATTTATTCAATACCTCAAGTGTAAGTGTAGTCTACACGCCGAAAGCCCTGACTGGAGGCATTAGCGACTTCAGTAAGCGTTTCTCAGGCATTGATATGGTCAAAGGGGGCAAAAGCCTGCTCACCGTGCCAGAGAATGCCACGGGTGTAGAACTGGAAGCAGCGTCTTACGCTCTCTCCGGGTACGCCAAGGCCAATACAGTGAATGACCGCACCATTGCACTGCTTCCTTACCGGAGCGATACCGTTCAGGATAAAGAAGCGGTAGTGCTGGTAGCTATGTATGACCGGCTCCCCGCCAACCTCAAGGCCGCAATTACTGCATCGGAGGATATGGGGACTCATGCAATCATCCAACTGGTCAACAAAGACACACGGCCTACGCTGGTTGTCACCTCCAGGGACGAGAACCTGCTGATTAAGGCCGGTCGGCTGCTCAGCAATGGACAGCTTACCCGTCAGATCAGTAGTGATCTGAAAGTTGTCGGTGATACGACAGAGGTAGCTACGCCTCCGTTCGCCCTTAGCTCCAATATTACTTTTACCGAGAGCGGGGACAAGCTAACCGGACCGTATCATCAGGAGCAAACTTACTTTGTCTCGTTGCCTTCCAACCGTTCGATTGCCGATGCCGGTAAGATCAGTCTGGATCTCCGCTATGCGCAAAATCTGGACTTCGACCGTGCGATGGTGACAGTTAGCATCAACGATACCCCGATCGGAAGCAAGAAGCTGAACCGGGAGCTGGCGAACGGGGATACCCTGAATCTGGCCATTCCGCAGAATCTGAACATCTCGGGCAACTTCTCGGTCAAGGTGGTCTTTGATCTGGAAGTAACGAACGCGATCTGTACGCCGAATACAGAGCAAATGCCATGGGCGTATATCGGCAAGGACTCTATGATGCATCTGAACACAAAGGACCGCACCGATCTGCTGTTCAACAATTATCCATATCCGTTCCTGCGCGATGGGGTCTATAATCATGTCGCCATAGTGCTTCCGCAGATGTTGGATGATTATACGTTTCGCAGCGTATCTAATGTGATCAATTTGCTAGGCCAGTATGCGGACGGCAATACGGGTGATATCCAGTTCTATCAGGATAATGTCAACGCAGACCGTCTGAAGAACAACAATATCATCGCCATCGGCAGCTACAAAGACAATAAGGTCATCCGTGATAGTAATGACAAGCTGTATTTTAAATACAATACCGACGGCACTAGAATTACCTCGAATGAAAAAATGAGCATTGAAGACAGCTATGGTGGTGAGATCGGTACCCTGCAGTTGATCGAATCGCCTTTTGCAGCGGGCCGGGGGATGCTGGCTATTACGGGCGTTAGCTCCGATGATTATTATGTGGCTTCCAGGCTGCTCGCCACCGAGAAAGATAAATGGAAGGTGTTCGGCGATGGTGTAGTAGCCGACAAAGATGGCAACGTCAGTGCCTATCGCTTTAAGACCGTCTCCGGTGCCGAGAAGGACTCGGCAGTGCAGCAAGTCCTGGAACGAGGCGACGTGCTCGGCTTTGTAGTCGCAACCGTGCTGGTCATTGCGTTGGTGCTGGTATCCTTGATTCTGCTGCTTCGCAAACATATGAAGAAACGTGGTGATAAGCGTGAGACGTAATCGCAGCATCCTGGTATCTGATGCCGCCTTTCTGTTATTCCTTGTTCTGGCCTACATCTGTATTGTGTTCATTGCCGGGTCACCGAACCATTACATCCAGAACATTATCATCCTGAATGTGGCTTTTATCCTGGCGGTAGTTACCTATTTCACTACAGTGACGGCCGGACTGGTGCTGAACCTTGCGTTTATTTTCGGATACGGATTCTTTATTATGTTCCAGACGATATCACAGGGAGAGACCATTGGTCTGAACACCTATTTCTGGCTTATTATGACCCCGCTTCTAACCGTTGTGGTTTGGATCTTCACGCTAGGCAACCGTCAGCTTCAGACTGAGAATGAGGGTCTCAAGAAACGGGCAGCTCAATTGGCAACGGTAGACGAAAATACCGATCTGCGCAATAGCGTGGCGTTCCAGAAGGATGCCAGCCTGTTTACCGGCATTTCTACACGGTACAAGATTCCTTTAACCCTGCTTGTGGTAAAGGTTAAGTACTGGGATGAAATCCGGCGTTTGATTCCGGAAGAGCAGCTTACAGAGGCGATCTATGATCTTTCGCAAATCAGCCAGTCCAGTATCCGCACCAATGATGCGATCTACCTGCTGGATAAGGATGATGCCACATGGGGACTGCTGCTGTTCACAGACCGCGACGGGGCGAAAATCGTTATTGAACGGATCAAGTACAAGCTGCTGGAGCTGAACGATAACGGGTTCATGAGTAAATACAAGGTTAAATTGGGACTGAAGATTGGGGCTGTGCAATACCAGCCGGACACCATCGAGAACCCGCTTGATTTCATTGTCCAGGCCAAGAAACAGCTGGAGTACGATGTATGATTAGGTAAGACCATACGATTTGTTGGGCTACAAGTGGATTATAAATAACTGATTTTGGGAATGCTGTTTCATTAAGATTGCTTTCATGTCGGAGTTAGCGTATGATGTAGACATGACTTAATTCGTAATATTTACGATTTGAATCCATTTACTCAGAAAGAAGGTCATCGGCCATGAGAGAAGGCATACATCCCAGAATTAACCAGGTCATATTCCTGGATGCCAGCGTAGGTTTCAAGTTCCTCAGTACCTCCACCAAGTCGTCTAATGAGACCATGGAGTGGGAAGATGGCAACACCTATCCGGTGATCCGTGTGGATGCCAGTTCTGCCTCCCACCCGTTCTATACTGGTAAGCAGAGAGAAACAGAAACCGGCGGACGTGTGGACAAGTTCAAGCAGCGCCTGGCGCAGAAGAAATAGACACTATTCCTGACCAGACAACCCTTTTAAGTGGAGGGTTGTCTTTTTTGTCTACTCAGAGTCTGTTTCGGTCCATTCAGGAGGTCACAGCCTGCATAATTAGTGTTAGAATTAAAGGATCGTACAATCTATTACGCGCTGAAGGAGAGTCAGGATGTCACAAGAGATCAAGGTGGATACCGAGCTAAGCAGCGGAGATGTTCAGGAGTTTAACCTGTGGTTCAGCCTGAATAGCAGAATCATCGTCACTTCGTTCAGTGTGGTTGCCTATTTCGCAATCATGCTGGCAATAACTAAGAATTACAGCACTTCCAGTCTGTCTATCCTCGCAGTAACGGCGGTTGGACTGGCTATCATTCTTTGGTTTATTACGCGGTCAAGTTTGATCAAAAAGTCGAAGAAGGCTTTTGAAAGCGACAATCAATCAAAGCTACCCCAAAGCTATGTGATCTCGGATGAGGGTATTCGGCATCAGTCCGATTCAGGCTCCGGGCACGTCAAATGGGAAGAAATATATAAGATTGGGGAGACGGCCAGTTTGTTTGCTTTTTTTGTCTCAGCCAATCAGGCGCTGATCCTTCCCAAACGATTTTTCCAGTCGGAGGACGACAAACAATTCTTCAAGGAATTGGCCAGAAAGCATATGTTCTCAAACCGGGTCAAATTTAAAGGATAACCTTGAAATACAGCGGCTACGTAAATATATCTACTAATCATTTCCTTAAGGATTATGGAAGAATGATTCAATTGTTAGTGAGAGTGAGCTATAATGAGGCAAAGCTATCTAATAATAGGAGAAATTTTACATGCCGTGGATACAGGGTTATCCGTATTATTTAATCATGGGCAGTATTCTCAGTCTTTATATGGGTGTCAAAGCTTATCAGTTCCGTAAAACACCAGGAAGACGCTATTTATGGATTTTGATGCTGCTGGTTAGCTGGATATTTGCAGCGACAGCCGGAGAGATTATGGCTAGTTTCTTTGGAGCGAAGCTATGGTGGAAGAACCTGCAGCAGCCACCGCTGTTTATGAGCACGATTTTTACATATGCCGTTATCAAGGACTACGTGTCCCGCTCAACGGCAGAGCTTCCGCGTCGGCTATTCCTGTACTCTATTCCTGTTTTTGCTTATGTGCTGCTTATCTTTACGGATTCTTATCATCATCTGATGCGCAGCGAGGTGGGTGTGGCAATAGAGGCAGGCATCAGCGGAGTCATGGTTCAACCTACATTACTCAGTATGTGTCTGATCGCCTATGATCAGCTTTTTGGTGTCTATGCCCTTTATTTGCTGACCGTCTCGATGTGGGGTGCTCCCAAATATTATCTGAGACGCAATTTGCTGCTGCTTGGCGGACTTCTGGTGCCTGTGGCTTCCATCTTTTTGCTGCCCATTCTAAAGATTACTGTTACAGGCTTCACTGCCTTTACTTATTTGCCGGCCACGATAGCGGCTTACTTCACCGTATTCAGAGATCCTTATCTTGCCTTGTATCCGCTGGATAAGAATAAGATTTTTGAGAATATGAAGGATGGCATTGTTGTGATTGATCCCCACGACATCATTATGGATATCAATGAAAATGGTGCCATGATGCTATCTGATTTATCTGGAGAGTGGCCTTCGACTTGGCTTGGCAAGAATATTACTCCGTTGCTGGTACAGCATACGGAGCTTGCTCAGGCCTACAGGCAGAGACGAGCAGGCGAATATGAGATCGAAGTAGCTGGCCCGGCAGGCTCTTACTACGGGGTCTCACTGATTGTAACGGAGCCTAATGAACTTGAGACAACAGGGATGCTGCTAGTCTTCAGCGACCAGAGTGAGAAGAAGCGGTACGAGCGGGAGCTGTTGCATCAGGCTACGGTGGATGACCTGACCGGGCTCTATAACCGCAGGCACTTTATGGGGCTGGTACAGAAGCATGGATTGCGGGAGGGAAAGGGCACAGCACTTCTGCTGTTCGATATTGATGATTTCAAATTAATCAATGATACATATGGTCACTTGGCGGGTGACCAGGCGCTGGTCGACCTGTCCAGTAAAATTCTGAGTGTATACAAAGACATCGGCATCTCGGGAAGAGTGGGTGGCGAAGAATTCGCCGTCTGTTTCTTTGCCAGCAGTGAGGCGGCGGCGCTGGAGGAAGCGGAGTTTTTCCGGACTATGATCAGGGAGCATGTCGTGAATTTGGATGGCCGGAATTTCATATCCCTGACCGTGAGCATCGGGATCGTCTTTACTCAGCGGGGTGATGTGACTTTCGAGACATTGTACCGGGAGGCGGATGAGGCGTTGTACTTGTCCAAGACCACAGGCAAGGACAAAGTCACCTTGGGTGGTCAGCCGCCAGTCGGCGAGGTTCTGAAGAGTTAACACGCAAGCTATAAATACAAAGAAGGCCTGACTCCATACTGGAGTCAGGCCTTCTTTGTGACAGGTGCTGCCGTTCGAACGGGACTGTTTTAACCGTTTTAAGGTTGTGCAGGCTGCACGACGATTTTGACGGCTGTGCCGATCGGTGGCAGACTCTTGGTCATCATCGGGGTGTAGAAGCCGATCACCTTGGCCCCTTTTACAAGGCTGCTGTTTTCTATGGCTTCGCCTTTTCCATTAACCACCTCGGTGTCCGCAGCCAGGCGAAGTACGATTTCACTTTGCGAAAGGCCGGTGAGGGGGTCGCCCTTCAGACGGAAGCTGATACCCCCATCTGCATCCTTCAGCACTTCCTCCACAGTGCCTGCGGTTCCAAGCAGGTCAGCTTGTTTCTTTTGATCCAAAACGGTTATGGAATACGTAGGGGTTTGTGGCGGTAAGCTGAAGGTGCTGATCATGGAATGTGTTGCCTGTACAGTCATCCCGATATGAAGATCGGTGAACGCAAGCGTCCCTCCGTCAGCCGACTTAAAGACAGTATCCGGACCGACAGTGAGGATGATCCCGTCCGTACCTGCGCCTTGAATCTGCACAGATTTATATTTGCCGCTTTCGTCTTGGTAAACCGATGTGATAACACCAGTGTCGATCACAGCTTCTTGATCTTGAATGTCTGTATGAATAAGAATCGAGGCCCCTTTCACCGAAACAGATTGATGCAGCACTTCGCTGGCGAAGGAAGCCGGAACATACAGCTTGTCTCCCTTTAACACAGGGGCGGTGCCAAGCGGAGTGTACATTCTATTGATGACATAGCGGTCCTCGCCAGCCTTTACGGTTGTGAAAAAATTGCCTTGGCTCAGCTCAACTGATTTGGTCTTGCTGTTCCATTCCAGCTTGAAGCCCAAAGCCTCTGCCATAGCCCGCAAGGGAATCAGCGGTTCCTTACCTCCAGGAAGTTGATAGCCGGTATCTGTAAGGGCAGTTCCGTTGATCTCAATCTTGAAAACTTGTTGTCCTGCGCTCGTTACAGAGTGTTGCGTACTGTTATTTTGGGTAGTTGATGCTGGCTTGGCAAGAGCCGAGCCTGTGGTTAATGCCATAGATAGCGTTAAGAGGACTGCGCTGGTTTTAAGTACGTTGTTGTTCATGTTGTAATTCTCCTTTAATCACGAGTATTTTAGGCCATTGTTACTTATCTGACGCCGGTTTCTTCCAGAATGTTGCACCTGATGAAACGAAACCTGCAAATTGGTGGGCGAAAAATCTCTGTAGTTTCAGGCAAATGCATCGAATCAGCGTTTATTTGTAGTAAAATGAAAATATTAACAAATTAAGTCATGGGGGAGGCGCTATGGAGCAGTTCAGAGAACGGATGAAGTCTGTACAAGAGCGGCAGAATGAGCTTCTACAAGACTACGGAAAGCTGATCGCTGAATATGAAAGTCATGACTTGGTGAATGAGCATGAGGCACTGAAGAAGAGATATGACGACCATCTTATGATTCTGGATGAACTCAGACTTAAGGCATCCCGGCTGGAGGTGGAGAACTCCGAGCTGCGCATTGCTCTGTCAGAACAAATGTTGGATGAGAAGCGTAATATTCTCCGGGTTTCACAGCAGAAGCTGCATACTTATTTTGCATCCCGAAGCCGTGGCTATGCAGATCGCCTGACGGCTCTCGAGCAGGAGGCTAAACACCGTTTGGAGCGGATGTACAGCACGGCTAACCGTCAGTTGGGTGAGGATAAGGAAGTAATCACCGCCCGGCTCGGGGGCCTTGCTGCTGAATTGAACCAGAGAATTCAGTTACGGCGCGAGCGTCAGAGGGAAGCTGAGCAGGTTCTTCAGGCCGGGTTTGGGGATAAATACCGCGAGCTTGAAGCCGAAGGGGTCAGTGAGGAGGTTCTGCAGCGTAGAAGGAAGCAGAATCAGATCGAGATGAAGATCGGCTTGAACTGGATCAACCGGCTGGGTATTCTGCTCCTGATTCTCGCCGTCGGCGCAGGGTTCAGGTACAGCTATTCCACATGGTTCAATGACTACATGAAGGGCAGCGCCTTTTTCCTGTTGGGGGCCTTGCTGCTTGGCTCCGGGGAATGGCTGTTCCGCAAAGGGAGGAATGCGTTCGCCCTGGGTCTGCTCGGCGGCGGAATCTCCATTCTCTATGGCTCCATCTTTTACAGCTACTTTCTACTGGAGATTATAAGTATCTATGTTGGGTTGTCCCTCTCTGTACTCGTGACGTTAACGGCAGTGCTGCTGTCACTGAGGTATGAGTCCCGGACGATCTGCTCGCTGGGCCTTGTCGGCGGATACCTGCCTCTTTTTTCCTACATACTGGCGTTTGGACTGGAAGGGGGCGCAGTCTATGTTGCGATGGGTTATCTATTCCTGCTGAACCTTTCGGTGGTGCTGATCTCGCTACGCAAGCGCTGGGTGGTCGTTAATTACATCAGCTTTCTGTTCAATACGCCATCCATGCTTATGCTGATCGTGCTGTCTGGCAGTAATGGCGTAAGTATGTTGTATGCAGTGCTGACTTTTGCCATGTATCTGGGTATTACGCTGTGGTATCCGTTCAAGTATCGGTCCAAGCTGTCCTGGTGGGACTTCGCCTTGCTGGGCTGCAATACGCTGGTTAGCTGCATTACCTTATACGTGCTGTTGATGGATGCGGGATTGGGTGATTATAAAGGTGCGCTGGCATTGCTCTTCTGCCTTATGTATCTAGGACTCGGTCGAATGCTCGAGAAGCTGATGGTACAGGAGAAGCAGAGTATGCTGCTATTCTATGCCACCTCATTAACCTTCGCGGTGTTGATGATTCCCTTCCAGTTGGGTGCAGCTTGGTGGTCCATCGGCTGGCTGGTCGAGGCAGTTGTGCTAACCGTATACGGCAGCCAGCATCGGTTCAAGGGGCTGGAACGGGCAGGATGGGGAATTCTGGTCCTTTGCCTGGGAGCCTTCTTCGGGCTGTCTGTGCCAATTCAGGTGATTATGGAAAACGCGGCCCTGCCTAAAGGTGATCCCTATTTCGCCTTGAAATACGCTTTTATTACTACCGGTATGCTGATTATTGCTGTATGGTATGCCGTCCGGCACCAAAGCAAAGAGACGTCGGCAGTGAGTGGGTTAATGGAAACTCGGTTGGCCGTCTGGTTTAAATATGCTGCTTTATTGAATGTTTGGGCTTTTCTACTATATGCGTCGGGCCTGCTCTACCAACGGGTGGTTCCCGATGACTTCACGCATACAGTCTTCTATCGCTGGGTACTGGCCGCTGTGATCTCGATAATTCTGGCCTATGTACTGCCAAAAGTGAGGATTCTGTTTGATACGGTAGTCAGGTATTTCGCCATACTGTTATATGGCGTGGGCTATGTTATTTGTATCGGAATTACGGCAGGGCTACCGAGCCTGGAAGGCGAACTGGCGCAAAATACGTCAGCCGATTATATCGCGCTGGGCTTGCTTGTAGTCTTCAACATTTTTGTCTGGTTCAGCAGCCGCGATGTGATGGTCGCCATTCTAAAGCGGGAATACCGGAGCATGGAGCTGTACCCTGTCATTATGGGCATTTATCTGCTCGGCATTATTACTGCATTCCTCGGTGTGCAGCTTCAATTACATGATGCCGGTCTGATCTTCAGTCTGGTCTATCTTCTGCTGGCGGTGCTGTTCATTCTGTATGGCTTCAGCCGACGGTATGTGTATATCCGCCGCTTCGGCCTTGGGCTCACACTCTTGGCAACAGGCAAGCTGCTGCTATATGACTTGAGCCTGCTGGGCGCTGGTCATAAGATCATCGCGTATTTCAGCTTCGGTGTCTGTCTGCTCGGAATCTCCTACCTGTATCAAAAAGTATCCAACAGAATGGAGGAGGCTTATGCGGAGGCAAAGACGGATACGCAAGGTTAGTATCAATCTGCTCCTCTTAAGCTGTCTCGGACTGAGCGGGTTAGGAGCAGTTATTCTCCCGCCCTACCAGACCTTTGGAATAAGCGTTGCAGAAGCGGCTTCATCCAAGGGGGATGGGGCAGAGAAGAGTGGCCAATGGCGATTCACCAAGGACATCATCGAGCCAGGCGGTGATGCGGCATATCAGGAGTTTTTTCTCGACGAAGAGGTATATCAGCATGCCACCGCCGGCTTGAGAGACTTGCGAATTGAAGACAGAAGGGGACAGTTCGTCCCTTACTACCGGGAATCAGGAGAGGCGGAGCAGAAAGAGCAGAACATTAGCTACAAGACCGACTTAATCCATAAATTCAATAAGAACCTGGAGACGACCTTTGATTACAGGGTGATCCCGAATGAAGAGAACCGTGATATTCAGGGCAGCAGGCTGGAGTTCGATCTGCCCGGTGAAGCATTTCTGAAGCATGTCCAAATATATGGCGGGTATGACGGGAATACGTGGGAACCTCTGAGCAAGGGCGATCTGTATAGGGCTGGAGAGTTTGCACAGAGTGGTATTGATTTGGGATCGGCTTACAAGTTCACCTACTACCGTCTGGTGGTCCCGAATAACGCGGAGAAGCTGGAATTTGGTCTAATGAGGCTGATGCACAAGACAGCTACGGTGACGATTCAAGACTTTACACGGCAGCGAGAACCTGTCTATGAGATGAAACAGGATGGTTCGAAGACGCAGCTTGTTATCCATAATGATAACCGGCTGAAGGTATCGGTGATCCGGCTGGAGACTACCGGGAATTTTACACGTGCTTATATGCTGTATGATGACAGTGGAAAGGAACTTGGTACTGTAGGGGGGAGCAAGCTATATCGGCTTGATTTCAAGGATTCCCGCATTGCCGGGACAGATATTGTTCTCCAGGAGCCCACGATTGCGCCTTACCTCACAGTCGCCATTGAGAACCAGGATGATTCTCCGATTCCGCTCCAGGGAGTCCAAATGGATTACTTATTGGATAAGCTGGTGTTTCCCGTTGATGGGGAAGGGCCTTTCCGGTTAGTGTACGGGAACAGTGGTGCTGTAGCGCCCCAGTATGACATTGTAAGCTTCAGGAGTCATATTGAAGGGGAGAAGATAGGCACAGCCAGACTGGGACCTGAGAGCGCCTTACCAGAGGTGTCAGCTATATCTTCTACCGGGTGGCACTGGCTGACTGGTGCTATGGGGTTTAATGCTGTGATTATTATTGTATCGCTGTTGTTGATTATCTTTCTGATCCGTAAGCTGAATCGGAACTAAGTTTGTGGATATAGAAGAGGGACCCTTGAATTGCAGGGTCCCTACGTCAGTGGCCGGCTATTGAATAGCCGGCCTTATTATTTTTAGATTACACCTTCAGCGAGCATAGCATCTGCTACTTTCTTGAAGCCGGCGATGTTAGCGCCAACGAGAAGGTTGCCCGGATGTCCATATTGTTCAGCGGCTTCTACGGACTGCTTGTAGATGTCGACCATGATATCATGCAGCTTGGCATCCACTTCTTCGAAGCTCCAGGACAAGCGCATGCTGTTTTGAGCCATCTCCAGTGCAGATACGGCTACACCGCCTGCATTAGCAGCTTTGGCCGGTCCGAACAGAACGCCAGCTTTATGGAACTGGTCAATGGCTTCCAGAGTGGATGGCATGTTCGCACCTTCACCAACCGCTTTAACTCCGTTCGCGATCAGCTTCAGCGCCAGGGCCTCGTCGATCTCGTTCTGAGTTGCACTTGGAAGCGCGATGTCACAAGGAATCGTCCAGATCTGGGAGGAATCCTCGGTGTACACAGCGTTTGGATGCTCCTTCACGTATTCGCTGATCCGTTTTCTCTCTACTTCCTTCAGACGACGGACAGTGTCGAGGTTGATGCCGTCTTCGTCATATAGGTAACCGGAAGAGTCACTACATGCTACGACTTTTGCGCCCAGTTGTACAGCCTTTTGGATCGCGTAGATAGCAACGTTACCAGAGCCCGAGACAACCACACGGCTGCCTTCGAAGGACAGGCCTTTGGATTTCAACATCTCATTGACGAAGTACACGGTTCCGTAACCTGTTGCTTCAGGGCGGGCATGGCTTCCGCCGTAGGTTACGCTCTTACCTGTCAATACACCGGCAGGGTAGCCGCCGCGGATGCGTTTGTATTGTCCGAACATGTAGCCGATCTCGCGCGCGCCGACACCGATGTCGCCAGCCGGAACGTCTACTTGCGGGCCAATGTAGTTGTGCAGTTCTGTCATGAAGCTTTGGGCAAAGCGCATGATTTCGCCTTCCGATTTGCCTTTAGGATCGAAGTCGGAGCCGCCTTTACCGCCGCCGATATGCTGGCCAGTTAGGGCGTTCTTAAAGATTTGCTCGAAGCCGAGGAATTTGATGATACTGGAGTTCACGGACGGGTGGAAGCGGAGTCCGCCTTTGTAAGGTCCGATGGCACTGTTGAACTGTACCCGGTAGCCGCGGTTCACGCGAACTTTGCCTTGGTCGTCTACCCAAGGTACCCGGAAGAGAACAAGACGTTCCGGTTCAACAATTCTTTCGAGAATGGCATTCTCTTGGTACTTAGGCTCAGCTGCCAGGATAGGAAGAAGGGATTCCAGAATTTCCTTAACGGCCTGGTGGAACTCAGGCTCATGCGGGTTCCGTTTCACAACGTTGTTGTAGACCTTCTCAACATAGAGTTGAGCATCGTTGCGGGAGATGTCTGTATCGATCGAAGGTACTAAGCTCATGAATTCAACCGCCTTTACGTATAATTATTTTTCTTCGGGTTTAATGCTTCTTCGCGTTACTGCTTTCACGCTGGGATATATTTTTTATTATTTTGGCATAAGAACGCGCCGCTAACAACTGTTTTTTGAAAAAAGTTTACTCTCGATGACACGTTTTTTTGCAGAAAGGGGTGAATAATTATACGTATATGGGAGTAAATACAAGGCAAAACAAGGGTTCTTGGCTATATTTATGCGGGTAATTCCCGAATTTGAACGCTTTCGCACAGTTTGTGCGGAAGTTAAATCTCCCAGCTCAGGGCAGACTGTGTTACAATGGCTTTGCAGCAACTTGTCTTGTAAGGAGATGACTATCAATGAGCGAACAGGTAAATGAGCAGGAACTGGTGGCGGTGTTGTCCGCCAAGACTAAAGTGGATCCCGGATTGATCCGGTTGGTGCTGAAGCATGAGCAGACCTTTATTAATAAAGCCCAAGCTAATGCTAAGGGTGAGGTAGACATTGATAATGATGATCTAGTGGATTATATCACAGCTCAGCGTGATGTGAAGCTGGACGAGCTAACCGTGGAGACCCTTCTCGATGCCGAGATGGATTATCTTATGGACAAGGGACTGGCAGGATACATCGATTAAACTTCAGTTTTATTGATGTACAGCGGCTACCCTGAATATTGTCCTCTGTTTCTATGAATTAAGCAAGCATAAGTCGTGCACTTATGCTTGCTTAATTTTAGAAGTGTGACGGGTATTGTCCAAGAACAGCCTGCCCCTGATGGAGGGGCGGGCTGTTACCTGTTTTTTCGGGTACGCAAGTTGCAGGGTTATTGGATACTGAATTTGAATTTCTCCCAGCCGTCAATGCTTGTGCGATTGGCAATCAGTGCGCTATTACCAAAGTTATCAGCCGTCACGTACCGGTTGTTGGCATTCGATAGTAGCGAGATGGTGCCGTCGCCATTGTCAATCCATTGGAACTGCTCCCAGCCTTGAACGGTGTCTCTGCTCGCAATGAGGCTATCCGCGCCGCCGTTCTCCGCTGTCACATATTTGTTGTTCGCCAGTGCTCTCAGGGAGATCCAGCCGCCCCCTGCATCGGCCACCTGGAATCTCTCCCATGTGCCGACCGTCGTCCGGTTGGCAATCAGTGGACTTGCGCCTGCATTATCCGCTGATACATACAGATTGTTCGCCATGGATTGGAGTGCGATGGTGGAACCGATCGGTACACTGCCGGTGCCGCCACCTCCGCCACGGGTCCAGATGTACGTACCTACAGTTTTGGCGGGGAGGGTGCCCAGGAGCTGCTGTCCTTCGGAGAGGATTTTGAAGCTCTTGGCGGAACTGGTCTGGTTAATAACGACCGTCACGATGCTGTTGTCGGGATTGAGGAAAGCCACATTGGTGACCGTAGCTGCAGAGCCATAGTTGCTGTCTATTCGCTTGGCTCCTGGCTTCACGAATTTGGCGTACTGACCGATAAAATTGACTTCTGGGGCTACCCAATACGTATTGCGGTTCGACGTGCTCTGGATGAGCATGGTCGGCCCTGGTGTTCCTGTCCATTTCTCAGGCTGGATATTCTGGTCCAGCATTGTGACCCAGTTAGTGTAAGAGCCGGACCAGTTGCGGAAATACTGCGCCATCCTGTCGGCTCCTCCCGTGCCCCACACGGCGCGTTCGGTCATTTGCATGGATTTACTCGGATAGGTGTTGCGCACAGCTGTCATGGCCGTAGGATCGCCGGAGTAGTCATGGAAAGCCACCCCTTCAATTGCCGCATTCGCTGCCGCGTTGTCCAAGACACCAGGAAGATGTGTCCAGACCTCACCGAAGTTATGATCGTACGCCCATAGCTTGGTGGAGATGCTGTAGGTGTCGAGCTGGGATTTCAAGGCGATCGCCAGCTCCCGTTCGTTGGCAGAGGTCAGCAGCATGCTGGGATAATCAGGCGCAGCATACAGCGGTTCATTCTGCAGGGTCATCGCATAGATGGGGATGCCACGGCTTTGGTATTCCTGAATGGCGCGACGGTAGTAGACCGCCAGATCATTCGTATTTTCCCGTTTCAAATAGCCGCCAATCAGGCTGTTGTTGGTCTTCATCCAGGCCGGAGCTGTCCAGGAGCTGGCGAAAATTTTGACCGGATTGCCGGTCTCGTTGCCGATGGCGATGGCGCGCTGCACCGTAGAGACTATGTTATAGTCGATGTCCTTCTGGATAGAGAAGCTGCCTCTGGTATCCTCATAAGTGTAGAAATTCCGGCTGGTAAAATCAGAGGTTCCGAAGGTGATCCGGAAAAGGTTCATACCCGCTCCGTTCACGGGATCAATCAATCTGCGGAGTACCTCATCCCGCTTGGCTGCGGACATCAGAGACAGGTTATAAATAGTAGACTCTTCCAGCGATGTGCCGAATCCCAGCATATTCTGGTACTGGACCTCTGGATTTACGGTAATGGCTGTGGCAGTGGAGTTTGTGGGATTGGTGAGGGGAATATCGGCTTGCTTGCTTGTAGCGTACTGGATACCGGCAGAGGCGGCGGCGGGGTTATTGTACCAGATACTGCTCCCCGGTGAACCTGTGGTTGACTCGGAGCTGAAATAGACCTGCGCAGCTCCTGGTGCGGCTTGAGCGGAAGGGGGATGGAACGGTATGGCAAAAGAGGTGAACAGTACGGTTGCAGCTAACATCAGCTTGGAGAGCGGCCTGGGCCGGGCTTGCTTCTGTCTACGCTTGCGAGAGTGCTGAATCATTAAAATTCCTCCTTTTTAAATATAGTTGATAACGCTTACATTATAATAGGAAGCTTGTCTGAAAAAGTATGTGTTAAAATTTAGAAAATAGTCCTCATTTTTTAAGAAATTAAATAAAAAGGGCAATTCTTGACGTCTGAATGACGCGAAGAATTGCCCTTTTTTCGAATATAGATTAATGTACAGCTGCCATCGGTGAAGCAGAGGAGGATTCCGGACGATCCGGTTCAAGCAGCGCGTGTTTTTCCCAAGCCCGGCTCTTCCAGCGGAAGTACATGATTACCGCTCTTAACCATTCGTCTGCTGCTGTGGCAATCCACACGCCGGCAAGACCAAGGTGAAGTTTGAATACGAGCACATAACCCAGCGGTAAGCTCATGCAGACCATGGAGATCAGACCCATGTAGACAGGGAACTTCGCATCACCGGAAGCACGCAGGGAGTTGATGATCACCAGGTTGGTTGTGCGTCCTGTCTCCAGGAAGATGCTGAGCAGGATAACCTGGGCACCCATAATAATGATGCTCTCATTATTGGTGAATAGTCCAAACAGCGGTACCCGGAATAAAATGACGATAACGTCAATAATAACGGTGACCAGCATGGCCCATTTTACACTGGAGAATACACGTTTATACGCTTCTTCTTTACGTCCTGCACCCACCAGATGACCCACAATAATGGAGGTCCCCATGGATACAGCTACACTGAATAGATAGATGTAGTTAGAGATGTTGAGTGCATACTGGCGGGTAGCCATGGCTTCCGAACCCAAGTACGTAATATAGAGTGTGAATACAAGCTGACAAGCTTGATAGATTATCGATTCAAAAGCAGACGGAATGCCGATCTTGAGAATTTGCATCACATAATTTTTGGACAGGTGCGTGTAATATCTCCATTTCACCCGAACTTCCATAATTCTGTAGAGCAGCCAGAAGAACAGGGCCAGACAGATCAGACGGCTCGCAACCGTCGAAATGGCGGCACCTTCCACGCCGAGTGCAGGAAGACCGAAATGTCCGTAAATCAGCAGATAGTTGCCGATTACGTGGAAAATGTTCATCAGCAGGGAAATCACCATCGTCTGCTTGGTGAATCCATGTGTACGAATGGTGGCAGCCAGTCCGTTGATCAGCGCCTGAAAGAAGATCAGTCCGCCAACAATATTCATGTAGGAGAGCGCGTAGTCGAAAATATCACCCTGAACATTAAGCGCATGCAGCAAAGGTCTGCCCAATCCGAACAGCAGTGCGCTCAAGATTAGCCCCACCGCCAGATTAAGGGTAATGGCATTACCGGTCACTTCTGCGGCTTCCCGCGGTTTTTTGGAACCGAGGTACTGGGAGACGACGATAGATGCGCCGTTGCCGATCACGCTAAGGACCAGAATGGCAATGGCGATAATCTGATTGGCTGCGCCTACCCCGGATACAGCATCGTCTGAGACGGTACTGATCATAAAGGTATCGACACTACCCATGAGCATGAACAGGAAGAGCTCCAGAAAGATCGGCCAGGTCAGCTTCATTAGATTAAATTGTTGATGATTTTTGTTTTCCATGATGCACCTTCTTAATTTATATATTTATACACGCATATCGTGTAAGTTCGTTCTACATAGTTTTTTTATCCTTCAAACAAAGTGTAATATTAGCACAGGTTTTCTGAAAATGCAGCATCTTTTCTCCGAAAATTCATGAAAATTGCTTGGATAAACTGGGTATAATACCCGCTGGTGAATTTGTCCGCTATAAATATAGGTATTTATGTGGAAAGAACGGCAGCGGGCGAGTGGCGTTTGCATGGTTTTAAATGAGCGGGCATTAAAAAAGCCGGGCAGAGGATAATTCCCTCTGCCCGGCTTTTAGCCATGCTATGCTTTTTGCTCGAATAGCTTGGCTATTTCTACAATAACCTGAACCGCCTTCACCATGTTGTCGGCGGAGACGTACTCGAACTTCCCGTGGAAGTTCTCTCCCCCGGCAAAGATATTGGGGGTCGGCAGCCCCATGTAGGAGAGCTGCGAGCCATCGGTTCCGCCGCGGATCGGACGGATGATCGGCTTAATATCGAGGTTCACCATCGCTTCATGCGCGATATCAACGATCTGACGTACGGGCTCGATTTTCTCACGCATATTGTAATATTGGTCCTTGATCTCCAGAATCACATTCTTATCCCCGTAGATGCTCTTGAACTCGTCCACAATGGACGTCAGATGCGCCTTGCGGGCCTCGAACTGGTGACGGTCAAAGTCGCGGATAATATAGTGCAGCTTGCTCTGCTCGGCCGATCCCTGAATGGAGATCAGGTGGTAGAAGCCTTCATAACCTTCTGTGAACTCAGGGGCTTCACCCGCAGGCAGTCTGAGATGGAGCGCCATGGCGATTTTGGAGGAGTGGATCATTTTACCCTTGGCCGTTCCGGGATGCACGTTCACGCCGTTCACGGTGATTTTGGCTGCAGCTGCATTGAAGCTCTCGTACTCCAGCTCCCCAAGCGGCCCGCCGTCCATGGTGTATGCATAAGAAGCGTTAAAAGCTGCCACATCGAATTTATGCGGTCCGCGACCGATTTCCTCATCCGGTGTAAAAGCCACTCTGATCTTTCCATGCTTAATCTCTGGATGCTGCAGCAGATAATTCATGGCCGTCATAATCTCAGCGATTCCCGCCTTGTCGTCCGCACCAAGCAGAGTCGTTCCGTCTGTGGTGATCAGCGTATGTCCCTTGTATTCAGCCAGTTCGGGGAAACTCTTTGTGGACAAGACCACATTGAGATCTTTGTTCAGAACAATATCGCTGCCGTCATAATTCTCTACCACTTGTGGTTTTACATTAGCTCCCGTGAGATCCGTTGCCGTATCCAAGTGGGCCAAAAAACCGATGGTCGGCACTTCCTTGTCTGTATTCGACGGCAGCGTAGCCATCACATAGCCATGCTCGTCCACCGTCACCTCCTGCATGCCAATCTCTTTCAGCTCTTCAACCAGCTTGTGAGCCAGCTCCATCTGACCCGGCGTGGAAGGACAGGTGTCATTGTCTTCATTAGATTGTGTATCTATTTCTGCATATGAAATAAAGCGTGTCATCACTTCTTGTTTCAACTTGGCTCAGCTCCTCAATACAACATTTTCAAATCCTCTTTCTTTATAGTATCACGTTCCAACGCTGGTCTCATCCTCAGGCCGTCTTATAAAAAGATCAAAGTGGTTCCTTCTCCACCAGTCTGGCAGTGAGCAGATACCGGTCAGGCGCCGAACCAACGAAAGAGAATGGATAACATGTAATCAGTGTGAGGATAGGCTGTTCACTGGATTTGATCGCCCCGCGTTCGTCCTTGTCCACAATCACACTTCCAGTAATCTCGTACGTGAATTTTCCACTTGCGGTCTCCACCTCGATGGGATCATGGATTTCCAGCTCTCCGAGATTGCGGAATACAGTGTCACGATGTCCAGCCAGCACGCTGTTGCCGTCGGCGCCAATAGCCGCACTGCCAGCGTAGTGGCCAGCTCCTTTTTTCAGCTGAGGACTGTCCGTCCCTTCCAGGATGGCTACTTTTTTATTCAAGGTTGGGAAAAAAATCTCCCCGACCACCTCGCCCTCTATATAAGACGGCTTGGAGCCGGGTGCTGTCGAAGGGACGTTTATCATCCCTGCGGGGAGGGGTTGCTCTTCAATATGGGAGAAATTTACAGCTTCCTCCCTCTTTTTCTCCCAGGCTTGCAGGGCTTGCCTGGCCTCTATAGGGGCTTTAACCACCTGCACGACAGCATACAGCAGCACAGACAAAGAGAGTATGAGGATCAGCTTCACGGCAATGACGGTACCGGAATGCTTCTTCTTCATACTCTCTCCTCCAGACTTAGGGAAATTCAGTTTACCCCTTCGATCTCAACCTGCGTAGAACGATGACACTGATTACAGCTACAGCCAAGCTGATGAGAATCAGGTTATACCAAGGCTCCGCGGTATCCGGGAGCTTATCTCCGGCGTCGGGAGCAGCCAGTGGCAGCTCATCATCGGCCAAGGTGATATCATTACCCGGCGAAGATGTCGGTGTTGGTGCTGGCTTTGCTGTGCTGCCAGCAGTAATGCCTGCACCCGGAGAAACTTCTGGCGCAGTTCCGCCACTCTGATCACCGCCACCCAATGGGACCGCATCGTCGGTGATGATAATGTCGCGTGGCCCTGGCGTTGCCGTTGGCGTTGGGGCGACCGATGGTCCAGGCGTTACAATGACGCCTGGTATACCCGGCGAAGCTGTAGCCGTAGGCAGAGTTGGCGGTCCGGATGTAGGCTGATTAGTAGCTGAAGCCGTCGGTTCAGCGCTCGGTCCTGCCGAAGGTTCAGGCGAGGCCGTAGCAGATGGAGTCGGACTCGGTCCGGTAGACGGCTCCGGCGAAGCTGTTGGTGTCGGCCCAGTACTAGGCTCTACCGAAGGTTCAGGCGAGGCCGTAGCAGATGGAGTCGGACTCGGCCCAGTAGACGGCTCCGGCGAAGCTGTTGGTGTCGGCCCAGTACTAGGCTCTACCGAAGGTTCAGGTGAGGCCGTAGCAGATGGAGTCGGACTCGGTCCGGTAGACGGCTCCGGCGAAGCTGTTGGTGTCGGCCCAGTGCTAGGCTCTACCGAAGGTTCAGGTGAGGCCGTAGCAGATGGAGTCGGACTCGGCCCAGTAGACGGCTCCGGCGAAGCCGTTGGCTCCGGTGTCCCCGAAGCGGTGAATTCAAAAGCTACCGTAGTCTGCTTCCCTTGGTATTCGTTGCCGGCCTCCCATGGGAAGGTGACATCCATGATGATGGCTTCCTGACCGCCTCCGGCCAGCGATCCTACCGCTACTCTTCCGGGTGCTTCGCTCATTACCCCGGAATAAAGGATTACTCCCCCTTTTTCAAGGGTCATCTGCAGGATTTTGTACAATTCAACGTCCCCGGACTTGAATTTAAAGTCTACATAATAATCAAAGTCCTCGTTACCTTCATTAATAATCGTGTAGTCAGAGCGCATCTGATCGCCAGGCTTCATATTGCTCATGGTTGCTGTGCTCGTCGTATGCGAATTCACTTTAAGTTTAATGGTGTCCTGCGCGCTTGCCCCACCCGCATGCCAGATGACACCTGCCAGAATAATCAGGGCATACGCAGCTATAAAGGCCGAGCGATATTTCTTGATCACAGTCTTCGCTCCTCTCACTTGGGGCCCTTTGCCATGTGCATAGACAAACTATGTCGGTACCCGCCAAAATACGCTGTTACTTAACGCATATATCCTCATACTTTGTCGAAAAGTAGTTCTTTATAGAACTACTAATAATGAACGGGATTAACCGTTCTCGCTACCTGTGATCCTTTGATGCACAGAGTAGAAGATATAATGAACACAATTGTTCGTTATAGCGAATAACTAAAGTATAATCAAAATGCGATATAAAGAAAAATGACCAATTTCAAGTGTTATACCTGAAATCGGTCATTTTTAAATCATTACATACTATTATTGAGTGATTCCTCTTGTTATCTCTTTATTTTTAGCAATTACACCAACTAAGGTGTATTTTATTAAGAACGGATCTGTTGGTGGTATTAGCTCTCTTTGATGGCCTCGGCCACCAGCTCATAGGAATGCAGCCGTGCGGAATGGTCGTAGACCTGCGAAGCGATGATCCATTCATCCGCATCCGTTTCTTCGAGAATCTGCTGCAGTTTTTCCTTGATGGCAGACTTGTCTCCGGCAATGGAATATTTCCCTTTGTCGAGAAGGATAGCTTTCTCGTGTGGGGTCCAGAGCTCATCCATGCTGTCAACCGGAGGTTGAAGCTTCCCGGTACGGCCGCGGATCAGATTCAGGAATTGCTGCTGCTGCGAGGTAGCAAGCCGCCGGGCTTCCTGCACGGTATCTGCTGCTGTAATTCCGAGACCGACCATAACATGCGGTTTCTCCAGTACTTCAGACGGCCGGAAGCTGCTACGATACAGATGAAGTGCAGGCAACAGATATTCTGGTGCAAAATGGCTGGCGAAGGCGAATGGCAGGCCCAATTGACCAGCCAATCTGGCACTGAAGCCGCTGGAGCCTAGCAGCCAGATCGGAACGTTCTGGCCTTCGCCAGGAACGGCGCGCACACCTGCCGGGCGGAACTCCGCGCCGTTCGGATCGAAGTAGGCCCGCAGCTCGCTAAGCTGCTCGGGAAAATCGCTCCCGTCGCTGCCAAGTCCCCGGCGCAATGCGCGGGAAGCGGGCTGATCCGAGCCTGGTGCCCGGCCGAGGCCTAGATCAATACGGCCTGGATATAAGGATTCCAGCGTGCCGAATTGCTCGGCAATGGTGAGAGGGGCGTGGTTGGGCAGCATGATGCCGCCTGAACCGACACGGATCGTCTTCGTGCCCGCTGCCACATGGCTGATCACAAGCGATGTCGCGGAGCTGGCAATACCGGGCATATTATGATGCTCGGCCAGCCAATAACGGTGATAACCCCAATCTTCGGCATGGCGAGCCAGGTCGAGTGAATTATGAAAAGAATCGCGTGCTGTGCCGCCCTCAACAATCGGGGCCAGATCCAGCACAGAGATACGAACGTCCTGAAGTTTTTTCAAGTATAATCCCTCCCATACTATTGATAACAGTATTTGCAATGCTGTGCGGAGATACACAGGACATTATACCATGATTAATTATAATTTACACACTTCAAGTAAGTTAATTGCTTTTTGAAATTCGGGGTCTTCACGACGAGACGCCAGATATATAAGATGAACAAAAGAATATGACAAAAAGCGAGAAGGAGCGGAGGGGGAAGTTTGGATCTGTAGGAGCGAAGCGCTCGTCTTTGTCTCCGGATTTTATCCGCGAATAGCGGTATAATCCAAAAAAATCTGGAGACAACAACGGCCGGAAGTCCAAACATTCCACCGTAGTGACGACCGAGCTTTACGTTCGGATCTTAAGTTCGTCTTAAATAACATATTTTGAAAGCGATTAACAAATGCACTTGTCAATTTCAAACAGCCTTGCTATAATCCCCTTGAAAAGGTTTTCTAAAAAGGAAGTATCCATAATGAAGCCAACAATCAGAGATGTGGCCAAGATGGCCGAAGTATCCATCAGCACCGTATCCAGGGTGATGAATTACCCGGATTCTGTGGTGGAGAGCAAGCGTAAACGGGTCATGGATGCAGTACAGAAGCTGCAGTACCAACCCAACGCTTTTGCGCGTGGTCTGATTTTCAAGAAATCCTTCACGTTAGGACTGTTAATACCGGATATCGAGAACCTCTATTTTGCAGGAATTATCCGGGGCATGCAGGATGCATGTATTAAGCTAGGCTACAGTCTGATGATCTGCAACACAGACCGTGACAAGGAACGCTTGTTGTCCTACATCGATAACTTCCATGAGAAGCAGGTGGACGGCATCGTGTTCGCCAGTGACGTTCTTTACCCCGAGTATTACGACAAGCTTGTTGGTTGCCGTATTCCTTTTGTACTCTTATCCTCCCACACCTACGACTATGAAATTCCTTCTATTGAGGTTGATGACGAAGCGGCTGCCTATGATGCGGTAAAATTCCTGATTGAGCTTGGCCACAAGGAAATCGGTATGATCGGCTTTAACCATGACAATTCCATCGCTGGTCCACCACGTTATGAAGGGTTCATCAGGGCCTTGACGGAATGTGGTCTTGAACAGAATATCGGCAAAATCAGATACGCCAATCATCGTTTTGAGCATGCTTATGAGGCTGCACATGAATTGTTCACGGCATATCCGGAGCTAACCGCCGTCTTCTGCGTAGCTGATGAATTTGCGATGGGTACGATCTCCTATCTTAAAGACCGGAATATTCATGTCCCAGGCCAGGTATCCGTTGTCGGCTTTGATAACCTTAGAATGTCTAGTATGTTCATTCCGAAATTGACCACCATCGCACAGCCAATCTATGAACTTGGATATCGTGCCGCTGAGAAACTGCATGAACTGCTGGTGACTGGTTCGGTTGCTATTCTGCGAGAAAGAATGGACCACAGACTGATCGTGAGGGAATCCTCTAGGGAAAAATGAGTGGCAGCATTCTTTTTCCGTTCATTTTGAAAAGCTTTTCACAAAATAACTATAATTATACGAATTGCATTCTCTTCTCCTACCCCACCATGAATTACACCCTACTATATTTCGCAATTTTAAATAAATAAAACTATGTAAGCGAATTCATAATGACGCGATCTCCGTTTGTAAGCGCTATTATAATAGCGAATGCATAATCTGACTGTTCGAGTACGGTGCTAACCCTATTTTGAAAACCTTTGCAAGGAGGTGATTCAGGAAAGCTGGTGGCGTTCGGCTACCGGGCATGATTGACAGCAGAAAGTTCTCTAAACAACTAAAAGGGGATGTATGCAATGATGAAAAAGTCTTCAACACGCAAGGTAACTCTGCCTCTGGTAGTCTGTTTGTCCTTCGCTATGATGTTAAGTGCATGTGGCGGCGGCAACAGTAATAACGGAGCAGCATCAACAGATCCTCCGGCAAAAACTAATAATCAGGCGGCTAATTCAACAAATTCAGGTACAGACACCGCGGCGGGATCACCGCTGGATTTAGCGATGAAGGGTGAATATAAAGGGACCAAAGTCACCGTGTTTGGACCATTTGTCGATGCCGATCAGGTGAAATTCGAGAATAGTATCAAAGAGTTTGAAGAGAAGACCGGTATCGATATCCAATATGAGGGCTCCAAAGAATTTGAAGCGACGATCAACATTCGGGTAGACGGTGGTAACGCGCCTGATATCGCTGATTTCCCGCAGCCGGGGCTACTTGCCGCCATCGCCAAAACTGGGAAGGTCATTGATCTGACCAATGTCCTGGACCAGGAAAAGATGAAAACCAACTACAACAAGAGCTGGCTGGATATGTCTACAATGGACGGCAAAGACGGCCAGATTATGGCTGGTATCTGGAACCGCAGCAACGTGAAGAGCCTGGTGTGGTATCCGAAGAAGCAATTTGACGAAGCCGGCTACAAGGTGCCTGAGACATGGGATGAGATGATGGCCCTCACTGAGCAGATCGCCAAGGACGGTGACCCTGCCTGGACCATCGGTATCGAGAGCGGTGCGGCTACCGGTTGGGCGGCTACAGACTGGGTGGAGGATATCATGCTCCGCACCACTTCCCCAGAGAACTATGACAAATGGGTCAAAGGAGAGCTGCCGTTTACTTCTCCTGAGGTGAAGCATGCTGTGGAAGTGATGTCGCAGATCTGGATGAACAAGGACTACGTCTATGGCGGCACGAAGTCGATTGTAACTACAGCGTTTGGCGATGCGCCAAAACCAATGTTCGATAATCCGCCCAAAGCCTGGTTCCACCGTCAAGGCAATTTCATCACCAGCTTCTTCCCTGAAACGGCCAAGGTGGATGTCGATTACGACTGGTTCTACCTGCCGTCGATTGATCCTCAATACGGCAAGCCGGTTCTCGTAGCCGGAGACATATACGCGATGTTCAACGATCGTCCGGAAGTCCGGGCCGTAATGGAATTTTTCACAACAGGTGAGTCGGTCAAGAGCTGGGTTCAATCAGGCGGTATGATTGCTCCGATGAATGATGCTTCCCTGGATTGGTACAGCTCCGAGTCCGACAGACGCATGGCGAAGCTCGTTCAGGACGCGTCAACCCTGCGCTTCGACGGCTCTGACCTTATGCCGGGCAAAGTGGGTGCAGGCACCTTCTGGAAAGGAATGACCGATTATGTGAGCGGCACGGCTACACTGGATCAGGCACTGGAGCAAATCCAGTCGGGATGGAATAACTAATCGGAACACATCGTCACAGGACTGTATGACAACAAGAAGAGAGGCAGGACACATCACCGTAAGCTGCCTCTCTTTTTCTTGCTTGCGAAGAGAGTTTTGCTCAGCAGAACTTATAGGAGGAAGCTAAACATGGGTGCACAAGCAAAGCAACGAATCAGTGTATCGGCGGTGTTGTTATCCCTCGGTGTATTGCTGGCCAATATCGTTGTGAATGGACTTATCTTTCTATTTTTCCGGGATTCAACGTTGAATCCACTAGTGACCGCCGTTCTTGCCGTGCTTTGGGGGGTGTTGGGCGTCTATCTGATTTACTATACATTGACCTGGGCGGTTGAGAGATACCCCGCTCATATTCGCAGGAGGGTGCTCCCCTATGTTTTTGTAGGACCTGCGGTGCTGATTCTGGGCTGGCTGCTGGTGCTGCCTGCACTGCGGACGCTTTACCTAAGCTTCTTCAATGCTTCTTCGGAGAAATTCGTTGGTCTTAGCAACTATGCTGCAATTTTTAATGACCGTCTACTGGCGACGGCACTGCGAAACAATCTGCTCTGGGTGTTCGTGGGAACACTGGCCTGTGTAGCGTTGGGATTGCTGATAGCCATTCTCGCCGACCGCAGCAGCTACGAGAAAATCGCCAAAGCGATTATTTTTATGCCCATGGCGATATCTTTTGTGGCTGCAGGTGTCATTTGGAAGTTCGTTTACTACTATCAGCCGGGTGATGAACAAATCGGGTTGTTGAATGCTATCGTGACTTATTTTGGCGGTGAGCCGCAGGCATGGACGAGTATGATTCAGCCGTGGAACAATTTCTTCCTCATCATCATCCTGATCTGGATGCAGACGGGGTTTGCTATGGTCATATTTTCAGCAGCGATCAAAGGGGTTCCCGAAGATATTCTGGAGGCGGCGAGAGTAGATGGTGCGGGTGAGATTAAAATTTTCTTCAGTATCATTGTTCCTTTCATCTCAACCACGATCCTGACGGTTACGACAACCATTATAGTCTTTACTTTGAAAATATTTGACGTCGTCATGGTGATGACGGGAGGTCAATACGATACAGAAGTGGTAGCCACGCAGTTCTACAGACAGTTCTTCATGTACCGGAATTTTGGCTACGGCTCGACGCTGGCAATTGTTTTGCTGATAGCAGTCCTGCCGGTGATCTTCATTAATCTGCGTCAGTTCCGCAAGCAGGGGGGATTCTAATGGTTGGTAACAAGAAGAGAAAAGGCAGCAAAACGGCTGTTAACATCGTTCTGGGCATCATCTGCTTCATCTGGTTGCTGCCGACGCTGGGCCTCTTCATCTCTTCCTTCCGACCGGCGGCGGATATTTTGCAGACCGGCTGGTGGAAGGTGTTCCCTCATCAGGAATGGAGGGCAGGGGAAAGCATCCAACTCTCCAAGGATGTGGACCTGCGCCAGCCGATCGAGGTCAAGGGTAAGACGTATACAGATGACCAGTTAAAAGCAGGAGTAACGGTAGATGGTAACCGCCTAATGTGGGAGAACCGCCGGGCACGCACTCTAAACATCCAGGAGCAAGGGTGGAAGACTACGCCAGATCTGACGCTTGAGAACTACAAGAATGTACTATCCGGCAAAGAATACAAGCTGAAAGAAGCCGATGGTAGTGAAAAGGTGCAAAAAGGCTCTGGTCTGTCGCAGGCGTTCTGGAATACGCTCACGATTGCCGTGCCGGCCACGGTGATTCCGGTGCTGATCGCCTCATTTGCCGCCTACGCTTTCGCTTGGCTCAGGTTCCCGGGACGCAAGACGCTGTTCGTCACCATTATTGCCATGCTGGTCATCCCAATTCAGGTGGCACTTATTCCGGTGCTGAAGGATTACACCGCGCTTGGGCTGAATGGGAGCTATCTGGGAATCTGGCTGGCGCATACTGCATTCGGATTGCCGCTGGTGACTTACTTTATGTACAATTTTATTAGCCAGCTGCCTAAGGACCTGTTTGAGTCAGCCTTTATGGACGGGGCTAGTCATTTTACGATTTTCAGCAGATTGATTCTGCCATTGTCTGTTCCGGCTCTGGCTTCAATCGGCATCTTCCAGTTCCTGTGGGTGTGGAATGATTATCTGGTGTCGTTGATCTTTATTGGCAGCCAGCCATCTGTGCAGGTCATGTCCATGAAGATCGCCGACCTTGTCGGCTCGCGCGGCAACGATTGGCATCTGCTTACTTCGGCCGCATTCATCTCTATGCTGATGCCACTGGCGATTTTTTTCCTGCTGCAAAAATATTTTGTCAGAGGTCTCATGGGTGGATCGATAAAAGGATAAGCGCAGTGATAAGATAACACTATATAGATTGAACTAAAAAATTTAAACTAAGGGGGGACGGAATGGAGGGAAAGTTTGGAACTGAAGGAGCGTAAGCGACCGCCTTTGTCTCCGGATTTTATCCGCGAAAAGCGGTACAATCAAAAGAAATCTGGAGACAACAGCGGCCGAAAGTCCAAACGTTTTCCGCAATGACGATCTAACCCCGTGTAAGAATTCTAAGTTCAATCTATATATGATGATAAGTTAGCGCTATAAGAGATCAAAAGGCCCCTGTCCTGCTTCCCTAGTGGAAGTGTGACGGGGGCCTTTTGATTGTTACAGGAAATCAATATCCGGGAATATTTGTTTCAAATGGTGCACCATATGACTCAGATAATCCTCGATCAACCATTGGAAGGTGACGTTGTCCCCGTTAGGCAGCTTACAGGACAAGGATAACTGAGCAGGCTTCAGATCCGAGATTACCCGTAATATGGACTGATTCAGGCTAAGCCAGAGACTCAGTACCTCTTCCACGGAGGTCTGGCTGTAACGCTGCGCGGCTACCCAATGATTTTGCTCATAAGGGAAGAGTAGCAGGGGCTGTGGTTCGTACGAAATCTGGATGAACCTCGATACATTATTGATAGCTGAATCACACAGATGGCCCAGAATCTGCAGGCGAGACCATTTGCCAGGTGCAAGTGGCTCTAGCGCCTCGGCATGAGTGAGGCTTCGAAAGGCCTGCGGCACTTCTTGCAGCAGCACCTGTATACATGGAACAGCGTTCAAAGTCATCGTTGTTACCTCCTTATTCATACAGCGGCCTCACCGGAGCGGACCCGCTGTCTATGTAGTGGCGCCTTCCTCCAGCTCCACCGGCAGGATATGCTCGGAGGCGACAGCCTTGCCTTGCATCTGTTCAATAATCAGTTCGACCGCGCGTTTACTAATCTCTTCAATCGGCTGCCGGATAGTCGAAATCAGCGGGTTTTGCAGCTTGCGCTGAGCTATGCCGTCATAGCCGATGATGCGGACATCCTCCGGAACCCGTCTGCCACTGTCCTGGCAAGCCTTGAGGGCATACGCCGCCAGAATATCGCTGCTGGCAAAAATTCCGTCGATATCCGGGTGTTCCAGGAATAATTGCTCCAGTAGAGCTTCGTATTCCTCCAGTTTAAAGCCATTGACATCTGTGTGCAGCGAGGTATGCCATATTCCGCGCTGCTCCGCAACGTCCCGGAAGGCGACATATCTCTGATGGGACAACAGATTAAGGTGCGGATGAACGCCGATGTGGGCCAGCTTCCGGCAGCCTTTGTCGGCCAGAAGGCCCGTTGCCAGTGTTCCCCCCCGATAGTTGTCAGAACAGACGTAGGGGATCTCCGGTGAGATCTGCCGGTCAAAGGTGACTAGCGGCAGGTGAATCTGGCGGTACGCCTCTACCTCCAGTGTATGGCTCCCCATAATAATGCCATCCACGCGGCTGGAGCGCAGCATGTCGATATATTCGAACTCCTTGAGTTTGTCCAATTGGGAGTTGCAGAGCAGTAGCTTATACCCGTTCCGGTAGGCATGCTCTTCAATGTGGCTTGTCAATTCACCGAAAAACGGGTGTGAGACAAAGGGGATAATAAGGCCAATAATGTTGGATTTGGAGCGGCTTAATGAACGGGCCAGTTCATTGGGACGATAGTTCAGCTCCTCCATGGTATCGTAGACCTTTTTCTTCAGTTCTTCACTGAGATAACCTCTGTTGTTCAGCACTCGGGATACGGTTGTCACTGAAACCCCGGCCTTCAGTGCCACATCTTTAATTGTCGGCATTTCATTGATCTCCTGATTCCATTATATATATGTTAATACTAACTTGGAGGGGCCTTTGTGTCTATAATCGTAAGGCCTTCCTGACTATTCATAACAACCAAGCTACTCTGCTGTTTGAAAGGGGCTCATTGTATATTTTAGTTCTTATTTCTCAGACCCGGTTCTGTTTTCACTCCGGTAAGGTCACTTATCAGGAAGTCTCTGAGCCGATCGATGAAAATGCCTGTAGCATGACTGATGAATCGATCCGTCCGGTAAATAAGCCTTAATTCACGCTGTGGCGGATGATTAATAATCGGTATAGAGCAGAAGCTGCGATCCTCCAGATGATTGAGCAGACTGGCAGGCTGGATCGTGCCCCCAATCCCCGCTTTGACCAACTGAAGTACAGAGGTGGCCGATCCGGTCTCCATAAGGGGAGTGATTTTCAGTCCTGCTTCCCGGAAGCAGTCCTCCACAAGTTCCCGCCCAAGCAAGCCTCTGGGATACATCACCAAAGGGAGATTAGGCAGCTCGGATAATTCAATATGTTCGCGGTCAGCATAAGGATGATCTTTGCGAATGACCAGCTGGTACAGCTCAATGCCTAAATCCTCTTCGACCAGCATGGGGTCCCTTGGTCCTTTGAGGCTAATTCCGATATCCAGCTTGTTATCCAGCACCTCTTGCCGAATTAGAGTGGTAGCGTACACCTGTAGTCGTATATTGGGAAATTCCTGGTGAAATTGTACGAGAAGTGGCGTAAGGCGATAGTCGAGGTCAGAGGGAAGCAGACCCAGCCTGATTGTTCCGCGACTGTCGGAGCGAAGCTCATTGATGGCATTTTTGGCGTTCTGCTCATCCTGGATCATCCGGGAGGCATAGGCTTTGAGCAAGACTCCGGCTTCCGTAAGCGCGATTTTTTTACCAATACGGTCGAAAAGAGGCATATTCAATTCACCCTCCAGCACCCGTATCTGTTGGCTTAAGGTGGGTTGGCTGATGCCTAGCTGTTCTGCGGCCCTGGTGAAATGCAATTCTTCGCAAAGTGCGAGAAAATAATGCAGATGTCGTGTCTCCATGAACTGCTCCTTATCAATCATAGTTATTTTCTATGATAATAATATAAATAATAGTATTGAACAATTCTTATGCTGGGTCGTATACTCAGGAAGCAGAAATGATACTACTATTAAAAGGAGATGATCCACATGCCAATTGTTCTTTTACTGGCCGCGTTGTTTCTGGCCTCTTTAAATATGCGCCCGGTCATCACCTCTGTGGCGCCGCTGCTAAGCAACATCCAGGGTGATCTAGGAATGAGCGGATTATCCGCTAGCCTGCTCACCACGTTGCCTGTATTATGTATGGGTGTGTTTGCACCCTTGGCTGTTAAAATCAGCCGAAAAATCGGCATGGAGCGGGCTATTCTGTACTCTATGGTGCTAATTGGTGCAGCTACAGCGGCCCGGGTAGTAACGAACTCCTCCGGCGTTCTGATTCTCACAGCTTTCTTGTCCGGTATCGGGATCGGAATTGCCGGACCGCTCTTGTCAGGCTTTATCAAGGCTCATTTTCCCAGCGGTTCCGCACTGGTCAGTGTGTATTCGGCCTCGCTGGTATTCGGGGCTTCACTGGCCGCAGGATTATCTGTCCCTCTGTATACCTTGCTCGGAAATTCATGGCAAAAATCATTGGCCATATGGGCAATTCTGGCGATTGCCGCCATTCTTGTCTGGTGGAAGGTTGCTTCGAAGCCTATCCCGGTCAACAATAGCGCCGATTTTACGCTGCCGCTGACCAATAAACGAGCCTGGCTGTTAACAGTATTCTTCGGGATGATGGCCAGCATCTTCTATTCGCTGACGGCCTGGTTGGCCCCGATTGTATCTTCGATGGGGTATACCAGACATGAAGCAGGGAATCTGCTGACCTTGTTCACCTTAATTCAGATCCCGGTCAGTATTATCATTCCGATTCTGGTAGCTAAATATAAACGGCGCACTTTCTGGCTGGTGCTATGCAGCTTGTTCGAACTGGTTGGGATAATTACACTAATCAGCGCAGTATCACCATTCTTGAGTGCAATCCTGCTGGGGATCGGGGCAGGAGGTTTGTTCCCGCTAGCGTTGATGCTGCCGATTATTGAAGCTAAGCGGGCAGAGGAAGTCAGTTCCTGGTCGGCCATGAATCAGGGCGGCGGTTATATTCTAGGTGCTGCTGGTCCACTTCTGATTGGCCGGATTTATGACTGGACGGGTGAGTTCCGGCTGGCTCTAATCGGGCTCATGATCGTAATTGTTCTGATGATCGGTGTGCAATTGTGGATCGGTAGAGGGTCAAAATCCCCGGTTGCAGCGGTGACGGGTAATCCGGAGCCGACGCGTCCTTGAATAAATTGAAAACAGCAAGTCCCGAGATGAGGGACTTGCTGTTTTTTAGCTTTATAACGCTTAAGGCAAACGGTAGTAGGCGAATGGCTGACCATAACGGAAAGCGCTACTGGCTTCTTCCAGTTTGCGGAGCGTCTCCTCATCAAGCGCCAGGGTGGTGCTTTTAAGATTCTCTTGCAGCTGATCTACTCGGGTAGCGCCTACGATGACGCTGGAGACGGCAGGCTGATTCATCAGCCAGGCGAGAGACAAGGCGGTAGGCGTAGTGTCCAGCTCTGTCGCCAACTGGCTTACCTTCTCGCCGAGCGCGATCCGGTCTTCGCTGAGAAAGCGGGAGAAGGTTGGATCGGTATGGACCCGCGAGCCCTGTGGGACATCGCTGACAGTCTTATATTTACCGGTCAGGATTCCCCCAGCTAGCGGGAAGTATGGAATAATGCCAATGCCTTGATCGAGGCAGAGTGGCAGCAGCTCATTCTCTGGGGTCCGGTCAGCCAGCGAATAGCTACACTGAATGGAGACGTATCTGGTGAAGCGGTGTGCTTCGCTGATACCAAGGGCCTTCATCAACTCCCAGGCTGCATAGTTGGATGCACCGATATAGCGGACTTTGCCCGAGGAGACCATGTCGTCCAGCGTACGCAAGGTCTCTTCCAGCGGAGTATGGGGATCAAAGGTATGGATCTGATACAGATCAACATAATCCGTCTTCAAGCGGCGCAAGCTGCCTTCGAGCTCTTGCATTAGATGATGACGGGAAGAGCCGCTTCCATTCGGGCCTTCGCTGCGAATTAGCCCTGCCTTGGTAGCCAGTACGGCACGGTGACGTCTGCCTTTCAAGGCCAAGCCAATAATCCGCTCCGACTCTGTACCAGCGTAGATGTTGGCAGTATCAATGAAGTTGATCCCTCCATCCAGCGCTGCATGGATAATTCCGATGGAAGTATCTTCGTCTGCCCGTTTGCCGAAGGCATTCGTACCCAATCCCAGCGCAGATACCTGTAGTCCACTATTTCCAAGCCGATAATAGTTCATAGCCATCACTCCGTTTCTTTATTGGTGAATAACTGTAGCGCCGTCTCAATGAAAAGCTTCACCGCAATTGATGAATTCTCAAGCGATTGGACAGCGATATGGATGTCGCGGTAGGCATCCGGAGACAGCTCGCGCACGACCACGCCCGGAGGCAGGGACATTAGCGACAGATCGGACATAATGCCGACGGCCAGCCCCTCGTGTATCATGTTCAATGCGGTGGAGAAATTGTTCACCACATACTTGGGGTTCAGTGTGCTGCCGCTGCGGCGGAACAGGTCCTCTATCGGCGGCTCATAGCCAGCTCTGCAGATCAGCAGCGGTTCTTGCTGGAGATCACTTACCGAGATGATTTTGTGCTTGCCAAGAGGGTTGTCCGCCTGCACCACGCCGTACAATTGCTCGCGGAAGAGGGGGAAAGTCTCAAATTCTCCAATGGGAGGCAGGATTAATCCGACATCAATAAAGCGGGAATCCAGCCAGTCCTTAACCTCAGTGACAGAGCCTTCAAACATTTCAATCTCCACACCGGGATATTGAGAGGCGATTGAACGGATAATTTTTGGGAAAAAATAAGCGGCAGCCACAGGAAAAGCGCCAATGCGGATACGGCCTTTCTCCAAGCCCTTCTCCAGAGCGATCTCCTGATTGACCTTGTCAAAGCCGGCCAGAATTTCACGAAAGAGGACAAGGACGCGCTTTCCCACATCGGTAAGCGCCAGACCATTGCGCCGGTCACGGAGCAGGAGCTTTACATCCAGTTCGTCTTCCAGTGTTGAAATAGCCCGGCTGACAGCGGGCTGGGTCATGTTTAGCTCCAGTCCGGCTTTGGTGAAACTGCCGCTTTCGGCGATTTTGACGAATAAGGTGATTTGATTGTTGTTCATATCTTTTTTGATATGCCCCTTATGATTAATATTTATTTCTATTATGAGTATGATTATTGTATCATTTGACATGAAGCCGATTCAAGGAGATGAAACCGACATCTATGCAGAAGAAAAATATACTGCTGCTTTTATTTCTTGTTATTGTTTGGGGCGTTAACTGGCCCCTGTCTAAGATCGCACTAGCTTACGCGCCACCCTTGCTGTTCGCAGGGATTCGAACGCTGATCGGCGGCGTGCTGCTCATTCTGCTCGCTCTGCCAAGATGGAAGAGTCTGCGCTTTAAGCAGTTATGGCCGGTTTATCTGGTTTCTGCCATTCTCAGCATTGTCTTCTACTATGGCTTTCAGACCATTGGGCTGCAATATGTGCCAGCCGGCCTGTTCTCTTCGATTGTCTTCTTGCAGCCAGTTCTGCTAGGGATTTTCTCTTGGATATGGCTGGGGGAGAGCATGTATGGGCTCAAAATCGCCGGACTGCTACTGGGTTTTGTTGGAGTAGCTTCTCTGAGTGTCGGCGGATTTACAGGCAGCATTTCCCCTTGGGGCATCTTCCTCGCCCTTGCCAGCGCGCTAAGCTGGGCATTTGGTACAATCTATATGAAGCTGAGATCTGACCGTGTGGATACGTTATGGTTGACCGCTATGCAAATTACGATTGGCGGACTGATTCTGACGTTTTCGGGTTCTGTGACCGAGCAGTGGGGAGATATTGTGTGGAATGGTGCTTTTATCGCTGATACCTTGTTTATTTCAATTTTTGTGATCGCGATGGGCTGGGTCGTATACTTTAAACTTATTAATGAAGGGGAGGCAGGCAAGGTGGGTTCGTTTACCTTCCTGATTCCGTTAATCTCGATTGGCAGTAGTGTCATCTTCCTTAAAGAACAAATCACACTTAACCTGGTGATCGGACTGCTGTTGATTGTGTGCAGTATAGTCCTAGTGAATGTGAAATTCGGGCATTCAGCCAAACTTTCGTCTAACTGAGCAGGATCAGACGCCGTACATTCAATAGTAAAAGGAGGCCCTTGCTGGTAATACCGCGAGGGACCTCCTTTTTAATTTATTGTCGGCGCTGCAGCGTCTGTGGAGTGATCACGGCGTTCTCCAGCGACCCGGTAACCTCTTCGGAGTAGCCGCCAACACTGATCGTGCCACCGCTCATTTTGTGTAGAACAAGTCTCTTTCCGGCCTTCAAGGTGGACTTGTCTTCACTTGTTCCTCCAACCGTCTGCGCGGTGATGGCACCTTTCGCTTCCAGATTGGAGTCTTCGCAGACTGCATCTCTGCTTGTGTAGGCAATATCTCCAGCGGACAGCAGCTCACTTTTCCGGGTACCTTCTCCGTAAAGGGTGATGTTGCCGCCAGATTGAATAATGCTGCTATCGCTATAGGGAAGATCAATCCGGACTTTAGTCTCCTGCATAACAACAATGCCCCTGTACATATCCTTAAGCAGCTTCAGGAAGGATTCCACAAGCGCATCATTCAACAACCCGATAAACTGATCTGGCTGTAAAAAGACCTCCAGCAAGCGTTTCAACTGTTTCGTATCCTGTGGGTAGGTATGCTTGATATCGGAGAGAACGTTCAGAAGCTCGGGGATCAGAATCGCAAATCGTTTATATTTGGTATCGAGCAGAAGCTGAATGACCTGGCCGTAATTGACAGGCTGCTGGCGGTTGGCTAGCTTTTGGGACAATACCTTAGCCGCTTTCCGTAGCAGAATGCCTTCCTCCATGATCTGTTTGGAAAGATGATAGAGCCGGTTGTTGAATACGCCATGATATCCCGAATACAGCTTGCTCTCCGTCACATCGCCCATAATCCAAATACTTCCGGTTGCCACGATGGTCGCATTCTTCACACTTCCGTAAATATAGACATTTCCAATCGCTTCAATAATCATCTGCTCTTCCACATCGCCGTGAACAGCAACGTCCCCCGCGAATACGATATGCCCGGTCTCAGCATTGACATTCCCCAGGACCCTGTGCGCTGCAGCAATATCAAAGGTAGAGCCCTTCACTCCTGTCAGGCGGGGTCTTCCGGTACGAAGCGCCATGACCTTCACTCCAGACACAAGCTGTGTATGTTCCTTGGCGGTAAGCCGGATATCTTCAGGTGGCGTAGCAGGAAGCAGATGTCCGTACACATCATATCCGGGTACCCCTTCGATGGATGGATGCTTGATGGCTATGATGTCACCCTCCTGAACTTCGGGGATGTCCGGGTAATTCTGCCCTTCCTGTCCGCTCACGTTTCGATGAAAGATTTCGGCTGTTAGGGCTTCCTCGGAGAAAGGAATTTCGATTCGTGCATTGGTCGCGGGTTTGGGCGCAGTGCCTTCCGCTACACGGACTGGCCGTCCGGTGGGGCGGTTCAATTCCTCGTAGATTGCGGGAATATTGAGGTTCTGTGAGATGGATCTTTTATCAAAATCAGCCAGGACCTGCTCGATGCGAAGTGTAGACAGCAGGGCTTTCTTGTCCTGCTCCGCACTGACAGCGATGTTGTTCGTGGCTGCACAGTTCTTCAGGCGCCAAGCGTACTGTTCTACCCGCCGCACGGTAAGGAAGGCAGACAGCTTGTCTTCGGAGACTGTAATCTCGTACGGGGCTGATTCTTCAATCTCCCATTCCAGGCGGTCGGATGACAATACTTCTGTAGGGGTAGTAATGATCTGCCGGTTCTTCCTAAGGACTACGGGAGACACGGGAGAGACGACAGCAGGTTTGCCGCCAGATAAGGGTGAGGTGATGAAAAATTGATTGTTTTGAATAATGATGATGCCATTCTTATTGTTGGTGTCGTCCGATGGTAGAGATTGCGTAGCATCATTCAAGATGGATTCAGAGGGATCTATCGGCAAAGGCCGGGTAAGTTCTTTTACGTCATTTCGATCAGGGCGGTGCGTCATTCTGTTACCTCGCTTCTTTGTATAATCAAAGGCATCTGTACATAGAGAGTACCGTCATTCCGGTACGATAATCCGCTAGGAATATCCGCCATGCAGGCGTCTAATTGGCAGCCTGGCAACCATAAATGCAGCTTGTGCATTCTTAGGCCCATTGCTTTGCGTCCTACCCTTTCGAATAGTTTGCCTTTAAAAATGGATCAATGATGTATACTCAGCATCAGGCACTTTAATCGACTAAAATCGACAAAAAAAGAAGGCGCCGGTACGTCGTATATTTAAAATGTCGGCATTAAATCCTTTTAATTTTAGTGCTAAAGTAACGAATTGACAATAGGGAATAAATAATTTCACCCAGACCATTCACATGTAAAAGAGAGGCGTCTAAGCCGGATGGCCCGGGACGTCTCTCACAGGATCACATAATCCGTAGAAAGTGGCTATATATTCCACATTTCCTTAATTATAACGTGTAAGATGGTTTTAGTAAAATAAAAGGACTCTCCGCTTTATAACTTGTGGGAGAGTCCTTTTTTCATGTAATGAATTCCTTGGGTGATGTCTCGCTTAGCCTCGTGCGGTACCGCCGAACAGGTGGCATATTCCGCCCGTTCCACCTCATCCAGCACCCGGTTCAGGTGCGAGAAGACTGCACCAAGATCGCGCATAGCGGTCAGAGGGCAATGGCTCTGAAGCTGGGAGAAGCAAGAGAGCTGCAATTCCCGCGCATGATGCAGGGCATCCGGGAGAGAACGGGGGCGTTCGGTATCCGACAGGGTTTCCGTTCCGTACAATGCGATGCAATCGGCAGTGGCTTCCAGCGAACCGGCCATCCCTTCTGCGGCTGCATAATGCGGTGGCAGCAGGGCGATCTCATCTATAATTTCCTTCACGTAGGCATGAACGGTTTTAAGATGAGAAGTAACTGTACTAAGCCTGTTCAATTCATTTCGGCATTGGTAATGCGATAGCGTGTAATGAATTTCTTTCTGCTTCTTGCCGCTTCGCTTCAGCAGTTCACCGGCTTGTTTCGATACCGCATTGCTCTTCTCCGTACTTTGTTCACCAGCGGCAAGACCTCTCAGTGCTTCTGCCAGCAGTTGGCTTCCTTCAAGTGCCAAGGCTTTTACCTTGACGAACCCCTTCGGCGGAACGATAATCATATTGATAAGAATGGCAATCAGCACTCCGATGAAGGTCTCGGTTATTCTGGAGACTACATAATCGTTTTGATAGAAGGAAAGGGCCATAACAGAGGTGACGCCTACTTGGGTCACGGCCTGAATATTCACGCGGCAGGCGGTGGCGATGCCAATGCCGATGAGCAGCATAAGCAGGATGGAGAGTCCGCTTATGTTAAAGAACTTGCCGACGATCAGAGCGACGATCCCGCCAAGAATGATGCCCAAAAGGCGGTAGATTCCTTTTTCTACAGAGCCCTTAACCGTACCTTGGGTAATCAGAATGGCAGCTAGCGGAGCAAAGTACAAATAGTGATTACTATAAAGACTGTGCACCACCACCCAGGAGAGCGAAGCGGCCAGCGTAATTCGTATCATATATAGGGAAAAACCAAATTTCTCAAGGCGGTCAAATAACCCCTCGTTCATGTGCTTCATCTTCTTTCGCAAAAATAAGAAAACATTAATTTATCTTTCATCCGTTTTCATTATATCACCTCATTTTTGATGAAAATCCTTATAAGTTTTACGAAGTTGTTAAGTTTCTGGGGGATGTTAACAATCTAAGTTATCGCATAAGATGAAGCAATCTATTATGCTATACCTATATGAGGTGTCGAACGAAAGGAGGAATTGTCGCTTATCCGCACTGGGCATGCCGATATCGATTGTTCCCCGCAGGAAGCGGGTAAAATAGGATTGTATTACTAAAGGCAGGGAGGTTGTTAGCTATAGCTACCCAGGAAGGTACTATTATTTCTTTTGACAAGGTAACGAAGCAATACGACGATGAAGAGGCTGTACTTAAAGAGGTCAGCTTTGAGATTGAACGGGGTAAATTCTATACATTACTGGGCCCGTCCGGTTGCGGTAAAACGACGATTCTCCGGCTGATTGCCGGATTCGCTGAACCGACAGGCGGCTCGATTATTTTGAACGGAAAAGTGATTAACCACATTCCCGCCAACGAGCGGCAGGTCAATACGGTTTTTCAGGACTACGCTTTGTTTCCACACCTGAACGTATTTGAGAATGTGGCTTTCGGCTTGCGTATCAAGAAGCTTAAGAAGGATGTCATCACGCAAAAGGTGCAGGAGGCGCTGCGCTTCGTGAACCTCGCCGGTTACGATCAGCGGGCCATTACAGAAATGTCCGGCGGACAGCGTCAGCGTGTAGCCATCGCCCGGGCCATCGTCAACGAGCCGCAGGTCCTGCTGCTGGACGAGCCTTTGTCGGCGCTGGATTTGAAGCTGCGGACAGAGATGCAGTACATTTTGCGGGAGATGCAGCAGCGGCTGGGAATCACTTTTATCTTCGTCACGCATGATCAGGAGGAAGCACTGGCGATGTCTGACTGGATCTTTGTGATGAACAAGGGCAAAATCGAGCAGAGCGGCACGCCTCACGATATTTATGATGAGCCGATCAACCGTTTTGTGGCTGACTTTATTGGAGAATCGAACATTGTGCCGGGTGTCATGATCAAAGATAATCTGGTGGAGTTCAACGGACGTCGCTTCGAATGCGTCGATGCCGGCCTGCGCCCGAATGAAGGTGTGGAGATTGTGATTCGACCGGAGGATTTGGAAATCACTGCATTAGAACAAGGGAAGCTGCGTGTGCGCGTCGATTCCCAGCTGTTCCGGGGTGTGCATTATGAGATCAGCTGTTATGACGAGTCCGGACATGAATGGTTAGTCCATTCTACACGTCAAGCTACTGTCGGCAGTGAAATCGGGCTTTATTTTGATCCTGAAGCGATTCATGTTATGCGGTTCGGGGAAACGGAGGAAGAGTTCGACAGACGTCTGGAAGCTTATGGCGAGGTGGAGAGCCATGAACAATAAGGGCCGGTCGTTCTATCTCATCCCTTATTATTTGTGGATTGCCTTGTTCGTTATCGCTCCGGTGTTTCTGGTCATCTACTATTCCCTGTTTGATCTGGACGGCCATTTGACGCTGGACAATTACGTGAATTTCTTTACGCCTGTATATTTAAAAATGACGCTGACCTCCTTCTGGTACGCGTTTCTGATCACAATATTCTCGCTCCTGGTCGCCTATCCGGCGGCTTATCTGTTGACGAGAACGAAGCATAAGCAGCTTTGGCTGCTGCTGATTATTTTGCCGACCTGGATTAATCTGCTGCTGAAAACTTATGCATTCATCGGAATCTTCGGCACCTTTGGACCGATCAATAACCTGTTCGATGTGCTTGGGATTGGTGAGCAGCAGATTTTGTTCACGGGCTTCAGCTTTGTGTTCGTGTCGGTCTACATCTTTATTCCGTTCATGATTCTGCCGATCTTCAGTGCGCTGGAGGAACTCAATCTGTCCCTGCTCGATGCCGCGCGTGATCTGGGGGCGTCGGGTTGGACAACCTTCCGTAGGGTGGTTTTTCCACTGACGATTTCGGGTGTGCGTTCCGGCTGTATGGCAGTATTCATTCCAGCACTATCTCTGTTTATGATCACAAGGCTTATTGCCGGTAGCCGGGTTATTACGCTCGGGACGGCGATTGAACAGCACTTTTTGGTTACACAGGATTGGGGCATGGGCTCCACAGTAGCCGTATTTCTGATTGCGATTATGGCGCTGTTCATGATTCTGTGGGGCGGCGCACGGAAAGGGGTGCAGAGATGAGGAAAAGAAACGGATTCTCCAATCTGTATCTCGTTTTAGTGTTTGCTGTGCTGTACGCACCGATTGTGTATCTGATGTACTACTCGTTCAACAGCGGGGGTACGATGCACAAGTTTGAAGGCTTTACCCTGGAATATTACCGCGAAGTGATTCAGGATAGCCGGCTGATCATTATCGTAATCAATACGCTGGTCATTGCGCTGCTGTCTTCGGCGATTGCTACGGTGATCGCGACCATTGGTGCGCTGGCGATCCATCGGGTCCGCAGCCGCCGGGCGAAGAACACCTTATTGTCGCTGAACAATGTGCTCATCGTCAGTCCAGACGTTATCATCGGGGCCTCGTTCCTGATTCTGTTCACGATTGTGGGGATCAAGCTTGGCTTCATGTCTGTACTGCTCTCGCATGTGGCCTTCAGTATCCCGATCGCGGTGCTGATGATTCTGCCGCATCTGCAAGAAATGAGCCCTACATTGACTGATGCGGCCCGCGATCTGGGTGCCAGCCGCCGGGATGTGCTGACGAAGGTCATTCTGCCGATCATCAAGCCGGGTATTTTCAGTGGTTTCTTCATGGCACTAACGTACTCGCTTGATGACTTTGCGGTTACCTTCTTCGTGACCGGTAACGGATACTCTACCTTGTCTGTGGAGATTTATTCCAGAGCGAGACAGGGCGTATCGCTGTCCATTAATGCGCTCTCGACCCTGATTTTCCTCTTCACCATCGTGCTAGTAGTCGGTTATTACTTCCTGACAACTCGCAAGAACCGCACAGCTACTCCGGTTGCAGAATCGGTAGCAGAAGCGGGGGTGCCTAGATGAAACAGCTGGTTAATGCCTTTCTGGCGATTGTCATTGTCGCTTTTGGTCTGATGTATCTAGGGTCATGGATGAACTCCAGCCAGGGCTACACGGGAAAAAATACGCTGACCATCTACAACTGGGGCGATTATGTTGATCCTGCCATGCTGAAGGAGTTCGAGAAAGAGACCGGGATTACGGTCATCTACCAGACCTTTGATTCCAACGAAGCGATGCTGACCAAGGTAGAACAAGGAGGAACGACCTTTGATGTCGTGATTCCTTCGGATTATGCTATCTCTAAGATGAAGGAAGAGAACCTGCTGATTCCATTGGATCACAGTAAGATTCCGAATCTCGTCAATATCGATCCACGGTTTATGAACCTGCCGTTTGATCCGGATAATCTTTATTCGGTTCCCTATTTCTGGGGAACGGTCGGGATCATCTTCAATCCGGAGATGACGAAGGGTATTGATTTCAGCAGTTGGGATTCCCTGTGGGACAGCCGACTGAAGAATAACATTTTCCTCGTGGATGGGGCACGTGAGGTCATGGGCATGGCGCTGAACAGCCTGCATTACTCCGTCAATGATACCAATGAGGACCATTTGCAGCAGGCTCTGACGAAGCTGAACAAGCTGTCGCCTAACGTAAAGGCGATTGTGGGCGACGAGATCAAGATGCTGCTGGCAAATGAGGAAGCAGCGGTAGGCATCGTCTGGTCTGGCGACGCTTCGGAGATTATGGGTGATAACGACAAGCTCGACTATGTCGTGCCGAAAGAAGGGTCGAACAAATGGTTCGACAACATGGTCATTCCGCGTACGGCGAAGAACGTGGAAGGTGCGCATAAGTTCATCAACTTCATGCTGCGTCCTGATGTAGCAGCGAAAAATACTGAATACGTGGGCTACTCCACACCGAACGCTCAGGCTCTAAAGCTTCTGCCGCCGGATATTTCGGAGGACACCCGCTTCTACCCGTCGTCCGATATTACAGACCATCTGGAGGTCTACGACAACCTGGGCAAAAAAATGCTCGCCCACTACAACGAGCTGTTCCTGATGTTCAAGATGAACAAGAAATAATTAGCCGCTCGCTTGTGAGAGGCTAATGGACAAAGAGAAGCGCCCAACTGCGGAGTATCGCGGCCTGGGCGCTTTTTGGATTGGGGGGCGGGGGTAAACGGTTTGGGTATAGGTTTAAGTATAGCTAGCAACCCGCTATTTTTAGTTTCATTAGCCGGAGGTTAAGGATCGCTCCGGCTTGTTTTAAGAAATTAAAACCGAGTATGCCGTCGATTTCCATGCCATAGTCCATATTTCCGATTTCAACTTGAAAATTATTTAGTGCCATATTACCGATCGCTAAGGAATCTAGAGTTTTGGTGTACACATACTCAACTCCGCCCACACCTCGAATAATATCAACCACGTCGTTTTCTTCAGGTACCATTCCTATGTCCCTTACAATGTCGGCGTTCAGTAGTGTGCTGGCCGATCCAGTATCCAAGAGCACTTTACCGAGCTGTATTTCTTTCCCCCTAAATGCTACAACCAGGCTAATGAAGGGGAGTTCGTATCTTTCTTTAATGTTCATCTTGGCCCTCGTATTTCTACATATCTCTCCCTTGCCACCACGTTAGGGCGGGAAGTGTGGAAGAAACAATACTCCCGGTGGGGGGCCTCCTGGTGCAGCTCACTATATCGTTTCAATGCCTTGGTAGAATCGTCAAAGGATTCAATGACGTTCATCTCTTCAATATAACGCTGCCCTTCCTTTGAATATGCTTTTGTTGCCTCAAGAACGACCCATTCATTGGGAAAACGCTCCTTAATCTCATCCCATCGCATCTTGGACACCTCCGGGTTGGATAATTGCTCTTATTATACCATTCTTCATTGCATAAATATCAGAATGTGCTTCCTCAAATCCCACCACTCTCACCCTTTCATAAACATAAAAAAACGCCCCGAAGCCCCTTGGTTAAGGGGATCGGGACGTTCTTCGTCTCTTACTGGTCAGTATAGGGTAAATTCGGGTTTTTGACCAGTCTAGTTAGTATGCATTTTTGGCGGCTCATAACCATAATCAGCGATCGGTGGTCGATGGTTAATGGTTGATAATGGATGGTTGGTGCTTGGTGCTTGGTGCTTGGTGCTTGGTGCTAGATGTCTTATGAATAAAAGCACTGCGGGCTCAGAGATCCTACGATTGCTGGTTAAGCCTGATTTACTATTTGAAACAATGGATATACCTTGATACCTTTTATTTCCGGCTTTAAGGTCGAACACACTAACGGGTCTTATTTAACTCCGAGTCGCATCCGGTAGCTGATTAGCACATCTAGAGTCTTGCCTTGAAAATGCTGCTCTACCGCGGTCTGGAATTCGGTGATACTGCCGTCAAGATCCTTGGAGCCAAGCTTCCACACGGTTTGGATGGCTCCCTGGCTGAGGGCCAGGCCGATATATCGTGCTGCATCACAGGTCTCCGTATGGTGAAATACGATTTCACGGGCGAAGGAGAACAATCCGCTGTCCTTGATTCTGTCCAGGTGGCTGTCCTTATCCCACTTGTGCGCTCTTTCTGATGCCGGCACCAACGTGTCCAAGATCTCATTTGCCTTGTCAATTAGGTTGTTATATAGAATCTCGACATTCGCTTGCAGGGCCAGCGGCCAATCGCAGTCATACGCGGCGAAGACGCCTCCGTCCCGCAGGACACGGGAGATTTCCTGGAGTGTGCTCACAGGCTCCATCCAGTGAAAAGACTGCGAGCAGGTAACGATGTCTACACTGCCTGTTGCCAACGGTAATTGGTTGGAATAACCTTGGGCAAAAGAGATTGCTGCGGCATCTGACATTTCTGCGAGCTTCTGCTGTGCCTTGCCCAACATATCAGGATTGGGTTCGATGCCATGAACTGCATCAGCTGCATGGTTCCAGATGAAGGTGGACAATCCGGTGCCGCAACCAATATCTGCGACAAGGGCAGGTCGGTGTCCGAGGTAAGTGGTGAGCAGTTCAGACACTATCTGTGGGGCCTCTGGGCGGTAACGGTCATAGTCCTCCTGAAAGCCAAGAAAACGGTCGATATTCGGTTTGCTGTTTCCGGCAGGAATCATACGGTTCTCCTCCTTGGGGTTGAATGGGTTCATCCATTCTTGATTCTATAGTTACTATACACCCTCCTGATCCAACGTGGCTCTAAGAATAGCGGTTTCATTTCGCAAGGTCACATTATCAGATGGCTTAAATATAAAGAATCCCCGGCGCCAAATGGCATGACCGGGGATGGTATGGTTTGTAGAGGCAGGTCACATAGCTACCATGTGTTACCGGAGCAGTTCCGGAACTACACGGAGGTGACCCCGTAGGTTTCGTTATTTAGAGAGCAACTCTGTGAACTAATTGGTGTACAGGGTTCGCCGTAGGTTTACGGTGTTACCGGAGTAACTCCGTAAACTACATGGTTGTAGAGGGATCACCGTAGGTTCCCGGTGTTACCGGAGTAACTTCAGGAACTATACGGTTGCAAAGGGTTCCCCCGTGGTTCTGGGTATTACCGGAGCAATTCCGGATCTATTGCCGGAACAAGTCCTTCGTCAGCAGCACGGGTCAATAAAGACGTGATGGCTTCATAACCGCTATCGCCAAGGTTCATGCTAAATTCGTTGACATAGAGATCGATATGCGACTTTGCCACTTCCGGGGACAGCTCCTGGGCATGACTTAGCACGTAGTCGCGGGAGTCCGTCGGATGATCCCAGGCATATTGCAGGGAACTGCGAATCCATCCCGAGATGGCTTCGGCATCCAGATCGCGGCGGGCGATAATGGCTCCAAGCGGGATCGGTAGTCCGGTATCTTCTTCCCACCAGCTGCCGAGATCCGTCAGGAGATTAAGGCCATAGGAAGAGTAAGTGAAGCGGGCTTCGTGAATCACCAGTCCGGCGTCAATTTTCCCATCGCGTACAGCGGGCATGATCTCGTCAAAAGGCATCACGACAATCTCTCCCACACCGCCTGGAACGTTCTGGGCTGCCCACAAGCGGAACAGCAGATAGGCGGTGGAGCGTTCGCTGGGAACAGCGATTTTGCGTCCGGCGAGCCCGGCTGGACGCCGTACTGCCAGCGGTCCGTTTCCGGTCAGTACCAGTGGCCCGCAGCCGCGGCCAAGCGCGCCACCACAGGGCAGCAGCCGGTAGTTCTCCAGCACCCAAGGCAGGGCGGCGTAGGAGATTTTGAGTACTTCTGGTCCAGTGCCGTCGGCAGCAAGCCCGTTCGTAATGTCGATATCGGCGTACATCACATTCAGTGCCGGGGCATCCGCCACCAGCCCATGCGCCCAGGCATGAAATACAAAGGTATCATTTGGACAAGGGGAGAATGCAATATTAAGCTCGTTATTCATTACAGCACCTCCTTTAGGATAGCGGCTGCTGCCGCAAGCGCGTCCATCGCTTCGCCGATGGCCCAAGCTGCCCGGTCGCGGGGACCGACCGGGTTCGAAATCGCGCGGAGCTCCAGCACCGGGAGCCCCAGCGCATGTGCGGCCACGGCGACCCCGTGGCCTTCCATGGCTTCGGCGGCCGCCCCGGGATGGCGCGCCGCAAGAGCGGCGGCCGTCTCTGCCGTGCCGGTCGCCGTAGACACCGTCAGCACAGGTCCTGTGCTGACAGCAAGGCCGGCCGCTGTCAGCGCGGCCGTTACGGCCTCTACCGTGCCGGAATCACCCGGCACGGTCACGCTGCCGAAGCCAAGCTCGGCAGCACTGCGGAAGCCCTCCGGCGTCTCGGCTCCGAGGTCGGCGGCAATCATCTCGCTGGCAATCACCAGCGAGCCTACCGGAGCCACCCCCGGGAACCCGCCGCCGATCCCGGCGTTGATGACGCAGCCGTAGGAGCCGGCTGCCAGGGCCGCGGCGGTGCCCGCCGCAGCAGCTGCGGTGCCCGCGCCCGCAGCCACAACGTGGAACCTGCTGCTGCCCTGCAGCCCGCGCAGGACGGCGTCGCGTTCCGCCGCGACCGCAGTCACGATCAGCACACGCCGCTCAGCCTGCCCCGCGGCATCATTTGGTGTAGCAGATGTCATGAGTAGGCCTCCTTTTAAACGAAAAGTAATATAGTGGTATTTGTTAAGAAATGAAGAGGCTTACATTTTAGATATTCGTAAGACAAAGAATACGCCGTTTTGCGGGCCAGGTCAATTCGGACAAAATTTCCACGGAAGATTGTTGACAATGGCATGGATGAGGCGTATATTTATCTTAAATTAAAGATAATTAATTTAAAGACAATATTCTCTTATTCGAATCCATTTCATAATGCGAATGTCAATCCGAATAGGTACGATATCTCTCTAGTTATACCTAAACCTAAACCATGTACAACTAGATATCGATGATAAGACGCTCATTTATGAAATTGGTTCATTCATAATAAATTACAGGGAGGTGGAGCATATGAGCATTGAACAAGAGCCTTTATCCGGGGCAAGCGGAGCGGAGCAGGAACGGGATGAAGCGGCTTCCTTGAAATTGTTCGTCGTCTTGTCTAAAGCCTACAAGACCTTAATGGACCTGGCAGTGAAGGATATGAAGAGCCACGGCTTGTCTTCCGCTGAATTTATGATTCTGGAGGTGCTGTATCACAGAACACGTATTCCACTGCAGCAGATCGGTGAGAAGATTCTGGTGACCAGCGGCAGTATTACGTACAATATCGACAAGCTGGAGAACAAGGGCTTGCTGAAGCGTGTGCCGTGCAGCGATGACCGGCGGGTAACCTATGCTGAGATTACAACTGCAGGCCGGGAGCTATTCGACGATATTTTTCCGCTTCACGTCTCTTCCCTGCATCGTCTGATGGGCGGATTGAACACGGAAGAGAAGGAACAGGCAACGGAGCTGCTGAAGAGACTTGGCAAAGGCGTATAGGGCGGCAGTAACTGCGGCCCTTGCCGTAAGGCCAGAAAGCCGGAAAGAATAGTGTCAGGAACAGGGAATCTGATATAAAGAGGAAGCATCAAATTTTTTTACCTAATATCTTAATGTTAAGATAATTAAATCAAAGAGAATGGAGTGGGGTAAAAATGGTTAGCGTAGGCTTATTATTGCTCAGACTGGTGATCGGGATTTCTTTCATCGGGCACGGTAGTCAAAAGCTGTTTGGCTGGTTCGGAGGTTATGGTCCCAAGGGAACCGGAGGTTGGATGGAGTCCGTCGGCATGAAGCCTGGTGTAACTATGGCGGTGCTGGCGGGAGTGATGGAACTGGTTGGTGGAGTGCTGTTCACCTTCGGGTTGTTGACTCCGCTCGCTTCGGCACTGATTATTGCTACCATGCTTGGAGCGATTGTGAAGGTTCACGCTCCGAACGGGTTCTGGGCAACGGCTAACGGAATTGAGTTTCCACTCACTTTGCTAGTGGTTGCCGCCGGAGTGGCTCTGACCGGGGCCGGATCGATTTCACTTGACGCACTGTGGTTTAACTAAGAAAGGGGCAGATAATTATGACATTACGAAGCGCAGGCATTCATCATATTACAGCTTTTGTGGGCGACGTGCAGCGGAATGCTGACTTTTATGCCGGTATTCTCGGACTACGATTGGTGAAGAAAACCATCAATTTCGATGCACCTGAGGTGTATCACCTCTATTTCGGGAACGAAAGCGGGTCGCCCGGTACGATTATTACGTTCTTTCCTTGGTCAATGGGACGTAAGGGAAGAATTGGCGGTGGGCAGGTTGGTGTAACTACTTATGCCGTGCCGACAGGATCGCTGGACTTCTGGGAGCAGCGACTGGCTGCATACCAGATTTCAGTAACCAAAGTCAGCCGGATCTCTGAGTCCTATTTGTCCTTTGCTGACTACGATGGTCTGCGAATTGAGCTTGTGGAGCGTGAAGAGGGTCCTCTTAGCGGCTGGTCCTTTGGTGGTGTTCCTGCTGAGCATGCTATCAAGGGCTTTGGCGGGGCGGTTCTGTACAGCACAGAGCCAGCTAAGACAGCGGATACGCTGTCCCGTACACTGGGCATGGAGATCATTGCTGAAGGGGACGGTTATCTCCGCTTCAGAGCGGCGGGCGAGCTGGGCAATATTATTGATCTGAAGGCAGAGCCTGTGCCGCATGGCTCGGGAGGCACCGGAACGGTTCACCATATTGCCTGGCGTGCCAGCGATGATGCCGAACAGCTTGCCTGGAGTCGTCTTGTGCAGAGCCACGGCTACCAGCCGACGCCTGTTCAGGACCGTCAGTACTTCAACGCCATTTACTTCCGTGAAGAAGGCGGGATCCTGTTTGAGATCGCAACAGACCCTCCCGGTTTTGCCCGCGATGAGGACCCGGATGCGCTAGGTGAGAAGCTGATGCTCCCTACCTGGTATGAACCACACCGTGCCGCGATTGAAGCTAATTTGCAGCCGTTTGACATTCGAGAGATTGGAGTGAAGTCAAGATGATACACGTATTTCGCAAGGGCACAGATGAGAGTAAGCCAGTAATGGTAATGTTCCACGGAACGGGTGGTGACGAGCAGGATCTGCTGCCACTGGCGGGACTGCTTTCCCCGGGATCGTCCGTGCTTGGCATCCGTGGCAATGTGCTGGAGAACGGAATGCCCCGTTTCTTCCGGCGGTTGTCCGAAGGGGTATTCGACGAAGAAGATCTGATCTTCCGCACGCAGGAGATCAAGCAGTTCCTGGACGAGGCGGCGGCCAAATACGGGTTCTCTGCCGACAAAACGGTTGCCGTTGGTTATTCCAATGGTGCTAACATCGCTGGAAGCTTGCTGTTCCACTACGGGAAGGCTTTCCAGGCTGCAGTGCTGCTGCACCCGATGGTACCACTACGGGGTCTCAAGCTGCCGGATATGAGCGGCCTTCCGGTCTTTATTGGAACTTCAATGAATGACCCGATGGTTCCAGCGCATGAAAGCCGGGAGCTGGAAGAGCTATTGCAAGGCGCAGGTGCAGTTGTGAATACGTATTGGGGCAACCAGGGGCATCGCCTGAATGTGGAAGAAGCGGAAGCGGCCAGAGACTGGCTGAAGCTGTAATTAGTCTGATTGTGTCAGCGGCAGAGCAGAAACAGCATATCCATTTGCTAATCCCGGGAGGGGCGATGGATGTGCGTGATCTGCTCTTTTTGCTGTAATAAATGTTATATTGGTAGTAGCGGATAGAGCGACACACTCATGCTAGGAAAGGGGCAGCGCCCATGTCCATTCAGGGACAGAATGTTTTACCTGCGATCCGAAAGATGAAGCATCTGGAGAAGCTGTTGCAATCCTCTTACGAATATATTGTGCTGCTCGAGAGCCATATCGGGCAACTGAAGGACATTGTTGATCTGGCAAAATCACACCGGAAGAAGCTGCTGCTGCACGTGGATCTGGTTGAAGGACTGAAGAATGATGAAGCTGCGGCAGATTTTCTATGCCAGAGCATCAAGCCTGCCGGCTTGATCTCGACCCGGGCCAATGTGATTCTCAAAGCGCGGCAAAACGGTTTACTGGCCGTTCAGCGGGTATTTCTGCTGGATTCCAGTGCTCTGGATAAAAGCTATGCTCTGTTAGAACGGACACAGCCTGATTATATTGAGGTGCTGCCGGGTGTCATCCCGGGCCTTATCACAGAAGTGAGGGAGCGTACAGGTATTCCGATTTTTGCTGGCGGGCTAATTCGTACTGTGGACGATGTGGAGAAGGCGTTGGCAGCAGGAGCAACCGCCGTGACGACTTCCCAAATGGATCTGTGCCGGCATTACGATAACATAAAATAAACCTGGAGGTGCAGTGTGGATAAAAAGTATATTCTGGCCTTGGACCAAGGCACGACTAGCTCAAGAGCCATTCTATTTGATCGTAAAGGTACGATTATTCATATTGCTCAGCAGGAATTCAAGCAGCATTTCCCACAACCGGGCTGGGTGGAGCATGATGCCAATGAGATATGGATCTCCATTCTGGCGGTCATTTCGTCATTGTTCACCGAGACCGCTATCTCTCCGGAGGAGGTTGCTGCCATCGGGATCACCAATCAGCGGGAGACGACCGTAGTTTGGGATCGGGCTACGGGGATGCCCGTGTATCATGCAATTGTATGGCAGTCCCGACAAACAACGGAGATTTGTGAGGATCTTAAGGCTCAGGGTCATGATGAAATTTTCAGGCAAAAGACAGGTCTTCGTCTCGACGCATACTTCTCGGGCACGAAGGTGAAGTGGATTCTGGACCATGTTCTGGGGGCGCGGGAGAAGGCGGAACGCGGAGAGTTGTTGTTCGGGACGATGGATACTTGGCTGATCTGGCGGCTGACCGACGGGGGTGCTCATGTTACCGATTACTCCAATGCCTCACGGACCCTGATGTACAACATTCACGAGTTGCAATGGGATGAGGAGCTGCTGACGCTGCTGAACATTCCGCGCTCCATGCTACCAGAGGTTCGGTCATCCTCCGAAGTCTATGGCTATACCAATCGGCAGCATTTCTTCAATGCTGCTGTCCCGATCTCGGGTGCTGCGGGTGACCAGCAGGCCGCATTGTTCGGGCAGACCTGTTTTGAGCAAGGGACCGCGAACAATACCTACGGCACCGGGGCATTTATGCTGATGCATACCGGTGAGCAGGCTATTGCCTCAGGAAATGGACTGCTCACCACGATTGCCTGGGGATTGAACGGGAAGGTCGAGTATGCGCTGGAGGGCAGCATCTTTGTGGCTGGCTCGGCCATTCAGTGGCTTCGTGACGGACTGCGGATGATCAAGAATGCCGGGGTTAGTGAAGAATACGCTTCGCGGGTGAATTCAACAGAAGGTGTCTACGTGGTGCCGGCCTTTGTTGGCCTAGGTACGCCGTATTGGGACAGTGAAGTCCGGGGTGCGGTGTTTGGCCTGACACGGGGCACATCGAAGGAGCATCTGATTCGTGCGACTTTGGAATCGCTAGCTTATCAGACCCGTGATGTACTTGCGGCCATGGAGGAGGACTCCGGGATTTCTCTCAAAAAGCTGCGGGTGGGTGGTGGCGCAGCCCGTAATAACTTCCTGATGCAGTTCCAGAGCGACATGCTGGGTGTTACGGTAGAGCGGCCAGTGATTAGCGAGACTACGGCGCTCGGAGCGGCGTATCTGGCGGGTCTAGCTGTAGGATTCTGGCAGGATCAGAATGAGATCTCTGCATTATGGCAGATTCAGCGTGCCTTCGACAGAACGATGGATGAAGGGGCAGCAGATGCTTTGTACGGCGGATGGAAAAAAGCGGTGCGTGCCGCACAGGCTTTTCACTGAAAAGTCAGCATGGTATACTTACCTCAACAAGTTAATACAATAGGTTGGAGAACTGGAGAAACCACAACAGCCGCTGCGCAAGCTATCGCAGCCGGCATGTTTGTGGTTTTTTTACTATGGGAGGAAATAGACATGGGGACTTTTTCGGCGGGCAAACGAGATCAATATCTGAATCAAATGGTGGAACAGGAATGGGATGTGCTGGTGATTGGCGGGGGCATTACAGGGGCGGGAATTGCTTTGGATGCACAGACCCGCGGCCTGCGGACCGCCCTTTTAGAGATGCAGGATTTTGCCGGGGGCACTTCTAGCCGGTCGACCAAGCTTGTGCATGGTGGACTCCGCTATTTGAAACAGTTGGAGATTGGTGTGGTGGCAGAGGTGGGCAAAGAACGGGCGATTGTGTACGAGAATGGACCTCATGTCACTACACCGGAATGGATGCTGCTGCCGATTTATGAGGGGGGTACCTTCGGGAAAATGTCGACATCCCTTGGACTCCGGGTCTATGACTACTTGGCTGGGGTTAAAAAGGGTGAGCGCCGAACGATGCTGAGCGCTGGGGAGACACTGGGCAAAGAACCGCTGTTGAAGCAACAGGGTCTCAAAGGCGGTGGTTATTATGTGGAGTATCGGACGGACGATGCCCGCTTGACGATTGAAGTGTTAAAGGAGGCTGTGAAGCACGGGGCGCTGGCTGTGAACTACGCCAAGGTGGAACAGTTTATGTATGATAATAAACAGTTGGCGGGTGTAGTAATGATCGATCAGTTCAGCGGACGTTCTTATGAGCTTCGCGCGAAGCATATCATCAATGCTGCTGGACCTTGGGTAGATACACTAAGGGAGAAGGACCATTCCAAAGAGGGCAAAATGCTGCATTTATCCAAGGGCGTTCACCTAGTGTTTGACCAGGGGCGTTTCCCGCTGAAGCAAGCAATTTATTTTGATACCCCTGATGGGCGCATGATGTTCGCGATCCCGCGGGACAACAAAACTTATGTAGGGACGACCGATACGAATTATAAAGGTGATCTGGTAAATCCGCTGGTTACTGAAGCTGACAGGGTGTATATCCTTCAGGCGGCTAATGAGATGTTCCCCGGCATGAAACTGACTGACGGTGATGTGGAATCGAGCTGGGCAGGACTGCGTCCTCTGATACATCAAGAGGGCAAAAGCCCGTCTGAGATTTCCCGCAAGGATGAAATTTTCGTCTCGGCTTCAGGTCTGATCTCTATGGCTGGCGGCAAGCTGACTGGCTACCGCAAAATGGCGGAGACGGTGGTGGATCTGGTCGCAAAGCAACGGAGTGCTGCTGGACTTGCTGCTATTTCTGGATGCCAGACCGGGCACATGCCGATCTCCGGCGGTGATGTTGGGGGATCCATTCAGTATAAGAAGTTTGTGCAAGAACGTATTCCGGAGGGAACGAGGCTGGGACTGTCGCCACATGAAGCGGAGCAACTGGTACGGAGATACGGTTCTAACATTGGCGCGGTCTATACGTTAATTGTGAAGCACGCTCTGAAAGCAGAGAAGGAAGGACTCCCCGCATCCTTGCTGGCTGCTCTTCTGTATTCCATAGAAGAGGAAATGACTCTGAGACCGGTGGACTTTTTTATACGCCGCACAGGTGCGCTTTTCTTCAATATAGCCTGGGTAGAGGCGTGGAAGGATGCTGTAACCACCTATATGGGAAAATATTTCGGATGGACGACAGAATTGACGGCTCAGTATGCCGAAGAATTAAATGAGCGATTGGCCGAAGCGATTCAGGCTGCGGATGCCTAAGCGTGACACTGGTTAACAGAAGAAGCGGCGATTGTAAAACGGTCGATGTTGCCGGAAATCTGAACAAGGGGGCGTAGCTCCAGTTCATTTCAGGACGGAAGCAGGGAGACATTCCTGACTCCGTCCTCTTTTTCTTAGAGTGTGGTAGCAGAAAATACATGGGTTATTTATGCGTTTGGTGGACGTGGTTAGATCTCTTTTCAAATTCGTACTGAAATAAAGTTCTCTCATGCGGCTGCGTAGCTATCAATACCTGTGTTTCCACCATATAGTTGCAGAGGCGTACTTTTTTGGTTACGCTCTTAGTAAACTATGGAAGCAGGCTCGTTTAGGGTGGATGGTAAAGGGGATAGATGATCTAGTTTCTGGTAAAATAAATAAGGCTATATTGCAGGGTATATGCTCTGGATTCAGTCTTATATATTAGAGGTAATGTGATGGTTACAGGTGCTGTTTGTTACATGCCAGCCGGTTTACGTATTGTTATAATGGACAAGTTGAAATTCTCGCACATGAACCGCTGCCCGGACCAAGGACAGTGCGGCAGGTTTTGCCGGCGGAACGTGTGGCAGTAGCAAGGGCAGGTGGATTTATGCATTCAATGAAAGAGGCGCTGGAGCGGTTCAAGATTGTAAGGCTACTGGTATCCATTTACCGGATTCGGGCGGTACGCGCTCTTTTTCCGCTGGCGATTATAGCGCTTGTATATTGGGAAGGACAGCACGAACTGAAGCAGGTTCACCTGGGACGTACGCTTCGCGAGCTGAAGGACGTTCCGGCATCATCTATCTTTCAGATGATGGGGATTGCATTGCTTGCGGTAGCGGTAATGAGTGCTTATGACTATTTGATACGTGCTCATTTCAAGCTGAAGGTAAGTTTATGGAGCACGTTCCGTTATGCATGGATTGCCAATACATTCAATAACCTGATCGGCTTTGCCGGGCTGGCTGGTGTGGGGCTACGGACACTGCTATATAAGAAGAGCGGCGTATCCTCAGCCGTTCTGACACCGGCGATCGTTTTCCTGTCACCGCTTATGATCACGGGACTATCCCTGTTATCCTGGGGCAACATCTTTGGCATTCTACCTGCAGCGGGATTGATGCATGAGCATCGTTGGCTGGTGTTTGCAGTCTGGGGCATGGCGCTCTACCTGCCATTCTTTGTGTTCGTCCAGCGGTCGGCGTTATACGCGAAATGGATTAACCGCGGACAGGGACGAACACCGTGGCTCACGGTAGGGAGTTCAGTTGGTGCGTCGTTCCTGGAATGGCTGTTCGCTGGTATTACATTCTGGTCGATTGGACACCACCTGCTGGGTGGTGTGCATTTTGTGACTATCTTCAGCATTTACACGATTGCAGCCATCGCTGGTATTCTAAGTATGGCTCCCGGCGGGATCGGTGCATTCGACCTTATCGCACTTCTGGGTCTGACCCAAATGGGTTATCAGACCGATCAGGCTATGGCGGTGCTGGTGATTTACCGTTTGTTCTATTATCTGATTCCCTGGCTGATCGGTCTTGTGCTGGCCGCGCTGGAGATCGGGCTGCAGGGCAGAAAAATGCTGGAACGCGCAGCTGTGGGGCTGGAGCCCTCACTGAATCTGTGGCAGAAAATCTGGCGTTGGCCAGGACAGTACACCTTCCTCAGCGACCTTGGGGTATGGGCGCTAGGCAAACTGGTCTTTGCCAGCGGTCTCATTCTGCTGCTGTCCGCAGCAACGCCGGAACTGCTGTACCGGTTGGAAATCACGGAAAAGCTGCTGTCATTTCCGATCATGCGGCTATCGCATCATTTATCCGTCCTGATCGGCTTTATGCTCATCCTGCTGTCACGAGGCATCTCCCTGCGGATCCGTAGAGCCTATATTTGGACCAGCCTCTCGCTGCTGGGTGGCGCGCTGTTTGCTTTTACCAAAGGTTTTGATTACGAGGAGGCTATCTTCCTGCTGGTAGTCGGGGTGATCCTTTGGATATCCAGAGCCCGGTTCTACCGGGTCAGCGCGCCGGTCAGCCGGCAGAGTACGGCCAGGTGGCTGGCACTGACTTCGGTGATTGCCGTTATCTACTATTTGCTTGGCAGTCATGTGCATCGCGGTTTTATGAAGCATCTTCCGCCAGGCATTCATCCGGAGTGGCTGCAACGACACAGTAATGTTGCCTTTACCGCAGCCAGCGGGCTGATCTTCTCCTGGCTCCTGCTGACGATGTTTGTCACGCTTCGGCCTCACCGTGATTCCGAGGAGCTGTCAGGCCCTCCGGACATGGACCGTCTGACACAGTTTCTGAAGAAGGTGCCTGGCAACTCCCTAACCCATGTGCTGTATCTGGGCGACAAAAGCTTCTATTGGGCACAGGATGGGCAAGTGCTGCTCCCTTATTCTCGGGTGCGAGATAAGCTTGTTGTGCTTGGTGATCCGCTGGGTGCGAAGGAGCTTATTAACAACGCCATCAGTGAGTTCCGGCAGGCGGCGGACAAGTATGGGTTGTCCGTAGTCTTTTATCAGGCTACACCAGCATTCCTGCCGGTATATCATGAGCAGGGCTATCATTTCTTCAAGCTAGGCGAAGAAGCTATGGTATCGTTGGAGACGTTCACTCTCAGTGGCCGTAAGAATGCCGACCTGCGTAGTGTCAACAACCGTTTTGAACGGGAAGGCTACCAGTTTGAAATATCGCAACAGCCGCATTCAGCCGTCCTAATCAAAGAACTGCGCTCGATTTCGGGAGAGTGGCTGGGCGGTCGGACGGAGAAAGGGTATTCGCTCGGCTGGTTCAAGGAAGCCTATCTGCAGCTCGCTCCAATTGCACTCCTGAGACAGGCTTCTGGTGAGGTGGTAGCCTTCGCTACCCTTGTTCCCGGGTATGACGGGGGTACGACACTCTCCATAGATTTGATGCGTCACCGGAAGCAGGCACCGAACGGGACGATGGATTATTTATTCATCCGGTTGATGGAATGGGCCAAGGGTCAGGGCTATCAAAGATTCAATCTTGGTAATGCCCCCCTTTCCAGTGTCGGTCAGAATGCCGGTGCACTGCGGGAAGAAAAGCTCGCCCGTCTGGTCTTCAAGAAGGGTGGCCACTGGTATGGCTTCTCCGGTCTGCGCCGTTACAAGGAGAAGTTCAGTCCAGAGTGGGAACCGCGTTATCTCGCGTATCCGGCTTCCTTGCAACTGCCGATTCTGACCCTGGATCTGGTACGGCTCGTATCCAAGCATCCGGAGGCGGAAGAGTAGGTTGTGCCGGGTGTGAATAACGGGAATGGCGTCTGTTGAATTCCTATTGAGTACCCAATTACGGAGCCTGCATACTATGGCTAGAAGCAAATCACAGCGCCATAAACTATGAGATACACGAAGACCCCTTCCACCAATAGGCGGAGAAGGGGTCTCTTTTATTTGCTGCTGAATATGTAATTTATGTCGTCTCCACAGGTAATTTTAACGGTTTGACTTCAAGCCCACTGTGCACTAGCCCGGAGCGAAACAGCTACGAGAGGTAAGATTAAGCGCGGCAGTGTTATCCCTATCATTCTTCATTCTCCTCGTGGGGAAGGGCCCAGACAGAGACGCTTCCGCCGTTCACAGGAAAGGCCGCCCAACCGTCCTGCCCGATGGTAAGCTTCTCCTTGCGAGTGCCAGTGAAATCCACCCACACCTCACCGGCGCGATGCTTGCCTACCTGCATCCGCTTCTCACCTTTGTCGCCATTGGAGATAACCACTGCACAGCCGGAGCCTTCGATCTCCTCCACACCAAGCCGTACCCAGCCGATCGTGTTGGGGTGGTCCAAATAATCCTTTTGCTCACCGTAAGCTTTGTGGTAACGGGCGTACAGCAACGGGTCGATCGCGGCTTTCTTGCCTTCGATCGGGGCCGGGCCGCCGATCCCGTAATAGTCACCGTAGAAGACGACGGGATACCCGTCGCGGCGCAGCAAAATGAGAGCATAAGCGATTTGTTTGAACCAGTCACCGACCCATGATTCCAGCGCCTCATGCGGCTGGGAGTCATGGTTGTCGACGAAGGTGACCGCATTGCCGGGATGGCTCTGCACCAATGTATCATTGAAAATGGTGCTTAGATCAAAATCCCGCCCGCCAAGAGCGGCAGAATACAGCTTGTAGTGCAGCGATACGTCAAAGAGATCAATCCGATAATCCACCGTGTCCAGAAATTCGCGGCAGGAGGCAAGATCAGGATTCCAGAATTCGCCTACGATGTAGAAGTCCTCCCCGCGCTTGTGTACCATCTCCGCTGCAAATTCTTTTATAAATTCATGGTTAATGTGCTTGATGGCGTCGAGGCGGTAGCCGCTGCATTGCAGTGTATCCACCAGCCATCCTCCCCACTGGAGCATTTCCTTTTTGACTGCGGGATGGCTGTAATCAATATTTGCGAACATCAGATAATCGTAGTTACCGAACTCATCATCCACGTTCTTATTCCAGGTCTTGTTCTCACCTACAATACGAAATACGCCGGAACGGCCCTCCTTGGCATTGAAGTCCGTGCCATTGAAATGATCGAAATTCCACTTGAAGGCAGAATGCTCGTCTCCGCGTCCCGGAAAAGTGAACTTCGTCCACCCCTCGATCTCGAACGGCTGCGAAATTTCCTTCATCCGGTCATGGGGATCGACTTCGACTACCTTGAATACCTCGGTCTCGTCCGCACCGGCCTTATGGTTCATGACGAGATCAACATATACAGCGATGCCGTTCTTTTGGCACTCGGCTATGGCGTCGACCAGTTCTTGCTTGGTACCGTATTTGGTGCGTACTGTACCTTTTTGGTCATATTCACCGAGATCATAGAGGTCATAGACACCATATCCGGTGTCTTCTGCGGAGACAGCCTTGGTCACGGGCGGAATCCATATGGTGTCAATCCCGGCGCTACTCAGCTCTGGTGCCATTTCCGCGAGATGTTTCCAGTGCTTCCCGTCTGCGGCGACATGCCACTCGAAAAACTGCATCATCGTATGATTTCTCTTCATCTCTCTGCCTCCTTCGCTGCTGCAGTGCTTTCAGATCGCTCTTCAGGCTTCTTCGGTTATTCTTCACTTTTTAAAGGGAGGGAATACCAGTTATTTGCAGATGTAATGATCTTTTTTTAAGCTATTGAAAGAGATCAAGCTGGCGCGGAGCCAGACCCCCGTCTATGCCGAGCATATTCTGAAGCTCCTTGGCGTTGTCAGTAGCATCGCCGCCGGAATTGTTGTTGAAGACTACGTAGAGATTACGGCAGCTTTTCTCCAGCTTCAACAGACGCTCCTTCCACTCGCCAAGTTCTTCCCGATCATACCGGTATAGATAGCGCAGCTTGCGCCAATCCGGGTGGCTGCTTTGGTGCCAGCCGGAGACATTGCGGCCGTGCAGTCGCACATAAGTGATGTCCGGGGAGGTGGCCACCGCTACAATCGGAATCGAGCCAGTCCCGGCCTGCGGCTCATCCACTACCGTATGAATCCAGCCTTCACGCGCCATGAAATGCAGCGTCTTGTCGCGGAATGCCGGACTGTACCAGCTCTCATGGCGAAATTCAAGGGCGCAGGGCACGTCTTTCATCCGTGCTCTGATGTCGCGCAGCATATCCACATTATCCTTGGTGCAGTCGAACCAGGGCGGGAACTGGAACAGTGTCATGGCCAGCTTGCCGGATTCGATAACGGGCTGGATGGATTCGTGGAAAGCGGCGAACATGGCGTCTTTTGTATCAAAGTAATTCTTTTTATCGCGTAGATGGCCAGTCATTCCCTGATAGGCTTTCACGATGAACTGGAATCCGTCAGGGGTTTGGTTGACCCATTTCACATAATTTCTGACCGGCTGAACCGCGTAGAAGGAACTGTCGATTTCTACGATGGAAAAATGGGCGCTGTATGTAGACAACCGTTCGGCCGGTTTGATTTTTCCGTACAATTCCTCATGGTCGCCGAAGCCGGTCAGCCCTATTTTGATCAAAGGCTTTCTCCTCCTTGGCTGCGCTCTGGATGTTCGTTAGGGTACATGTATCTTCTATATAAACTAAAAATACAGGTTCGCAAACAGGTAGTGCATGGACGTGTCTAGGCCCGTCCCTCATACTCAGGCCGCAGGATGGACATGATCTGCAGTGATTCAAAGGCATCGCCGCTCTTGATGCACTCTCGCAGAGTCCCTTCCAGTCTGAATCCCTGATGACGATAAATACGCTGTGCCCGTGTGTTTTGATCTCTGACGTCCAGCCACAGCCGATGCGTTTCTGTATGGTTAAAGATCCAATCGATCAACAGCCGCAGTGCTTCCGATCCATAGCCGTGTCCTTTGGACACAATGACAAGCCGCATGATGCAGACTGTCAGATTGGGGTCGAGCATTCCTGTCAGAATAACATATCCGGACCTTTCCCCGTCGGCATTCAGTATGATGAAATGCAGTACATTTTCATCGGCAAACGCCGCCATATGCTGCTCCCGTGTCCATTGTCCAATATATCTGCGATTGTCGTCTGCCTGTTCGGCGGCCATCACGAAATCAAGGTCCTGCTCAGTGGTTTGCCGCAAGTGTATGAAATTGGATTGAATGTCCATAATCGCCCACCTTCATAATGGTTATTAACCCGGATTATAACAGAACTATGCTTACGGGATGAAGATACTTGTACCAAATTCGCCGCGTCAATTTTGTCCCAATGTATTGTATAATTGAAACTCAGTGCTAGGTGATTAACCTGAGGTGGCATGGAGCTACTGATTCAGGATGGATGAGGAGAGCGGCACGTTATGTACTATCTGGATATCGCTTCATGGCTGACAGAGGATAATCTGCGGCACATGCTGGAACAATATCGTTCGTTCGGACCTTTTCCGGGCATTGCATTAACTTTTATGAAATCATTTGTGCCACCCCTGCCTACCATCGCTATCGTCGGTTTGAACGGTGCGGTGTATGGTTTGTGGCTTGGCTTTTTGTATTCGTGGATTGGTCTGGTCGCGGGCTGTGTAACGACTTTTCTGATTGTCCGCAAAATCGCTTCCCACCCCTATCTGCGCAAATGGGCCCTGCGCCCAAAGGTGGCGAAGAGCATGACCTGGGTACGCCAGCGGGGCTTCAGCTATGTGTTTCTGCTTAGTTTGTTTCCCGTAGGGCCATTCGTCGTCATTAATATGGCTGCCGGGCTGGCCGGAATGCGGCTGCGTTCCTATCTGCTCGCTTTGATCGCGGGCAAAGCGATTATGGTGTTTGCTGTCTCCTATATCGGCAATGATCTGGAGCGGTTTATCCGCCGTCCTGCGGAAGGACTATACGTACTGCTCTTTATAGCGTTGTCTTTCTGGGGCGTCAAAGCCATAGAAAGGTATTTTACCAGAACAGCAAGTGATGGCGGCAGTGGCAAATAATTTAAACAAAAAGTAACATAGAGGACAAGCAGAGATCTAAAGTTTAATTAGACTCCAGATATGAAAGGAAGAGGTGTCGTTATGAAATACCGTAAGCTTGGAAGTACGGGACTGAACGTGTCTGTGATCGGAATTGGGACCTGGCAGTTTGGCGGGGAATGGGGCAAGGATTTTACCCAAAACGAAGTTGATGCCATGCTGGACAAATCCGGGGAACTTGGAATCAATCTGATTGATACAGCAGAATGTTACGGCGACCACTTGTCAGAGAGGTTCATTGGTAACTATCTGGCCCGTCGTAAACGTGAGGACTGGATTGTCGCGACCAAGTTCGGCCACGGATTCAAGGGACATCTCCAGCGGGAACAGCTGTGGAGTGCCGATCAGGTGCTGAAGCAACTGGATGATTCACTTAAATCGCTCCAGACCGAGTATGTCGATCTCTATCAGTTCCATTCGGGGACCGACGCCGAGTTCGAGAACGACAAACTGTGGAGCATGCTGGATAGACAGATGCAGGCCGGAAAAATTCGTCACTTAGGAATTTCCATTAGTGCCTCTGGCACAGGTGTTCACCAGACAGCCTCCGCTCAGGCAGTTGGGGCAGAGGCCATACAGGTCGTATATAACCGTCTGGAACGCGGCCCGGAAGAAGAAGTCTTCCCGCTGTGCGCCAAGCATAACCTGGGTGTGCTGGCACGGGTACCGCTTGCCAGCGGCTATCTAAGCGGGAAATATAAGCCGGATGCGGCCTTCCCGACCGGTGATGTCCGGGCGAATCATAATGCGGACACGCGGCAGAAGCAATTGCTCGAAGTCGCCAAGATTGCAGAAAGTGAAGTGCCGGAAGGCATTCCAATGGCGCAATGGGCTTTGGGCTGGTGCCTTCAGCATCCTGCAGTAACGAGTGTAATTCCTGGCTGCAAGGATGTCGCACAGGTCATCGCCAATGCGGCTGCCGCTGATCTGGACATGGTAAAGGACGGGCAGTCTCTATAGTAGGCTGTTTCGCAAATAGGCTATCTCAATAATAAGATGTCTCGCTGATCAGTCATCTAGGTGTTAGTTACGCTGGAGGTCAGCGGGGTTAACGAAACTCACAGGCGAAACCATCCGGCGGCATCCTTAATTGCTGGTGCGGCAGCAGTAATGTGCTGCCAGCCGTTAGTTTCGGGGTTATACCTGTAATCCTGTTTCCACTCTTCAATATGCAGTACGATGGCGCGGATGGCGGAGACCATTCGCGCCACTTCTTTATCTGTCATGATGGGGTGGAGCGAGAGGCGGACCCAGCCCGGCTTGAGTGACTGATCTCCAGCATAGATAGCCTTGATGAAGCCAGCGGAGTCCTTAGGGCCGAGCCCCAGCAGAAGATGGCCGTAGGGGCCTGCGCAAGAACAGCCTCCGCGGGCCTGAATGCCGAAGCGGTCGTTCAGCAGCTGCACCGCGAGGTTATAGTGGACATCGCGTATCGTAAAGGAAACAATCCCTAGTCGTTCCTGTTGCTCTCCGGCCAATACGGTTAAGCCGGGTATAGTCTGCAATCCATCCAGCAGCTGTCGGCAAAGTTCCCGCTCCCTGAGCAGCATGTATTCACCGCCCCCGTTCATGGTTTCTTTCAGATGAATAGCCAGTGCAGTGCGGAAGGCCTGCAGGAAGCCCGGCGTGCCGCCATCCTCGCGGGTTTCTATATCCTCTATGTAGCGGCGGCCGCCCCAGGCATCGACCCAAACCACGGTGCCGCCGCCAGGCTCGTCGGGAAGGCGGCTGTTATAAAGGGCGGAGTCGAACAGCAGCACGCCGCTGCTTCCGGGTCCGCCGAGGAATTTATGCGGGGAGAAGAAGATCGCGTCGAGCTTCTCCTGCGGTGAAGCCGGATGCATATCGATCGGCTCATAGGGGGCGCTGGCGGCAAAATCAACAAAGCAGACCCCGCCGTGGCGATGCATGGCTGCGGCGAGCTGAGGGTAAGGCGTGCGGATGCCTGTCACATTGGAACAGGCCGTGAAGGCGCCGATTTTCAGGCGCCGGTGCCGGTAAAGACGCAGCAGGTATTCGAGCTGATTCAGATCGATGTTCCCGTCCGCTCCCGGTGGTACAGTAACGACATCGCCAAGACTCTCCTGCCAAGGCAGGAGGTTGGAATGATGCTCCATGTGGCTGACGAAGACGACCGGGCGGTCTTCAGGGTTAAGGCTCCTGCCATGCAGCCATTCCGGCATCTTCAGACCCAGAATGCGCTGGAGCTTGTTTATTGCCCCGGTGGTGCCGTTGCCGCAGAAGAGCAGCGCATCCTGCGGCCCTGCGTGGACATGGGCTTTAATAATATTCCGGGCCTCGATATAGGCCAAGGTCATCGTCAGCCCGGTAGTGTTGGACTCAGTATGTGGGTTGCTGACATAAGGGCCGAAAGTCTCCAGCATTCGGCGCTCAATGGGCTCGTAGAGACGTCCGCTGGCGGTCCAGTCAGCGTACAAAAGAGGCTGTCTGCCATAGGGCGTCGTAAGCGTAAATCCTGTTCCGATGGTGTGCTCGCGAAAGGATGCAAAATAAGTTTGCAGCGAAGATGGCATCTCCGGGGAAGAGGCGGGGATGATATTCAGCACGGACATTCCCTCCAGCCTGTAGTTTCTTTGGCCTCAGTATATGCCCCGCTCCGGGAATAGGTTAACGCCCAAGCCTGAGAGCTAGATGAACAGCTGCATGTCACTCTCCAGCGCATCCTTCAAATAGGCAGCCGCATCAATAATCTCAACCTCCGGCAGGAATTCCTCCGGTTTGAAGCCCATGATTTCCACCGAGAGTTTGCAGGCGTAGAACTTGATGTTCTTTTTACGGGCGCCCTTGAGAAAATGAATCAGCTTCGGCGCGCCCTGCGCTTCCATCATCTCCTCCAGCATCATCCGGCCCAGCCCGCTGAAATTCATCCGCGACAGGGGGAGTTGTTCCGGTCCTTTGGGGGTCATGACATCCATCAGCTTCTCGTAAATACTCTTGTCCTCCAGTGTCATCTTCTCCGGGTCACGGACCAGGAACAGCCCCCAGAACGCAAAGAACATGGTCACCTCGCATTCGATATCCCGAGCAGTATTTGCCAGGATCAATCCCGCCATTGCTTTGTCATAGTCCCCGCTGAACATCAGCAGATTCATCTTTTTGCCCATCCGTCATCCCTCCGAGATCCTCTTGGAATGAGCTTAGTATGGTTAGACCAGCATGAACTATGCTTTTGTCACAACTTGTTCGTACTTCAGCGGGAGATCATGAAAAAAGCTCCCTTGCGGGAGCCCTGAATCTATTCATTATGTCCGGCAGGATCTGCTCCTGCACCGCTGCGAATATCTTCACGGCGAGCGGCCAGCCAGATGCTGCCGGTGAAGAGAACGATCATACCCAGGATAATGGCGAAGCGCCAATCCCCGGCTTTGAAATTCAATTGAAGTACGGTCAGCACCAGCGCCACCTGGGTCCAGACGAGTGTTCTTTTGCGAAAAGCGGCGATGTCTCCTGTCATCTTGGGGAGCCCGCGGATGACGCGATAAGCAATAATGAGAAGAATTAGGGCGAATACGGCCGTGCCAATCCATTCAGAAGAAGTGAACACATTCATTGTCTCCAAATCCTTTCGGTTAACATGAGGGTTCTAATCTGATTATTGCAGTATACAGATAGTGTACCACGCCTATGCGTGAGGGACAGCACATCTGCATAAAAAAAGGATAAACGCGCTCCGCCAGAGTGGCAGGTGTACGTTTATCCGTTGTTTTTGATGCAGGAATTGAATCCTTATTTTTTGAAAATACGCAGTGGCGCGCCCATTGGCAGGAACGAACGTCCGAAGTGAGCGTTCAGTACCGAAGCTCCGCAGCCATAGAAGGAGACCAGAGCGATGCCTAGCTCTGCAAAGGCAGCCAGTTTATGAAAGGCTTCAGCCGCAATCCCGAAAGAATCAAACGTCAGACCCAGGAACAGGAAGTCAATCAGGATGAAGATGATCAGCAGGACCTTATTGGCCTCCACGGCACCGATCGTCATGAAGAGCGTGAAGATCAGGTATCCCAGAAACACAAATCCGAGCTGCTTCGGATCCACGGCTTCGGCCAGGGTTGTTCCGAATACACCGAGCTTGATCAGCCAGCTGGCGGCCATGCCGAACCAGAAGAAGGCATAGGCTCCAAAGGCGGTCATGCCGAAGGTATTATTGTGCTTAGCATCCTGAATGCTGGCAAATAGTTGGGCGAAGGCGCCCAGGAAAATAGCCCAAGGAATGACATAGCTGAGTCCCGAGGTAATCTCGAGCTTCTGTGAAGATGCGACCAGCGTGACGATAGCTAGTCCGAACAGGCCAATGGCACCAGGATCGGCAGTGACGATCTTGACGGATTGGGGGGATTGCGGTTGCGCTGACATAAAAGTTAATGCCTCCATTATTTAAAAGTGTTCGCTCATGACAACAGCACCCTGAAGGGCGCTGTTATTGGCCTGCCTATCATATCATACTGCCCTGCTTCTCTGGAATGATTTTTTGTTCATTTCTTGTCGATTCCTGACAGGTCACCTCGAAATTACGATATAATGACTCTATGATATGAACTGTTCATTTAAGTGATAAGGGTGATCGATTTGAATGTAAGAAGTTTTCTGAAGTTTGTGGAGCTGCCGACGAAGGCAGCAAGCATGATTCCTTTTCTAATGGGAACGTTGTACGCCTTGTACCGGTTCGAGGATTTTTATATTCTGCGGTTTGGTCTGATGTTCATTTCTCTGCTGAGTTTTGATATGGCTACGACGGCGATTAACAATTATTATGATTTCAAAAAAGCATCCAAAACACATGGCTATGGCTATGAGACGCATAATGCGATCGTTCATTTTAAGCTGAAAGAGCGTACGGTGGTTGCGACCATTATCATCCTGCTCGTGCTGGCGGCCGGGGGCGGGATTGCGCTGGTGTCACAGACAGGCCTTCTGGTCTTCCTGCTGGGGGGATTGTCGTTCCTCATTGGTATTCTGTATTCCTTTGGTCCCATTCCAATCTCACGGATGCCGCTGGGAGAGTTGTTCTCCGGGCTGTTCATGGGCTTCGTCATTATCTTTATCTCGGCCTATATCCATACTGACAATAGTGTCGTCTCGCTACTGATTCAAGGGGGCTGGGTCAATCTACATATTAATCTTGTAGAGGTAATTTATCTCTTCTGGTTTTCTGTGCCAGCCATTTTGGGGATTTCGGGTATTATGCTTGCGAACAATATATGCGACATCGAGGAGGATATTGAAAACCGCAGATACACTCTTCCTGTCTATATTGGTAGAGAGCGGGCACTCCTGTTGTTCAAACTGCTATATTATGTCTCTTATCTTGACCTTGTAGTGTTATTGATCCTGAAGGTTCATCCGGTGCTCGTCCTGCTGATCCTTCTGACTCTAATTCCGCTCCGCCGCAATGTTGCAACGTTTCATGCGAAGCAGGAGAAGGCCAGCACCTTTATTCTTTCCGTTAAAAATTTCATCCTGATGAATGCTGCCCGCATCATGGTTTTGGGTATAGCGGTACTCTTGCAGAATTTCGCTTAATTCCATTCATTCTATTCTAGCAGCACCTTTCGGAACGACTCCGGGGGTGCTGCTTTTTGAATTGTGCCAAATCATTGCAGTTTGTCCAATGCGGCGTCGTTTTCCCGAATAATGTGTCATTAAGGATAGTAAGAGGGAATAGTTTCCGCTAGAATAAGGTAAAGTAACCTAATTTAAGGCAGGTCTTCCGCTAGCTTCCGGAAGATCGGCCTGGGATAACGGGTTGATTTGGAAGGAGATGAAAGGGATGGCTGTTGCAGAGAAGCCGGTGATTTCAATCTCTGGCTTGTGGATGAATTACTCAGATAGAATGGTTCTCCGGGGGATTGATTTGGAAGTCTACCCTGGGCAGATTATCGGCTATATCGGTCCGAACGGTGCTGGGAAAAGCACTACGGTTAAGATCATGCTTGGTTTGGTTGAGGGATATAACGGGACCGTAGAGATCTTCGGGAAGGATATCGCTGACGGCGACAACACTTATAAGAGACGGATCGGCTATGTGCCGGAAGTCGCGGAACTATATGATAGCCTGACGGCACGGGAGTATCTGTGCTTCATTGGCGAGCTATACGGCATGAAACGCAGCGATGCAGACGACAAGGCCAAGCGGCTGACCGCTCTGCTAGGTCTGGAAAAGGCCTACGACATGCGCATCTCCTCCTTTTCCAAAGGAATGAAGCAGAAAGTGCTGCTGGTCTCCAGCATGCTGCATGACCCGGATATTCTGTTCCTCGACGAGCCGCTAAGCGGTCTTGATGCCAATAGTGTTATGGTGGTGAAGGAGATCTTCGCTTCACTGGCCGCACGAGGCAAGACCATTTTCTACTCTTCGCATATCATGGATGTTGTCGAGAAGATCAGCAGCCGTATTGTGCTTATTGCTGGAGGGGATATTGTGGCCGATGGCAGCTTTGCGGAGCTGAAGGACCAGAGCCGGGAAGGCTCGCTTGAAGAGATTTTTAACCAGTTGACCGGCTTTGACAAATACCGGGATATCGCCGGTGAATTCGTGACCATAATTCAAGAAGGTGCTGCAGATGAATGATTTTCGGGTACTGAAGCTGCTGGATCGGCTGGAGGGACTGTTTTCCAGAGTTGGCATCGATTACGGCGTTATGCGTAGCATTCTACAAGTCAAACTGACGATGGATGGGAGAAGGGCACCTACAGTTCTTGCAGCTACACAAAGATCAGCTGAGCCGAAGGAAGGCTCGCCGTTTCGTCCGCAGTGGGTTTACTTGATAATGGGTACGTTCTTGATCCCGCTCATCATTCCATCCGGCCATTACATGCTGCAAATGAGTCTGGTTCTGGGTGTGGTGATGTTCATGATTACCACTACACTGGTCTCCGACTTTTCCTCCGTACTGCTGGATATTAGGGACAAGAATATTCTGTTCTCCAAACCGGTGAATCGCCGTACCCTGAATATGGCCAAGAACATCCATGTGCTGATTTATCTGTTCACTCTCACGATAAGTCTTGCCGGGCCTACCCTAATCGTCTCGCTATTCCGGCAGGGGCCTTTGTTTTTTCTTTTATACTGTGTAGCCATTGTGCTGATGGACTGCTTTATCCTGGTGATTACAGGGCTTCTGTACCTGCTGATCCTGAAGCTTTTCGACGGAGAAAGATTGAAGGATATCATCAACTATGTGCAGATTGTACTGATGATTGCCATAACCGTTGGCTATCAACTGATTTCCAGGCTGTTTAACCTGGCGGAGTTTAGCGCATCCTTCAAACCGGCATGGTGGCAATATCTTATTCCTCCGGTCTGGTTTGCTGCCCCGTTTGAGCTGGCATTTGGTGGAGGGAGAGGCATTCATTTTAGCCTGTTGTCCGGTTTGGCGATTATTCTTCCGCTCCTCCTGATCATCACATACATAAAGCTTATGCCCCAATTTGAGAAAAACTTGCAAAAGCTCTCGGCACAAGAGGTCGGTGGCCGGGAAGCAGCGAGATTATCTGGATGGCTATCTACTGTAGTTTGCCGGAACCGGGAAGAGGGCATGTTCTTTCGATTTACCTGGTCCATGATGAAGACAGAACGGGACTTTAAGCTAAAGGTATATCCGACGCTAGGCTTCTCCATCGTGTTCCCTTTCATATTCATCTTAAATATGATCTGGCTAGGAGATGGGGGCGGGATCGGAAATTCAAAGGCATACCTGTGGATATACTTTAGCGCTACGTTAATGATGACCATTGTACAGATGCTGCGGTATTCAGGAAGTTATAAAGGAGCTTGGATTTACAAGGCCATCCCACTGCCAGGGGAACATGCAGTGTACAGAGGCATGCTAAAGGCCGCGCTGCTCCGGCTGTTCATACCAATTTTCTTAGCAGAAGCGGTGGTATTCACTGTGCTCTTCGGGATTCGGATCCTGCCGGATCTTGTGGTTGTACTGTTTGCAACGCTTATTTATGCGGTGGTGTGTTTCCTGGTGCTGCCGCGGTCGCTGCCTTTTTCAGAACGCTTTGAAGCAGCTAAGCAGAAGGAATTCACGGGAAGCAGCTTTCTGATGCTGTTCCTGCTAATCGGCATGGTGGGCCTGCATTATCTGGCAACCTTACTGACAGGTGGCGTCTACATATATCTTGTGCTGCTGGCCGCCTTCAATTTTGTGTTCTGGCGTCGTACATTCCCGGAAGGGAAGAGGATGGAACCCTCCGGGATGTCAAATATGGACATTTTTTAACGGAGACCAAAACAGGGGGCAAGTTCCAGTATTTACTTAGACAGTCTGATTAATAAAAGGTAAAATTACACCTAAAGTTGCTTTTCCAGGGATAGCCTATAATCTTTACGCACTCTTCCATTTATCCGATATACGTGTACTGATCCTGACTTGAGAAACGCACTGTGGCGATGATGATAATTACTATACCGGTGAAGAGGTTGACACATGGATCAAATGGGAATCCGTTATAATATTTGGATCGTTTTACTAACTTTCGCGCTGGTCTCTGCTGCGGTTTATGCTGCCGTGAATTTGATTTCGCAAGTTTCCCGTTCTGCCGGTAAAATCCGGCGAATGTGGATGCTGTCAGCATCCTGCGTTCTTGGCAGTGGCCTATGGGCAATGCATTATATCGGCATTATGGCCGGCCGTTTACCATTTGAAGTCAGCTACCAGCCGGGTAAAGCGCTGCTGTCCCTGCTGGTGTGTATGTTATCTTGTTATGCTGCGTTCTGGGTTGTGTTTCCGCACCGTCTCAAGCTTTGGCGAGCGGGTGCCGGGGGCCTGCTGCTTGGCGTGGGGAGCTCTGCTATGCATGATATCGGGATGTCTTCTATCGTGCTGGAGGGGGGGATTCGCTATCCTATCCTCTCACAGGCCATCTCGATCCTAGCCGCTGTGCTGATGTCTTCCATGGGCCTCTATTTGCTTCGCAAGTTCAAGGATCATCCTAGCTTCAATAAGTGGAGACTCTATTTTGCAATATTGATTGGACTTTCGGTGACAGGGCTTCATTATTTCAGTCTCAGAGCCAGCCAGTGGGAATATTACAAAGGGCCTGGTGGGTCTTCATCCCTCCTGATGGATACGGATGTAATTCTGCTGAGCGGCGTATCGATTGTAACGGTTCTGATGCTTGCGGTCTCCGGAGGAGCCGTTTTCCTGGACCGGCATGTGCTTGAACGGATGGCTTATCATGATCCGCTGACCGGACTGCCTAACCGGCATGGCCTCGAGCGTTACTTCCTTGGAGATTTCTTCGGCGGAACATCCGGGGCGGTGTTCTTTGTGGATCTGGACCGCTTCAAATCGATCAACGATACGCTGGGGCATGATATCGGGGATATGCTGCTGCAGGAGGTCGCCAAAAGACTGGAAGGCTGTGTCGGCACCATGGGGAAGGTGTTTCGGCTAGGCGGGGACGAATTCCTCATCGCCCTGCCTATGTGCTCCGTGCCAGAAGCGGAAGAAGTAGCCGAGCGTATTCTGCAGGAGCTCAAGCACTTCTACAGCATCCAGGGTAATGAACTGTACGTGACAGCAAGCGTCGGGATCAGCCTGACTCCTCTACATGGCACCGACCGGTCGTCCTTGATGAAAGCCGCAGATACTGCACTTTACACCTCTAAGGACTCCGGCAAGAATAAATACAGCATTTTCGATCAGGAGATGAATCGTCACCAGCTGCGGCGGATGTCGCTGGAGAAGGATCTGCGCAAGGCGTTGGCCCGTTCTGAATTCATGGTCGTGTACCAGCCCAAATGGGATTCGTTGTTGAATGTGACGGTTGGGCTTGAAGCCTTACTGCGGTGGAGACATCCTGAGCATGGAATCATCTCTCCCTCGGAATTTATTCCGATAGCTGAGGAGACTGGTTTGATCGTGCCTATCACCTACTGGATGCTGCATGATGTATGTAGCCAGAACAGGCTCTGGCATCAGGAGGAAGTGGCGAATGTCGCCGTCTCCGTTAATATGTCAGCACGGATGTTCGAAGGAAACGGGCTGTATGAGGTTGTGGAGGAAGCGCTGGCGCAATCGGGGCTGGAGCCGCATTTTCTGGAACTGGAGATTACAGAATCTATCGCGATGAACAACATGGAGGAGACTGTAGCCCAATTATCCAAGCTCAGGCTGCTGGGCGTACGGGTATCACTGGATGATTTCGGTACAGGCTTCTCTTCGCTGGGCAATTTAGACGAGATTCCGGTTAATACGCTGAAGATTGACCAGGTGTTTATTCGTAAAAGTAAGCTGCATTCCAAGAAAGCGATCATCAGCAATATTATTGCCATCGCCAGTAACCTGAACATGGACGTCGTTGCTGAAGGCGTAGAAACGACCGAGCAGATCGAACTGCTGCAATCGCTGGGCTGCAGAGTGATGCAAGGGTACTATTATGGCCGGCCGATGCCTGTGAACGAGTTAGGGCAGTGGTTTATTGAGAATACGGCAGTATCCTGATCTGACATGTAATCATTTTGTTTTCATGTTCAACATACATAACTTTCGAAATCATGCCGGACAGGAGTTAACTTGTCTATATGGCTACATAGTTCTGTTATACAAAAAAAGCAGGCCGGGGGGATCCCCGGCCTGCTTTGCTGCTTTAAAAGTATATCTACTTCACTCCTAGGGCTGCTACGGTCTCAAACCTTGAACTTCTCTACCAAGAAGCGCAGCTTATCGGCCATTGAGGACAGGATCGTTGCAGCGGCTTCCACCTCTTCCATCGCAGCAAGCTGCTGTTGGGAGGATGCCGACAGACTTTCCGCCCCTGCCGCAGTCTGATTGGATACCTGAACAACATGCTGAATGGCCGTGACTAGCCCGGAGGCTAACTCGGCGAGTTGGCCAACTACTGTAGAGATTTGCCGATTTTGCTCTGCCATGCTGGATACCGACAGTTCAATTTCGGTGAAAGAAGTCCCGGCTTGGTCTATCATTTCACTACTCTGTTCCATTTCTTGCGTGGAGTATGACATCATCTCGGTGGCCTTTTCCATCTGGCTTACGGTCATTTTAATCAGATCACCGATTTGAGTAGCGGAATGAGAAGAACGTTCTGCCAGCTTGCGGACGGACTGGGCGACAACGGCGAAGCCCCGGCCTTCGTCACCAGCACGTGCTGCTTCAATAGCTGCATTCAGGGAGAGTAGATGGGTCTCCTCGGCGATGCTGGAAATGACGGTAACAATGCTCTCGATTTCCTTGGAGTTGCTCGACAGAAGATTGATCATGCCAGAGAGCATGCTGATACTGCCGCTCATAGTCATCAGCTGTGCTGTGGTAGAATCCATCGACTCTCTGCCCGTTCGGGCTTTCTCTGCATTGCCATTGGCAAGATCAAGCGCAGTACCTGCCATAGCAGCAATCTCCGAGATGAAGCTGGACATGTTCTGTACGGCTTTGTAGCTGTCCTCGAGATTCAGGAGCTGGGCGTTTGCCCCATCGGCAAGCTCAAGGGTAATCCCCACACTATGTTCCCCGGCCCTGTTGGTTTCCTGAGCGCTGGCCGACAGCTCTCCAGAGGAAGAGGCAACCTGATAGGAAGTGTCATTCACTTCGGTGATCAGCAAGCGAAGATTGTCGGTCATGGCATTGAAGTCGCGCGCCAAGGTTCCGACCTCATCTTTACTGGCGAGAAGAATAGGGTCGTGTGTCAGATCGCCCTGGGCTACGAGATTAACGGAACGGGACAACCGGGTTAACGGGCTGACCATGCAGCGAATAAGCAGGTAAGCGACTACAATAGCCATCACAAAAATGGCTGCACCGATGATAAAAGGCTGAACAACCACATCCATCGTTCTTTCCTGAATTATTGAGCCGTCAAAATTGATAGCCATTAAGGCGATAATGGGTTTGGCAGGATCGTGATCCTGATAGATAGGACCGTAGCCGGTTTTGAGGGAGGTTCCATCGTATGTATAAACTTTGGAATATGTGGAATGCTGCATTTTGTTGATCATTGACTTGTCTTCATCGCTAAAATAAAACGTATCGCCTGCTTTATAGCCGCGCTTCTGGAAGCTGCTGTCAGCGGCTAGAACTTTGCCGTCCAACGACAGGATGAAGGCTTCTTTGAAAATAGGCTTGTGAGCAACGATCCAGCCAATACGCTCTTCTATCTTAGCAAGCTTGCTTGAATCTCCCGCAGTAAGTGCGGAAATGTCTTCTGGATTCACCAGGCCGGTTGTAATATTGGCGCAGCCTACCAATTCAACCCCGGCGGCCTCGTCCACTTGACTGTAAGCGGCACGATACCCGAAGAATCCGATGGATGAGCCCACAAGCAGCAGCACGATGAACATCATCCAGGTTAATTTTGTTGCCAATTTCATTCTTCTTCCCCACCAATTATGACTGATTGTTCGCAAAGAGTCTCTTTCTCGATGCTCACTGCTACGATTATAGCGTAACGAACTCAGCATTCTTGTGTCGAAATTTGCTTGTTTGAGGAATAGTTGTGACAACTCTATGGCGAAATTGGCAAAATATTGACCGAGAGTCATTGAATCCGGGAGTGTTAAAATGGTACGCTGGTTTTAGGACAAAGTGATTGGGAGCTGAAGGAATGTCGAAACAAATAGATCCGGTGATTGAAGGCATCGGGATATCCATGTGGAGGGTGCAGCGGAAAATTGTGTCCCAAATGTCTTTGCATAAGGAAATTGGCCTAACGTTTCCTCAACTAGGCCTGCTCAATATGATTGCCCACGAGAAAAAATCACGTGTGATCCAGTTAGCTGAGAAAATGGAGGTTAAATCCAGCGCCGTAACGGTGATGCTCGATCGCCTGGAGCTGCTGGGCTTCATCGCCCGGGTACCGGATGAGCAGGATCGCAGGGCGGTTGTGGTCACCATCACGGCCAAAGGTGAGGAGTCGTTGAAGGAGGCACAATACCGTTCCAAGTTACTGCTGGCTGAGCATTTAGCCATACTGGAACCGGAAGAGCTTAAAGCCTTTGCCAAGTACTACGAAATGCTGGACAAGCAGGAACGCTGAGAAGCACCAAGCCTTCAACTATACAAAAACGGCCACACTCCGGATTAATAGGAGTGTGGCCGTTTCTTCTTGGAATGGTTCTATTTCTTGCTTTCAGCCTTAAGCGGCAATTGGGTTACATAGCTGTCCGAGAGCTGCAGCAGCCGTAGTGCCCGGTTATATTCATCCTCCGTCGCGGCAGGCGCTTTGCCTCCTAAAGCGATAGGATACTGTGTGTTGTCCTCAAAGCTGCTACCCGGAATTAGCAGTCCGGAGCTGGCAATGAACGATCCTGATGGCAGATAATAACGCTGTGGCAGCAGATTGACAGATTCACTGAGCAGATCTTGGCCAAAATGCAGATTGTTCTCCATGGAGACACCGAGGAGCCCGGCGGCTGTCGGCATAATATCAATCTCCCCGCCAACCTGATCCAGTACCTGCGGCTTCGTGATGCCTCCGCCATGGATAATCAGCGGAATATTCATCATATTGGCATAGCTGTAGTCATGGCCGTAGATTTCTTGCATCAATGCTTTGTCGTCATGATCCAACGAGTAGATGGGCAGCCCCATATGGTCGCCGTAGATCATAATCAGACTGTTATCCCAGACGCCGTTTGCTTTCAGCTCTGCTACAAATTGGCCGAAGGCTTCATCTGCATAGTTCTGGGATCGGATGTAATCGCCAACGAAAGTACCTTCATAACGCTCAGGAAGCTTCATCCGGTACTTCTCGGCCGGAATGGTAAAAGGGTGATGGGCAGACATCGAAATGATCTGAGAATAGAATGGCTGACCCGCCTCATTCATTTCTTTTAATTTGCCCGCTGTCTTGCGGTAGAGCACTTCATCGGATGCCCCGAAGAAGAATACGTCCTCATCACCGAAGAATTGGTGATCATAATAATGCTCCCAGCCCAGGGAACTATATAATTCCCCGCGGTTCCAGAACTCCACATCATTCGTATGGAAGGTGGCGGTCTGATAGCCATTGGATTGAAGCAGGCGCGGCAGACTCGGAAGTGTCTTGTCTACATACGACATCGTGGCTGCGCCGCGGGGAGGAATATAGAAGGACGTATTCACGACAAACTCGGCATCCGAGGTGTTGCCCTGCCCCACCATTTGATAGAAATTCGGGAAGTACAGACTGCTCTCCATCAGGCGGTTCAGATTTGGCGTAACTTCCTTGCCGTCCAGCTTCAGTCCAAGCAGGAAGTTCTGGAAAGATTCCATCTGGATAATGATCAGATTCTTGCCTTTGGCAACGCCTTGCAGGGATGAATGATCTTCAGCGCGAACCCCTTTTAGCGTGTTTATAGCATCCTGGGTGATATCACTAGCATTTATAATCTCAGTTTTGTCTTTGGCAAAAATGGTATAGGCCTCATAATTGAGAATACCCATCTCCTGTGCTTTCTTGATCTCATTCATACTGGCTTTATTAGGCAGAATATTGAACAGGCACAAGGCTAGAGATACTGCAAACAAAATACTGAATCTCCCTTTTCCACTACCAAGGTTGATCTTCGTCTTCTTGTAATCCCGGCCGTTCTTGTTGAAGAAGAAGTAGAAGCCAAGTACGATAACATCAGTGAAGATCAGGAGATAGTAAGGGTCCATCAGTGAGAATACGCTGTTGCGGACGGCAGTGACCTGATTCACCTGCTCAGCGGCATGGTAAGTGACAATAACCCCGTAATATTTGAAATACATAATGGCGGCAAAAAAGATGGCGGTCACCAGCAGGTTCACCGTCATGTAATATCCTAATTTGCGTTTGGAAGCAAAACGTTCAATAATGCAAAAAAGTGCCCATGCAAAAGGAATCTCCGTAATTAGAGACTTCCAAGGGAGAATATCGCCAAAGATAACGCCCCAGGCCAGAAAACTTTTCAGGACAAAAATAATGGTGAAGAATACAAAGGGTTTGATGATCCACCGTTTCAAGGTATTGGATGACACAGCTCCGCCTTCTTTCTACGTGATGACACGCTTCTTCCCGGACAGAGGAAGCGGTGTAAGGACAAAGAAATTCCATATTAACAGAATTTATTATCTCCCCCTGAAATGTAAATGTCAAAAACACTGCATGCCAGCATTAGCGCAATGTAAAGCGGAAGTGAATGACAGTACAGCCGCTCCTGCTTCTCCTGCCATCAGATGACTTTATACAGCGAATAAAAGACAAAAACGACGAATGGAATACATAGGGTTGTCAGCGTCGGTACGAAAAGGAGGAGAAAGGATGCAGCATAGGATATCTATATCCGTCAGAACGCTTGTAGAGTATGTATTCCGTAGCGGGAGCCTGGAGCCGGGGTTCCGTAGTGCGTCTTCCATGGTGGAAGGGACACGTATTCATCAGAAGATTCAGCAGCGGTACAAGGAAAGCGACCAGAAGGAAGTCTATCTGAAAACAGAGATTCCATACAAGGAGCTGCTACTTGTGGTGGACGGCCGCTGTGATGGTCTTCTTCTGTCAGAAGAAGGCTCGCTGGTTGTTGAGGAAATCAAATCCACGGCTGGGCCGCTGGACATGCTGGGTGAAGGTCGTGAGGTCCACTGGGCGCAGGCGCTCATGTATGCTTATATGATTGCACTTGAGCAGGGCTTAACTTCCATGGAAGTAAGGCTAACCTATGTTCAGCGCGGGGGAGAGGAGGAGCGGAGCCTGCAGCGGAGTGTCAGCATGAAGGAACTGGCGGATTTTGCCGCTGATACAGTGGCGCGCTATGCACCTTATGCTGAAATGCTGCTCCGGCATGATATGGCCAAGGAGCAGAGCATCCGCGAGCTTGGGTTCCCCTTTCCTGCCTATCGGAATGGGCAGCGGCATTTCGCTGGTGCCGTGTACAAGGCGGTCTCGGAAGGCGTTAATCTCTTCGCTCAGGCACCGACAGGCATCGGCAAGACGATGTCCACCCTGTTCCCGGCGATCAAGGCCATTGGTGAAGGCCGGGCGAAGGGATTTTTTTACCTGACCGCCAAGACAATTACCCGCATGGCCGCTGAGGAGGCGCTGGCGCTCCTGTCGGCCAGGGGCCTTGTCCTGCACGTCATTACACTGACTGCCAAGGATAAAGCCTGCTTCCGGGAGGAGGGGCTTTGTAGTAGTGAACATTGCCCGTTCGCCGAAGGTTATTACGACCGGATCAATGAGGCGCTGCTGGACATGCTGGGCCAGGAAACGCTGATGACACGGGAGGTTATCGCCGGCTATGCGAAGAAACACGAGGTCTGCCCCTTCGAGTTCTCGCTGGATGCCGCTTATGTCTGCGATGCCGTGATTTGTGATTACAACTACATTTATGATCCCCGAATTAGCCTGAAACGTCTGGCTGAAGAGCGGAAAAAGGATACAGTCCTGCTCGTGGATGAGGCCCACAACCTGGTGGATCGGGGAAGGGAGATGTTCTCAGCTGCGTTGCAGAAGGCTCCGTTCTTGGGACTGCAGCGGCAGTACAAGGTAAGCAATTCAAGGTTGAGCGCTGCTGCCAAGGCGGTGAACTCGTTCTTCATCGCGCTGCGCAAGCTGTGCAACGAAGAGGGTCAGGGTTGGTGGAATGACTTCCCTGAAGAGCTGCCGGGTCTGCTGGAGAATTTTGCAGCCGAGGCAGAACTGGAATTGATCCATCCGTCGATGATGCTGGCCGCCGATCCTGAGGAAGGGGAATCCAGTCTGCTGGACACCTTCTATGCCGTACAAGGGATGCTTCGCACCTTCAAGACCTATGACGAGCGATATGTGACCTATGCGGAGATTCGCCGTGGAGATGTTTATCTAAAGCTCTTCAACCTGGATCCTTCCTATCTGCTGCGGCAGATGGCCAAAGGCTTCCGCAGCCAAATTCTGTTTTCGGCTACCTTGGCCCCGATGTCGTATTACAGAGATATGATTGGTGCTGCTGAAGAGGACTACACCTTAATTGTGGCTTCCCCTTTTCAAAAGGAGCAATGGGAGGTGTCGTTGCTCCCGCTGTCTACACGCTATCATGACCGGGAAGCATCCCTGCTGCCATTGAGCGAGGCCCTGCACAGGATGACCGGCAAGCCGGGGAATTATCTGGCCTTTTTTCCTTCTTATCTTTACTTGCAAAATGTATATGATCTATTCAGCGAGCGATATCCCGACATCGCTACTCTAGTACAGGGTTCCGGCATGAGTGAGGAAGCACGCGAAGACTTCCTTGCAGCCTTCCGTCCGGACGCAAATCAAACGCTTCTTGGATTTGCTGTGTTGGGCGGTATTTTCTCGGAGGGAGTGGATCTGCCCGGCGACCGGTTAAACGGGGTTATGGTGGTCGGTGTAGGACTTCCGCAGCTGGGGCTCGAACGTAATCTGCTACGCGCCTACTTCAATCGCCAGGGCAAAAATGGTTTTGACTATGCCTATGTCTATCCGGGGATGTGCAAAGTGCTGCAGGCCGGCGGAAGACTGATCCGCACGGAAAACGACCATGGCACCATTGTGCTGGCCGACGACCGCTTTACGCAGCAGCCGTACCACTGGTTACTCCCCGAAGAGTGGCGGGACTACCTTATCTGGCAATAACATCGTATAATCTATGAAAGGGCATACAATTCAGACTCACAGGAGGCAGATCATGACACTTAACATCGGATTGATTGGTACAGGCTGGTTCGGTAAGGTTCACGCCGATTTACTGGCTGGAATGGAAGATGTTACGCTAGTAGCGGTATGCGGCAGTAGCAAGGAGAAGGCGGAAGAGATGGCCCGTCATTATGATGCTGAAGGCTATGGCGATATTACGGAGATGCTGGAAGCTCATAAGCTGGATGCTGCTTATATATGCGTTCCCCCACAGTCCCATGGTGACATTGAGCGTGCGTTGATTCGTCATGACATTCCCTTTTTTATCGAGAAACCGCTAAGCTACAGCACCGAAATCCCGGCCAGCCTGCTTCAGGAGATTAAGGAGCGCAATCTGCTGACCTCAGTGGGCTACCACTTCCGCTATCAGGATAATATCCGAAGGCTGAAGGAAACGTTGACCGGGGATAAAATCGGGATGGTTACCGGTCAGTGGATGGGCGGTATGCCAGGAGTAGCATGGTGGCGCAACCAGGAGCAGTCCGGTGGGCAGTTTACGGAGCAGACAACGCATATCGTAGATTTGCTCCGTTATCTGGGCGGTGAGGTAGAAGAAGTGTACGGCTTGTACGGCAATCGTATTGTACATGAGCAGCATGAGAACGTCACGGTTGCCGATATCGGTACGGTGTCGCTGAAGCTTACTAGCGGCGTCATTGCCAATATTTCCAACACCTGCGTGCTTCCTGGAGAAGTCGGCCGGGTCAATCTGACCTTCTATAATGAACAAGGGCTGCTGGACTGGAATCTTGATCGCCTGCTTACTGTTCGTGTCGGGGGCAGCACAGAGCATGCTAACAGCGGCGACCCTTATGCCGCTGAGAGCGAGGCGTTCCTGCATGCTGTGCGTACTGGCGATCGCTCCCGCATTCTCAGCGACTATGAGGACGGCTATAAGACGTTGAAGGTGACTTGTGCGGCCTATGAGTCGGCACAGACTGGACTGCCGGTTAAACTGTAGGTTAAGTAGAAGGATCGAGTTCCAAGTGAGATCATAGAAAAAAAGCACGCAGCTCCGGGGATTTCTTCGGAGCTATGTGCTTTGGCCCAAGCCGGGACGGCCTTAGTGGAGGAACACTGCGAGCAGTGGCGGCGCAATGCCGATGGTCAGCAGCGCCGTCAGGATCATCGCAATGCTGGAGATGGTACCGGTCAGCGAGCTAAGCTCGAAGGCCTTGGAGGTACCTGTACCATGCGCTGCGGTTCCCAGCGATACACCGCGCGCAATTTCATTGTCAATGCGGAAGAGACGCAGCACGGAAGGTCCCATCATTGTGCCCAGTATCCCGGTGAGGATAACGAAGACCGCCGTAATGCTAGGTACACCCCCGATACGCTGCGAGATACTCATGGCAATCGGAGTAGTAACCGACCGCGGGACCAGGCTGGAGACCAGATCGCTGCTGAGATGCAGCCATTTGGCAAGCAGCATGGAGGAGATCACCGCAATGATCGTACCTGAGAGCACGCCTGCCGCAATTTCGGCGGCGTGTTTTTTGAGTACCTTGAAGTTCTTATGCAAAGGGATAGCGAACGCAATGGTTGCCGGCTGCAGCAGGTTAGTCAGCCACTTGCCTCCCGCATTGTAAGATTCATAAGGGATGCCTGTCATCAACAGAATGCCAACAATCAGCAGAGGTGTAATGATAAGCGGAGATAGGTATACTTTGCTGTGTAACTTATAGGCGCGCTTGGCAAGGAGATAGAGTCCTATGGTTAGCGCGAGGAACAATAGTCCGGTCATCATAAAGGTTTATGCTCCTTTGCCTTGGATATAGCTCCTGTGAGCAGCCCGGAGCAGGCCATGACTGCGAATGTACCGACCACTACGACTGCCAGCACCCGCAGTCCGTCGGTCTCCAGCATATCTGTGTATTTCATGACGCCGATCGCGGAAGGAATGAAGAACAGAAGCAGCTCAGCCAGCAGCCAGGAGGCTCCGACCTCCACCCAGTTCAAGCGTATGACGCCGAATTCAAGCAGAAGGAATAAGATAACCATGCCCAGAATGCTTCCGGGAATGGGAAAATGCAACCATGAAGCCAGTGAATTGATCAACAGTGAGAATACAGTGAGGCCGCCTATTTGCAGCAATCCTGAGATCATTTTTTTCATAAATGCGCCGCCCCTTTCATCGTAATGAAAGTTTACATTATTTATTTTCATAGGTAAAATGAATAGATCGAATAGCTGACATTCCTTTTGTCTATGCATAGGAGGCTGAGCCGTGGACATCCGGCAACTACAATATTTCGTTCAAATCGCAAGACTGAACAGCTTTTCCCAGGCGGCTAAATCACTGTATATCTCACAGCCTACAATTAGCAAAATGATCAGGAATTTGGAGATCGAACTGGGTGCTGACCTGTTCTACCGGGAAGGCAAAAGCATCCGCCTGACAGATGCGGGCGAGATTCTGCTAACCAAGGCGCAGAATATTGTAGATTCATTCACCAGCTTGTCCTCTGAGCTGGATAGCTTGCGCGAGCTGAAGCAGGGCCATATCCAGATGGGATTGCCGCCAATGGTAGGTGCGAGCTTCTTCCCAGCAGTTATCGGTGAGTTTCATCATCGATACCCTGGGGTGACGATTCGCCTGCATGAGGATGGCGCCAAGAAGGTGGAGAATGATGTGGAGACGGGTCTGCTGGATATCGGTGTCATTGTGCTGCCTGTGGATCAGGGGAAGTTTAAATTCTTCTCTATTCTGGAGGAAAAGCTGGAGTTGCTAGTTCCGGCAGGGCACCGCCTGGCTGGACAGGAATGCGTGAAGCTGGCGGAACTGGCGGAAGAAGAGTTTATCCTCTTCCGTGAGGATTTTATGCTGCATGATCGGATTATTACAGAATGCGTCAAAGTAGGTTTTCAACCTAAGGTGGTATACGAGAGCTCACAGTGGGATCTGATCAGTGGAATGGTAGGGGCGGGACTCGGAATTGCGCTCCTGCCAGAGACGATTTGCCGTGACATCGACCGCTCGCGGATCGCTGTCATTCCGCTGACGGCTCCGGTCATTCCCTGGCAACTGGGTATTATCTGGCGCCGGGATCGCTATCTTTCATTTGCGGCACGAGAATGGATTTCTTTTGCTAAGGGGATCTTCGTAGGTCATTAGTCTCCCGTTTTGTTGAATCATCGACAAATTTTTCTTTTTTTTGAAAATATGTTTTTTGGCATCATGATTTATGATAGGGGAGAAGTTGATAGAGAGAAGGTGAGAGAATCGTGAGCCTTTACGATGCTTCCTCCCGTAACATTCATAGGAGAGATATAAGAGAAGACGAACTGCTGATTACGATTGAGAGCTTGAGATGTCAATTACTTGAGGTTGCCGAACAGCATAGTCTAAGTGATCGTGCTGTAGTAGAGCTGAGCGAGCGGCTGGACGGTTATATTTTGCTAGCCCAGAATAAAATGATGGAGAGTCTGCGCAGCCGGAAGGCGGGAAACGGCCCGTCTGCCAAAAATTCTAGGAATTCGGCGCTAAGAAGCCAGACCGCGTTGCAATAGTTCAATAGTCTTTTGCATCCATAATCATATAGATGGTAGAATTAGGGGAGAGAACAGCTCCTCTTTTTGTTGTGCTTTCTGGACAATTATCCTATAATTATGTAAATAATTAGAAGCTGTTATTATATCATTATAGGAGGTGCCGGGTGGAGGCGAAGTTTACAACTATACGCTCAGAAATTGAGAAGAATCTATCCCGTTCGGGTCATAATCTCGCTTCTTTTGCGAAAGTTTCCGGCCTGAACCGCGGCAGTCTCAGTGCTATATTGCATGGGAATCCCCCAAAGCCTATATCATTAGGGCAAATGGACGCGATTACTCGGGCTTTCGGGTTTCCTGAAGGTTGGCTGTATCCGCTCTATATTGATGAATGTTTTTATGAGGACAAGGTCTCCCGTCGCAGAGCAGAGCCGTTTCTGATCCGATGCGCTGAGATCGGCAAGAAGCCTTGTATTGATGAACTTCTGAGCAGAATCCTTGAGTATCCGAAGCAGATTGACTTGATTTATTCAGTCGCAGAGAAGCTTTTCAATAATGGGAAAATCAACGAATCTGTCATTTTCTATAAAATTGTAGCCGAGAATGAGCAGGACAGTTACTCGGAGCGTCTGGCTATCAGTCAATATCGCATTTTCAAATCCATGCAGTCTGTAGTAGATATGGAGGAGAAGTTTAGAGCGGTGATCACGTTCGAGCCGTTTCGGGGACGTCTGCCGGAGGCCATGCAGCTGGATGGTCTGCTTAAGCTGGCGAACGTCTGCTTTACCCTGCACCGGTGGCGGGATGTAGAGAAATATGCCGACGAATTGCGCGCGCTCGCGAATGGATTATACCGGGATGAAGTGCGCAAGAATGCTAGCAAGCGCCGGGAGACGATGCATACGGAGCGGCCACTTGTGGTGTATTACGGACATGGTTATTTGCTGAAGGCGGCCGCGCTGACCAAGCAGGGGCGATATGAAGAAGCCAAGCGGTATACGGCCGGATATGCAGACCTTAGCTGGTTTGAGATTTTGGATGAAGAAGGTCACAAGGCGGTCGAAGACTTCAAGCTCTTCTCCAAAGCCAACAGCTTCACTCTGGAGATGCTGGACGGCAACATTTCCATCCTTCCATCTTATATTTCCTTCCTGGCCGATCACCCGGGCGAGATTCTGCCTGGCCTAATCACGATCATGGAATCTGCGAACCAGTTTGGCTTTTCTGCCGATAATGCACTGACCAAGTTCTCAAGGGAAATGCTGAGATTCGGTCAATTCCAGGACCCGATCAATGTAGACAGGCTATTCCGGCTCAACTATCAGATTGCTATTTACCTTATCAACCATCAGGAGTACCCGCGGGGAATCGACCATATTATCGAATGTCTCCAGCTGTCTGCCAGACTGAATAATGAGAAAGGCTTCATCAATTGTGTCACTCTCTTCGAGATTAACAGGGAATATGCCAGCGACAGGCAGAAGCAACTGTACACAGATCTTATGAAGGAGGTGAGACAAAATGAAAAAATCGCTGCTGACGATGACCGCCGTTTTAGCGTTGTTTAGTTTTATTATCATTGGAACACCGGCAGGCAAAGGAGGTAACGGGGGATCGTTCACCACGCTTGAACACGGAGTGGGGTACTAATCCTTAGGACTCAGGGACGTATCCAACGCTTGATCCTTTCTTTATGACCATAGAACGCGGCAGTAAGCTGCATCGTTATAATATTGTTATACCAGCAGAACAGTGATGCCTCCCAAGATAACTATGGCTGCATGCTGTAATACCACGAGATGATGCCCGGTTTCTTAGGGGTCATCTTTTTTTGTACCCTTTGCAACTGCTTAAACAGCAGAATGAAGGGTCTTTTTTATAGCAAAAAGCAAGGTTTTGAGTGTTTTGAATTTCGTGAAAAATGATACCGCATTCATTATTTGACAAAGTGTTTTGCTGTAAATATAATTTAGGTTACCTAATTAATAAACAGTTTAATTATTAGCTAACCTAATTAATTTTGCGGGGTGATAAAGATTGGGATAAATGGAGAAAATACAGTCGCGAATAGGCTTTTCATTGCATTGCGCATGTTGCATAAGGTCCAATGGCAGCATACGGTGGAGGGCAATAAGCCGAGTGAGATGACTTTGATGATATGTATTCGCAAGCACCGGCATTCCAATGAGCAGGGCCTGAAGGTCTCGGAGATCGGACGCATCCTTGGATGGGCTGCTCCTACAGTCACTCAGTTGGTCAATAGTCTGGAGGCCAAGGGAATGGTGGAGCGGCGGGCTGATTCCGAGGATCGGAGGGCTGTCCGTATCCAATTAACAGAGCGGGGAAAAAAGGTCACGCGAAGAGTACATGCCTATATGAATGAAGAGCTGGTTAAGCTGGTGGAGTACTTGGGCGAAGAAGAGAGCAATCAGTTGTGTGATCTGCTGTTGAAGGTCCATGCATATGCCCTGAGCAGTCCCCGACCTGATTTCGATCGGTTACAAATGAACGGAGATGAGAACCTTGATTAAATTACTAAGACAACTAAAGCCTTTTAAGCTAGCGGTCATTGGTGTACTAATCCTTGTATTTCTGCAGTCCATGGGGGACTTGTATCTCCCCACACTGATGTCTGACATTGTGGACAAGGGAATTGTGCACCAGGACCGCAGCTATATATGGCGGATTGGCGGATTCATGCTGCTGGTAGCTGCCGGCGGAGCGCTGTGCTCGATTATCGCCAGTTATTTTTCAGCCAAGATCGCTGCAGGTTTCGGAAAGAATACGCGAGCGCTAATGTTCAATCATGTAGAGAATTTTACGCTCCACGAGTTCGACAAGGTGGGTACAGCATCGCTGATTACCCGCACGACTAATGATATTACACAAGTACAGACCGTTCTGACTATGATGCTGCGGATGATGGTTGCGGCACCGATGATGATGATCGGCGGGATCATTATGGCGGTCTCGGAGGATGCCAAGCTGTCGTTGATTTTTGTGGTAGTTATTCCGCTGCTTGTGGGTGCAATTTTCCTGATTGGCATGAAGGGCTTGCCGTTGTTTAAAGCGATACAGGTCAAGCTGGATAAGCTCAACCTTGTGCTGAGAGAACATCTGACAGGTATCCGTGTCATTCGCTCGTTCAACCGGATTGACCATGAGAACAAAAGATTCACGGAAGCCAACCGTGATCTGACCGATACGGCGATTAAGGTTAACAAGATTATGGCCGGACTGATGCCGCTTATGATGATTGTTATGAACTTTTCCATGATTGCCATCCTTTATTACGGAGGTATCCGTATCGGCGACGGTGACCTTCAGGTCGGTTCGTTGATGGCCTTCATTCAATACGCCATGCAGATTATGTTCTCACTGATCATGGTTTCGATGATGTTCGTACTGATTCCCCGTGCTTCCGCATCGGCTGTACGGATCAACGAGGTATTGGATATGAAGCCGGAAATTCTGGATCCGTCGGCAAGTGAGCTTGACAATACAGCCGTATTGACCAAGCGTGATGGTCGTGACGGTATGCGCGGATACGTGGAATTCGAGAACGTCAGCTTCTCCTACCCGGGTGCAGAACAACCTGCGTTGTCAGGGATCAGCTTCAATGCCCGCCCGGGTGAAGTCACGGCGATTATCGGGGGTACCGGGTCTGGTAAATCCACAATGCTGAGCTTGCTTCCCAGATTCTATGACGCTGCTGAAGGCTCCGTGCGGGTGGATGGCGTCGATGTTCGCGATATGACTCAGGAAGAGCTGCGCAGCAAGATTGGTTATATTCCACAGAAGGCTGTTCTGTTCACTGGCACGATCAAGGATAATATCCGGTACGGTAAAGAGGATGCGACTGATGAAGAGATTATCCATGCTGCCAAGGTGGCACAAGCCTTCGATTTTGTATCAGCCATGAAGGATGGATTCAACTCGGAAATTGCTCAGGGCGGGAATAACGTCTCCGGGGGTCAAAAGCAGCGTCTGTCTATTGCCCGTGCACTGGTCAGAAGACCGGAAGTATATCTCTTCGACGACAGCTTCTCGGCGCTTGATTTCAAGACCGATGCCAAGCTGCGCGCCGCTCTCAAAGGAGAGACGACAGAATCCACCGTTCTTATTGTGGCTCAGCGGGTCAGCACAGTAATGGATGCAGACCGGATTATTGTGCTGGATGAAGGCAGAATCGCTGGTACGGGAACGCACAGGGAATTGCTGGAGAACAGTGAAGTGTACCGCGAGATTGTGTCCTCGCAGTTGTCAGAGGAGGAAATAGCATGAGTGAGAAGAACAGCCAGATGAAACTTCCGGGCGGTGGAAGAGGCCGGGGTCCTGGTGGACCTGGCGGCGGACCTGGGATGATGCTGCCAGCGGAGAAGGCCAAGGACTTCAAGGGTACGCTCCGCCGTCTGATTCGCTACCTGCGTCCACGTCAGGTGCAGCTGATCGTTATCTTTATTATGGCGATTGCCAGTACGGTATTTAGTATTTTAAGCCCGAAGATTATGGGTAAAGCAACGACCAAGCTGTTTGAAGGCGCCTATGGAAAGTTGACAGGTGTAGAAGGAGCTTTTATCGATTTTGGCTATATTAATGATATCCTGCTGATTCTGGGTGGTCTTTATCTGTTCAGTGCCCTGTTCAGCTATTTACAGCAATATATCATGGCCGGTGTGGCCCAGAAGGTTGTCTATGATATGCGCGAGCAGATCAATCTTAAATTGGAACGGCTGCCGCTGAAATATTTTGATTCCAGAACTCATGGGGAAATTCTCAGCCGGGCTACTAATGATGTAGACAACATCAGTACCACCTTGCAGCAGAGCTTAACGCAACTGATAACATCTATCGTTACTATTATTGGTGTCATTATCATGATGCTGACCATTAGTCCTTGGCTGACCCTGATTACAGTGGTGACGTTGCCGCTCAGTTTTGTGGCCATACTGGGGATCACGAAACGTTCGCAAACCCATTTTATCGGGCAGCAAAAATCACTTGGGCAGTTGAACGGACACGTAGAAGAAATGTATACCGGTCACCGTATTATTAAAGCCTTCGGCCGTGAAAAGGAATCGCTTCGTCAGTTTAATACGATTAACGATGATCTCTATAATTCCGGCTGGCGCGCCCAGTTCATGTCAGGCATGATTATGCCGCTAATGACCTTTATCGGGAATCTGGGTTATGTGCTTGTCTGCGTAGTCGGCGGTATTTTTGTCACCAAGAAAATGATTGATGTCGGGGATATCCAAGCCTTTATCCAGTATTCACGACAATTCACCATGCCGATCACGCAAACAGCGAATATTGCTAACATCATTCAGTCCACAGTTGCTTCCGCAGAGCGGGTATTCGAGCTGCTCGATGAAGAAGAGGAAGTTCCGGAGAAAACGGCTGCTGTGAAACACGAAGCTGTGGAAGAAGAAGGTGCCGTGGAATTCCGCCATGTGAAGTTTGGCTATAAAGAGGATGCGATCCTCATTGAGGATATGAATATTGAGGTCAGCCCAGGTCAGACGATCGCGATTGTAGGACCGACTGGTGCCGGTAAGACCACGATGATCAATCTGCTGATGCGCTTCTATGAGCTGAACGGCGGCCAAATTCTCATTGACGGTGTTGACATCACGGATCTGAAGCGCAGTGAGCTGCGCAGCAAATTCGGGATGGTGCTTCAAGATACCTGGCTCTTCAATGGTACAATCCGTGACAACATTGCCTATGGACGTGAGGGTGCCAGTGAAGCCGATGTGGTGCGTGCGGCCAAAGCAGCGCATGCGGACCACTTTATCCGCACCTTGCCGCTGGGCTACAATACGGTGCTGAACGAAGAAGCCTCTAACATCTCGCAAGGTCAGAAGCAACTGCTGACGATTGCCCGGGCTATCTTGGCCGATCCGTCCATCCTAATTCTGGATGAGGCTACAAGCAGCGTCGACACCCGGACCGAGGTACAGATCCAGAAGGCGATGAATACGCTGATGGAGGGTAGAACAAGCTTTGTTATTGCTCACCGCTTGTCCACGATCCGTGATGCAGACCTGATTCTGGTTATGAACAAGGGAAGTGTCATTGAGAAAGGCAACCATGAAGAACTGATGGCGCAAGATGGCTTCTATGCCGATCTATACAACAGCCAGTTCTCCGAGGAAGCTGTTCCTGAAGTTAGCTGAGGCTAACCGCGGGGAATGTCATAACGGTTAGCGGCCTTAAAGTGCCCCTCATCTCCGTACGTAGTATGCGGTGGTGAGGGGCACTTGTCTGTCAGGGCAAGGCCCGGCCCGGCTTCATGCGGTCCTAGGCCGTGTAGAAGCTGCAGGGTATGCCGCTTATTCCGTAGTTTAAACCGCGCAATTGCGCGGCTTTTTTTATTGTATAAGTAGTGCTGGATGCATGAAATCACGGATGGTATTTAGGCAGGTCAGCGTGTATGATATGAATATAAAAATGACCCGCGGTTCATTTTGCGTTCCGCAGGCTCTGCAGAGAGGATGAAATAGATGTCAGGCTACGGAAAATGGGTTGCAGGCAGCAAAAGTAAGTGGATCACGCTTCTTGTGTGGATCGTAGTAGTCGGCCTCCTGAACATGCTATGGCCTGCTGTGAATTCACAAGTGGCGAACAACGCCCCTAATCTGCCGGAGAATGCGCAATCGGTTCAGGCAGAAGTAGTTGCGGGAAGAGAATTCCCAGGCGGCAGCGGTGTTCCGGCCTTGTTGGTGTGGCACCGGGAAGGCGGAATGTCTCCGGAGGATCTAGTACATATCGGGGCCATCTACAATACCTTGGAACAGCAACCTTTGCCATATCAAAATTTCGTGCCCCCGCTCGGTAAAATTCCTCCACAGGCGCTTCAGGCTTCACTCTCGGAAGACGGCAGCACGCTGGTGACGCCTGTACTCTTCGATTCTTCAGCAGATAGTGGGCAGCTTAAAGAAGCAGTCGCGGACCTGAAGGGGATCATCCGTACGGAAACCGGCAGTGATCCGACAGCAGCGGGTACAGCGGACAGCGTGTTAAGTCTGCGCGTCACCGGACCTGTAGGCATCTCCATTGATGCCAGCAGTCTGTTCAAGAACGCCGATGTATCCTTGCTAATTGCGACTGTGCTTCTTGTACTTATTTTTCTGCTGATCATTTACCGTTCTCCGATTCTGGCGATCATTCCGCTGGTTGCGGTGGGCTTCGCTTATGGGGTTACGGGACCTATATTGGGCAAAATGGCTCAGGAAGGCTGGATTACCGTAGATTCGCAAGCCATCTCCATTATGACCGTCCTGCTATTTGGAGCAGGTACGGATTATTGCCTCTTCCTGATCTCCCGATTCCGTCAATTGTTGAAGAGCGAAGAGAGTAAGGGCCGTGCCCTGCTGCATGCGATTACAGATTCTTCCGGGGCAATTGCCATGAGCGGCTTCACCGTGGTGCTGGCACTATTCGCATTGCTGCTGGCGAAGTTTGGAGCTTACCATCGCTTTGCGGTTCCATTCAGTCTGGCCATCTTTATTATGGGTATCGCCAGTCTGACACTGGTTCCGGCGTTGCTAGCGATCTTTGGCCGGGCCTCGTTCTATCCATTCATTCCGCGTACTCCTCAAATGGAAGCAGAGCGGGCGAGGGCCAAGGGAAAGCCAGCGCCACAGCCGCGTGTATCCCGCAAAAAAGGCATCGGTGGGCTGGTGGTTGCCCGTCCGTGGGCAATTGTAGGTGTGACTGTGCTGCTGCTTGGTGTGCTAGCTTCTTTCTCTAGCGGAATTAAGTTCACGTATGATATCCTGTCTTCATTTCCGAAGAATATGGAATCTCGCCAAGGGTTCGACCTTATTGGTACCAAGTTCTCCCCTGGTGAGTTGGCTCCGGCCAAACTGATGATTGATACTCAAGGCAAGGCAGATGGCGAAGACCTTAAAGTCGTCCTGGGTGCACTCTCTTATGTGGGTAAAGTTTCTGATCCCCAGCCGGGCGCAGTGAACAAGGAGATCCTTGGCTACGATATTGAATTCAAGAGCAATCCGTATGCGCTTGAAGCTATGAGCCATATTCCAGCGCTACGGGCGACGGGAGAGCAGGCGCTTGTAGATGTGGGGGTTGCGAACCCTGAAGGCAAAGTCTGGATCAGCGGACAGACGGCGACCCAATATGACAACAGAGCCACCGGCGAGCGGGATATGGATCTCATTATTCCCGTGGTTATCGGAATGATCACCTTGCTGCTGCTCGTTTATTTGCGCTCAATTATCGCTACTATTTATTTGGTGGGGACCGTAATCCTATCCTTCTTCTCCGCACTTGGACTAGGCTGGATTATTATTCATTATGTCCTTGGCGCAGAGGCCATTCAGGGAGCAATTCCACTTTACTCCTTTGTATTCCTGGTAGCACTTGGCGAGGACTACAACATCTTTATGATCTCGAGCATATGGAAAAAAAGAAAGGTTATGCCCCTGAAGCAAGCGATTGCGGAAGGGGTCAATGAGACGGGTTCGGTCATTACTTCTGCCGGTCTCATCCTGGCGGGGACCTTTGGCGTGCTGGCTACGCTGCCAATTCAGGTGCTTGTGCAATTTGGCATTATCACAGCCCTTGGTGTTCTGCTGGATACCTTTGTGGTACGCCCGTTCCTCGTACCGGCCATTACCCTGCTATTCGGTCGACTGGCCTTCTGGCCGGGCAAGCATGTGGAAGTGGCGGAGACGCAGCCTAATGTTGGTGAGTAAAAGAGAGTTCGACCTAAGAAGCCAGAGTAAGTAAATGATGCGTTTATGAATTTGCTATGCTCTCCACAACTAAAGGGGAGATTCATTGGTAAGTCTTAAGCTGTCGAGGACATCCTCTTCAGCTTTTTTTATATCCCATTCGCTAAGTTCATCATCTTCTGGAAGAGCATATTGCAGTTTAATGTAGGAAGGTTAGCGCTACAACTTTCTATGTGTCAATTCAGGGGCTACGCAGCTCGTGATGGTGGTTACTTGTCGGCATTTGCGCTCTCGGTTTCGCTGTTACGACTTCTATTTATGCAATGACTGCAGATGCATCTGTTGAGAAACAAATTGATGAGAATCTTGATGGATTAGTAGAACAGTTACAAACTGAAGCTGCTAATAAAACTGAGCTTGCCATAAGCAGTAATCCTTATGATTACCTCAAAAATAGTGCGGCATATTCGAATATTGTAAATCTTGGGACGGATGCTCTCCCCATATTGGAAAAGAAAATGGATGAGAGCGAAGGAAGCAACCTTTTTGATTACATTTTTGCAGCTGCCATTGAGGAAATCTCGAAGATTAACCTTAAAGAAGATCAGAGTACAACTTGGGCTTCAGGAGATAACTTTTCTGAGGAATGGAAACAAAAGCTTAGCACCCTTCCTGAAGAAGTTGAAAAAATCGCAAATTCTGATTTGTCTAAGACCAAAAGCTTGCTTTATTAAAAAAGTTAGGTGTACCTGATGTACCATTTATTATGGATCAGGTAGAGTCTGGGAAAACGGAGCTTTTTTCCGTGGTTCAGTCTTTTATTCCAGGTGCTCAAGCAAAGTGCTTTACAGCAACTGATGAAATACGGTGGGTAAAGGAAAACAAAGAGGAGTTTAAAGACTTGAAAGAGTATGTTTTATCAAAAGGTAAGCTTTAGCAGAGGTCGCCTTATCAGTATAAAAAGGTGAACAGCGAAATGAGTTGGCCTCATCGAGTAGATATATTATGATTCAAAGCGCAGACTCGGTATCTCCCCGGTGAAATCTGAAGCTACGGTCGTAGTTGCAACTAGAATAAACAGCTACGGTTGTCCCAGACTTTCTTGGTGATGAAAAAATCTACATATGCCCAACTAAGGGCATTATTGTACCTCATTTTTCTCTTTTTTAGATAAAATAGGAATATAAGAGCATTAATGTACCTTATTTTTGAAAAAAAAGCTCTGTAGAGGGCGTTTTGGAAGAATTAAGGTACAAAAATGTCCTTAATTGAATTTGACGCCTAGCTGCAGCCAATTTAAGGTACAAAAATGCCGTTATATCCCCCTGCCCTTTGGAATCGATGGGTGCACTCTTTTTCTACTCACACATCAAGAAGATGGGGAGTAACGAAGGAGAAAGTTAGGGACTGTAGGAGTGAGGCGCTCGCCTGAAAGGTCTTCAGAGGAAAGCTCACGTCGAAAATATGAGCTGCTTCTCGATTTTAGGCGCTATCAGGGTTAATAAATAAAGCTGGAGTTAACAGCGATCGGAAGCCTAAATAAGCCATCATAGTGACGGCCGAGGCTCTTACTCAGATCTTAGATCGGTCATATATAGCTATCCAAATACAAAAACTAAGCAGCCTGATTCCTATGTTTAAGGGGGTCAGGCTACTTAGTTTCACTTGAACACAATGATAATTGTAGCATTAGAGAGGGCTCATAATGGCCTTTTTCAGCCATATCAAATACTAGCAGATCATATCAAATACCAGTAGATCATATATACCAGTAGATCATATATACCAGTAGATCATATCGACACTAGCACACTTATATCAACCACTAGTACGCTCGTATCAACCAATAGCTCACCAACAACCACTAGCATTAAGGTGTGCTAGTTCCCAGGCGTACGGCTGATCAGCAGCTCGTACTTGTCGAGCGAGGCGCCGAGAATAACGTCACTGCCGCCGGCACCGCGGTGAGACTGCTTGAAGGATTCGCTGGAGGTCCATCCCTTGAAGCTCTCTTCATTCTCCCACACGGTACAGATCTTTAATTCCTCCACGCCTTCCTTGGCACTGCCATGCCATACTTCCATGCGCACAAAGCCCGGCATGTCCTGTACGCCGCCTGAACCTGCAAAACGCTGGGCCATAGCGGCGCCATGGCCTTCCTTGACTTTAATCGTATTCGTAACTACTAGCATGCAATGAACCTCCCTAAGATAGTATGAGTGAGAGAATAAGATACAGACTATTTATTGCGGGTTCGTGGTCCAAATACCGGCGGTCTTGAGGAAGACGCGATCCGGCAGCTTCAGGGCAGCAATAGTCAGTTCAGCTACATCCTCCGGCTGCATCATACGGTCTTCGTCACCAATCTTCAGACCTGCGTTCTCAGCCAGTGGAGTGTTGACCGTACTTGGCGTCAGCGCGGTTACCCGGATATTATGTTTGCGCACTTCCTGAGCCAGAGATTCGGTCATGCCCATCAGCGCGAACTTGGAGGAACAGTAGGCAGAGCCTGTAGCAAATCCGCGTTCGCCCGCTGTGGACGAGATGTTGATGATATTGCCGCTGCTGCGCTCAATCATGGCTGGCAGTGCAGCTCTGGTAACATAGTAGACACCGAACAGATTGATCTCAAGGTGGCGTCTCCAGTCCGCAGGGTCCATTTCCAGAAAGGTACCGAATTGGGCAACCCCGGCGTTATTAATAAGCGCATCGAAAGCGCCAAGGTCATTCTGGAGCGAAACAACAGCCCGTTCTGCCTCTTCCTGTACGGAAATGTCGGCAACGGCAATGCTAACCTTGACGTCGTAGACTTCCGTCAACGCGGCTTTCAAGGCTTCTAAATCGCCCGATGTTCTGGAGATCAGGCCCAGGTTGGCTCCTTCTTTGGCCAATGCAAGGGCTAGTGCTTTCCCGATCCCTTTACCTGCACCGGTAATTACAACGCTTTTTCCTCTCAGATCCATAACTTCGCTTCACGTCCTTTTAAAGAATAGATAACAGCTTCCGCTTCAATTATACCTGAGCGGGCAAAGACAAGCACGCCGCCCCCGTTGGTAGCGTCGTCATGCTTGCCTCAGCTACTCAAATCTCATGGGATTTTCGGACTGATGGTATCCAGGGGCAGTGTGGCCGGTCCTTCTAGAACGGCACCATCATAGGAGAAGCGAGAGCCATGGCAGGGGCAATCCCAGGTCCGTTCTCCGTTATTCCATTCACACTCACAGCCCAGATGGGTGCACGTCCGGTCGACCAGATGAAGGTGGCCTTCCAGGTCTCTGTACGCGCCGACACGCTTCCCATCATGAAATACAACCGCCCCCTCGTCCCGCTTTAGATCCTTGGTCTTCTTGTGGATGATCTCGACCTTACCTGCGATAAGCTCCTTGGCGACATTGGCGTTCTGCACAATGAAGTTCTTGATGCCAGGATTTGCTTTGAAGCGTGAAGGATTGTACAGCTGTGTGTAGGGGTTGTCCTTACCCTGTATTTGATCGGCAATGATCTGTGCTGCCATGGTACCGCTGGTCATTCCCCATTTCCCGAAGCCGGTGGCGATATAGATCTCCTTATTGCCCTTTATTTTTCCAATGTAAGGAACTCTATCGAGGGTGATCAGGTCCTGGGCCGACCAGCGGTAAGGCATTACCTTAATCCCCAGCAATTGCCCCGCGAACCGCTCAAGGTTCTCATAATGACCAAATGTGCAAATGCCTTGGCCTGTCTTATGATTGTCTCCGCCGACGATTACTAGCTTGCGGCCCTCCCATTCCACGGCCCGCAAGGAGCGGGTAGGCTGTCCGGCACTCAGATACATCCCACCTTCGAACTGCATTTCCGGCTGAATAGCCAAGCAGTAGGAGCGTTCGGCATGCAGGCGCGAGAAGTAGAGCGCCCCACCGTCATAGAAGGGGAAGTGGGAAGCGGAGACGGCGTGACTGCAGGTAATCGCGTGCTGATCTTGCTCAGTGAAAAGCGTAAGCCTGCCGCGGTTCTCTACTTTTTCAGCAATGGTTGTGTGTTCGTACACTGTACCGCCATTTTTAAGAAAGACCTGAAGTAGCCCCAGCAAATATTGTACGGGGTGAAAGCGGGCTTGTCCCGGCAGGGTAATAGCCCCTTCTACCCGCAGAGGGAGAGATACTGAATCAAGCCATTTGCCCGGTAACCCCAGGGTCTGATAAGCTGCAAATTCCTTTTCAAGCTGTTTTCGTGTCTTGTCATCTCCGGCATCGACATACAGGTAAGCATCATCCCGTGTCATGCCGCAGGCCAGATGTAGCTCTTGTGCGGTACGAATCATCCATTCCATGGCTTCATTGTTGGATTTATAGTAGAGGCCGGCCTGTTCCTCTCCAAAGTGCTCTAAGAGATCGTGATAGATCAGTCCGTGCTGGGCAGTGATTTTGGCGCTGGTGAACCCGGTGGTTCCATTAAGGATGGTCCCTGCCTCCAGCAGGGTTACCTTATAGCCGGCTTTGGAGAGCAGGTAGGCCGTCGTGATCCCGGTGATTCCCCCTCCTACAACAGCAACGTCCGTCTGGTGATTCCCGTTCAATCGCGGAAAAGTCGGCATATCGACAGTATCCCGCCATAAAGATTCAGGAAACTGCGGCAAATTAGCCGTAAGCCGGTTCTCTGGATTCATGCTCTGATCCCTCCCTACTTTTGCGTTACGTTGTTCAATTATTACCACAACCTGGGGAAAAGAAACTTCAGTTCAGAGGGCAGTGCATGATTTGCGGGCGATGATGCCAAAATAAGGACACATCTTCGTAAAGTGGAACCAAAAGAGGGGAGGGAACCAGAGTGTCAGAACAACCGCAGAAGCATGCTGCTTCCCTGGAATGGATCACGGAAAAGCTGGATAATATCGCAGATCTGGAGGATAAGCGGCTGCTTGCGCCTGCCGGTGATGCCCGGCTGGTCTTTATCAAGAGCATTACAGATTCAGTTAAGATCAGCCACGGTATTATTGCTCCGTTCTATGAGATGGAGGACAACGAAGCTTATAAGGATTACATTCGTACCTATCCAGGCAGCGAAGAGGCGACGACGGGTGAACGGGCATTGGAACTGCTGCTGAGCGGTTATGCTGCTGTAGCTATTCTGGACCGGCTCTATTTCTTTGATGTTCTACATGCCGAGAACAGCGCTGTGTCGGAGACCATCACAGAGAGTGTGACCCAGGGCCCGTCTGATGGATTCACCGAGAATCTGGCGATCAATCTCAATATGGTGCGGCGACGCTATCAATCCTCGCAATTAAAAATGGAATCAATGCTGATCGGCAATCTGTCACGGACCAAGATGGCAATTCTATATGATGAGAGCCGCGTGAATCATGATGTGCTGGCTGAGGTCAAAGAAAAGCTTCAGACCCTGAGGGTGGATATTCTGCAGGCTACAGGCGAGCTTGAGAAGTATTTAAGCAGCGACAAGCTGCGGATTTTCCCCAAGACCATTGTAACGGAGCGGCCGGACCGCGTTGTATTCAACCTCTCCGAAGGCAAAGTGGCGCTGATGATGGATACTACAGGCTATGCTATTGTGTTGCCTTCCATCTTCAATGATTTCTTTACCGCAATGGATGACAAAATCCAGTTTCCCTTCGTCGGAAGATTCCTGAAGTTCCTGCGGGTCGTTGGAGTGGCGATGACGCTGTGGCTTCCGGCTATATATGTCGCTTTCACCTCTTACAATCCGGAGATCATCCGGGTGCAAATTGCGCTGCTTGTGGCAGGAAGCCGTGCAACCGTGCCGTATCCTTCTTTTGTGGAAGTTCTGATCATGCTCATTATGATGGAATTCCTGACAGAAGCCAGTATCCGGCTACCCCGGGCGATTGGTCCGACGGCGACCACGGTTGGTGGTCTGATTCTGGGTCAGGCGGCCACACAAGCCGGTCTGGTCGGCAACATTATGATCATTCTGGTGTCCGCAGTCGCCATTTCGAACTTTCTGATCCCGCTGAATATGATGAGCTTCTCGGTTCGTGTGCTAAAATATTTCTTCGTGTTTGCTGCTGCCCTTCTTGGTCTGGTTGGTGTGGTGTCCTGTTTGGTCGGCTTGATGATTTATCTATGCAGCCAGCGGAGTTTCGGCCAGCCGTATTTCCGGCTGTTCTTCATGGACAACATCAGCTTCCGCAGATTCAAGAAAGGCGGGGGCACTGATGGTTAAAAGCCGCTATTTCTACTGTCTCTTTCTGATGAACAGTCTGATCAACATTATTAACTTTGTGCCCAGAGAGCTGATGGACAGACGTTTTGACGGAGCGTTAATGTCGATCCTGATTGCGGTGCCAATCGGTACAACATTTGTCTATGTGTTTACCAAATTGATGGACAAGTTCCCCGGCAAGGGGATTCCGGAAATCTTTAATTCGCTCATGCCGAGGCTTGTGACGACACCGATGCTTTTGGTCTACGCGGTGCTATGGTATGTAGCTGGGGTGATCACATTGCTCTCATTCGTGGACATCACCTTGCGATTTATCAGCCCGGACACAGGGGCGTATCCTGTTGTCATTGGGTTTCTGATTCTGGTGTGTATTTGCTGCCGGGTAGATGGTCTGTCTTTGTTGTACACGCTTGAGGTGATCTTGGCCATCACCTTACCTCTGATTCTATATGCGAGTGTAAAAGCGCTGATCAACCCTAATTTCAGTTGGGACTCCGTGTTTCAGATTATGACATTTATCTGGCATAGGCCGGATATCAAGAGTATGGCTGCCGGTACTTTTCTATTCAGCGGGTACATTAATTTGGCCATTTTCAACCGGCTATTTCACAAAATCAAATTAAGGCATGTCTGGCTCATCGCTGCGGAAGGATTGATTGTGCTATTAATTACGTTTCTGGTTCCTATCGGCTACTTTGGGACGGTTGGAGTCGAACGTCATGTATACACTTGGTTCTCAACCGCTGACAGCATCCGGATCGAGACGTTTTTGATTGAACGGATGTTGTTTATATTTTATTTTGCCTATATGACCCTATCCATTATGAGTGTGATCGTACACTGGCACGTGGGGCTGGAGTTGTTCAAGAGTATTATGCCGTTCGCCGAGAAAAATTCATCCAAAGCGAAGCTGTGGAAAGAAGCGATCATTCTGGGGTTGTTCTGCATGGCTACGCTGCTGTTGATGTTCATGGATCAATATGAGCTTAACCTACTGGCGGAGTGGTTTCTGCAGATCCGCTGGCTTGGAGAAATGTCGATGATAGCGACACTGTTCTACTGCGTTATAAAAATGCGGAAGGCCAGGAGGCGGAATCCTTGAAGAAAGTGTTTCTTTTGCTTATAACGATACTGTTGCTACTGACGGCTGGCTGTGATTTCAAGGATATCGACCGGCGAATATTCGTGGTTGCCATGGGGATCGACCCTGGGGAGAAAGAAGGTAACCTTAAGGTTAGTCTGAAGCTGGCCGTACCGCAGGGTGATATTACTAAGATTGATGAGAAGATGCAGATATTGACGGAAGAATCCTACAGCATCTCGGAAGCACTCCGTATGATGAAATCCAGAGTGGAGAAGGAACTGGATTACGTGCATTGCAAATCGATCATCATGGGAGAGAAGCTTGCTGAAAAAGATATCCGCCATGTGATGGACTGGGCCGTGCGGCGCAGGGATATCCAGTTGATCCTGAACTTTGGCGTGGGCAGACCGGAGGCGCTGAAAGTACTGAATATAAAGCCTCAGTCGGAGCATATTCCTTCTAATTCGCTTATCATGGCGATGAGCGGCGAAGGGACGGAGTCGCCTTTTATTGCGAGCGTGTATTCCTATCAGCTAATGAAAAATGTTTTTGAAGTGGGCATAGATCCTACTCTTCCGATTATTGAATCTCAAGGAACAGAGCAATTTCTGATTAACAAGATCGCTCTACTCGATAAACAGAAAATCCGTCTCACTCTCTCCCCCGATGAAACCAGACTTTTCAATCTGCTGACACGCCGCGAGCTGCGGACCAATCTCCCCGCTCATTACAAAGGTGGGATGTATCAATACTATACGGAGGGTACGTCAGCCAGTTATCGAATTTTTACCCCTGAAGAGGGAAAGCCTTATATTCAATACAAGGTGAAGCTCTTGGGTATTCTTGAAGAGAATAGCTCTCAGGATATAGTCACTCATCAGGTCCTTCAACAGCTCTCCAAGGCTGGGGGAGAAGAGCTGAAGGAAGGGATTGAGAAGCTTCTGGTCAAAATTCAACGAAGCGGACTGGACCCATTTGGCTGGGGATTGCGATACGCGTCAAGACATTTCAACAATGACACGGAGATGAGGGACTGGAAAGCTATTTATCCGAAGCTGGAATTCAAAACATTGGTGGATGTGGATATCAAATACTCCGGCATGATTAAATAAGCTGCCTTTCATAGGATTGGTTCTCGTGGGGATAAGGGGGTTCGGAGCAGACCTTGTTCCGCCCGGAATTCTTAGCCCGGTAGAGCGCCTGGTCCGCGTGCTGGGTCAGCAGGCGACTGACGGCTTCATCATAATCAGGTCGACAGCAAGCTGCACCGACGGAGATGGTAACCGGAATTCGCTGTCCGTCTGGCAAAAGGAACAAGTCGTGCTCTACCGCTGCCCGGATCCGCTCCCCGGCTTGCTCGGCTTCATGCAGCGTGCAGACGGGGAGCAGCACTGAGAATTCCTCGCCACCATTGCGAGAGACAACATCCTGAGGGCGAGCAGCTCCGATCAGCCGCTGGGCAAGCTGAATCAGTACCTGATCGCCTGCTGGATGTCCATACGTATCGTTAATGGTCTTGAAATGATCGATATCCACCGCAAGCAGGGACAAGCTCTCGCGCTGCCCGGCTGCCTGGAGCAACTCGTCCTCCAAATGCCGCTGGAACTGTTGCCGGTTATTCAGTCCGGTTAGAAAATCGGTCGTGGCCCGCACTTCAAGCTGGTTAAACAATTCATTGGAGCGCTGGATATATTCCGCAACATAATAGATGATAAGACCTGTAGCAAGAGAGGCTGCCAGCTCTATTGGAAAGACCTGCATGACCGTTTGAAAACCGTCCAGATTGTTAAGCAGCAAGGCAAATACGAGCCCCATGGTGACCAGATTACTGACGGTCATTTTGCGTAGCCGGGTCCAAGGCTTAAGCGCGATCCAACTGCAGCAAGCGCCGCAGAGCAGCAAGGAAAAGGCGGCGGAAAGGGAATTGTATGTAATATCATAGAAGAGAAGCCGACTGACGGCCAGAAGGACGGCACAGACAGCAGCAGGAAGCCAGCCGAGATAAGCGCCTGCGATAATAATAGCCAGATGCCGCAGATTCGCGTAGGTGTTCGGTCCAATAGGGAACGAGTAGCTCATCAGAATTATGCCGAAGAGCCCGAAGATCAATCCGGCGATGACCCCTGCCAGAGGCGACATTGTACGGCCTAGGAAGTTGTATCGCTTGGAAAGACTGCCGGAGAGGAAGACAAATGTAACGAGAATGCAGAAATTAGTGAACAAGCTGGTAAGCAGGTCAATCAGCATAACTTTCAATGGCCCCTTGCATGGAGAATTGGCTAAATCTGGTCTATTCAATGACTGGATAAGTCCATTTTAGCGAATTTTACGGAAATGGCTATATAAAATATAGTAGAGCTCTGGCTATTTTTATTGACCGTATCGTCTTTAATACTTATACTTGATCTAAAAATAAATAAGAGGATGATCGAAATGAGAAACCTTAATCTGACTTCTCAACGGCAAGCCGTTTACGATATCGTTCGGAATTCGCATGATCACCCAACTGCTGCTGAGGTAATGAACCGACTGGTGGAACAGGGACACAATCTTGCTTATGGCACAGTCTATAACTCCCTTCGTTATCTGTCTGACAAGAAGCTGATCCAGGAGCTAAAGCTCGGGGAATCGGCAAGCCGATATGATGCGAGAATGGATGATCATCAGCATATTATATGCGAGGTGTGCGGGGCGGTGGATGAAGTGATGAGCCACGTTCCGGAAGAATGGATAAACGAAGTGGCCAGCGAAACAGGGTATACCATTGGGCATGCCCATGTCGTATTCGGCGGAATTTGCCCAAACTGTAAAGGGAAAAGAACGAATTAAGAAAACAGGGACTTTCGTCCTTGTTTTTTTGTGTTCAAGATATTATTCATATAAGAAAAGACCGCTTTCATTAAAGCGGTCTTTTCATTTTTTATAGGAGTATTCTGAAGAAATATGTGAGAATATTCAAGAGGATGAGAAGGGAAAAAGACTGTGAAAGCTGAATTATATTTATATACATAAAGTTGTTATTAACTTCAAGAGCATACCTACTTAAGACCCAGATGAAAGAGAGAGTGATCACACCTCATGAACAAAAATACGGTTATCTCCATCCGTACAAAGCTCGTTGCCACCTACATGCTTGTGCTGCTGGTGCCAAGCATGATTATTGGCTGGCAAACTTATCAATCAGCCAGCCGTGAAGTGGAAGATCAATTAATAAATAACGCGAAGGAGAGCGTAGGAGCGGTCAACAGCATTATTAATGCCAATATACAGTCCAAGATTAATGATATTGAATACTTTGCCAGACAGCTGAAGGCAGGTGATATTAACAGCGAAGCAAATGGTGAAGCTTCTTCAGGGATTCAGGCCAGGTTAAAGGAATATACGGCGCTGCATTCGGATGTGCTAGATATTTATGTGGGAACAAGCCGGGCCAAGGCGCTACATGCCTCTGAATCCAAGCTGCCGGATGACTATGATCCACGCAAGGAGAATTCCTATGTCAATGCGTTGAAGAACAGCAAGGGGGTAGTGATTTCCCCGGCTTTCCAATCGGCCGACAAAGAGAATGTCATTGCCATCTCTGCCGTATTGGAGAGCGGTGATGGTGTTGTAGCCCTGAATCTCAATTTGGCCGAACTGGGCAAGCTGACAAGTCTTAAGGTAGGGAAGGAAGGGTATATCCTAATTATGGATAGTAGCAAGAAGTTCCTGGTCCATCCTACAGAGACGATTGGCGCAGAATCCGGTGCTGATTTTGTGAAGAAGATGTTCGAAACAGAGGAAGGTTCCTTCGATTACGTCCATAAGGATGATAACAAGAAGATGACCTTTATGGTCAACGAGCTGACGGGCTGGAGAATCGGGGGCACGATCAATATGAACGAGGTTAGTGATGTAACAACGGCTATCCGCACTACAGCCACGTTGGTTATCATTGGCTCTGTCTTGGTAGCAATGGTACTTGTCTATATTAATGTGCATTCCATACTTCAGCCGCTTCGCCGATTGAGAAAGGCCACAGAGGTGATCGCCGAGGGTGACTTGTCGAAGAATATCGACGGCTACCGGATGGATGAGGTCGGCGTGCTGGCCGGAAACTTCCAATCCATGGTGGTCAATCTGCGGAGCATGATCGTTGGTGTACAGGAGATGACGGACAATGTGTCTTCCTCTGCCGAGGAACTGACTGCGAATGCAGAGCAGACCACAAAGGCTATTGAGCATGTGACTATCGCCATCCAGGAGGTGGCGGGGGGAACGGAGCGTCAGGTTAACAGCGTACATAAGGGCATGGAGAGTGTGACAGCAACAGCCAGTGAAGTGATGGGGATCTCGGAGGTTATGGAGCAGGTGTCTGCAATGATGGATAAAACCTCAGTGTCTGCTTCGGAAGGCGGCGATTCGGTTATTAGTGTCGTGGACAAAATTAATGGCATCCACGAGACAGTGGAAGAGCTGGGCGGCGTGATCGACAAGCTCAATAGCCGTACTGATCAGATCACCGGTATTGTGGGGGTGATTAAGGGAATTGCCCGTCAGACCAACTTGCTGGCGCTGAATGCCTCCATTGAGGCCGCAAGGGCGGGCGAGCAGGGCCGTGGGTTTGCTGTTGTGGCCGCAGAGGTGCGCAAGCTGGCGGAGGAATCAGAGCAATCGGCGACACGAATTGCCGATCAAATCACTTCCATCAATGGGGAAATGACGCAGGCTACAATCGCTATGGAAGCTGCTAAAGAGCGTGTATCGGAAGGGATTCTGGCGGTCGATACGACAGGCCGATCCTTCTCGCGTATCCGCAGAGCAGTTAAGGGAGCTGCGGAGAAAATCGAAGTGATGGGTGGAGCTGTCCGTACACTCACCTCAGAAACAGACAGTATGGAAAAGGCGATTGCCGAAATTCGCCTGATCACTGGTGAAGCTGCTGTCAGCACAGAGACAATCTCCGCTGCCGCGCAGGAGCAGTTGGCTTCTGTGGAGGAGATCGCCTCATCGTCCGCGGACCTCAGCCATCTGGCCGAAGAGCTACAGAAGCTGGCGAGCCGTTTCAAGCTGGATGAACGGCGGTAATCAATAATCCTTCTTTCCATCTCCTGGTATTTACAAGTATACTGATAAGCAAAATAACAGGGTTATGATAAGGAGAGAGCAGATTTCATGGCAGAGCAATTAAAAGGTCTCACCATCGCCCTCGCCGGTGCGCGTAAGGCCGAGGAAATGACCAAGCTGGTACAGAATATGGGTGGAACGGCGCTGCTGCGGCCTGCCCAGGGAACCGTATTTCTGGATGATGATGCGTTGCGTGAAGGCCTGGAGGGCTGGATTGCCAGCCCTCCTTATCTAGTGATACTGACTACGGGCATCGGGCTGGAGGCGCTGTTCACCATGGCGGGCAGCATGGGGCTGGAGGAACGTTTTCAGGAAGTCTTGTCAGGCTCCCTTATTGCCGCCCGGGGCTATAAGACCGTTAATGCTTTGAAGAAGAGAGGGCTGGTCCCTGTCGCTCGCGACGATGATGGCAGCAGTGTTGGTCTGATCCGGGGCATGGAAAGCCTGGATCTGCAGGGCAAAGACGTTTTGCTGCAGCTTCACGGTGATCCGGCACCCGTTCTCACCGAATGGTTGGATACTGTTGGAGCCGCAACCCGTCAGATCCTGCCGTACCGCCATACCCCTCCCGAGCCTGGTGAGCTGGACAGGCTACTGGATGAAATTGTGACCGGAAAAGTAGATGCCGTGGCCTTTACCAGTGCGCCACAATTTCGGTTTCTCTCTCAATTTGCGAAGGAGAAGGACAAGCTGGAAGCACTGCGGGAGGCTTTTGAAAAAGACGTGCTTGCCGTGTCGGTCGGGCGTATTACCTCTGCCGCACTTCAAGAAGAGGGGATTACGCGGATCGTCATGCCAGAGCATGAGCGGATGGGCAGCATGTTCGTAGAGCTTGGCCGCTACTTGGCTGCGGGCCGTTAAGTCTGAAGAGGGCAGCAGGCGGCCCGAAGAGAAGGCTGGTCTAGAGAGCATTTTTGCCGCAATCAAGGGCGGAAATGCTTTTTTAACTGGAGGACGAATATCCGGAAAAAGTCCGTTATGAATGGACATCCCGGGAGGTTTTCCTTAGAATAAAGGGAACGCATACCAATTACACCAGACGAATAAGTAAGGAGGAGTGCACCTATGGACAAAAGAAAATGTCTATTACTTGGTGACTACACCCATCCCCGTTTCCATCCCTTGCAGGGAGTGGATCAACAAATCGGTGAAATTTTGCATGAATTGCTGACGGTTCAATGTTCAGAGAATAAGAAACTGTTGCTGAGCGAGCATTTGGCCGGCTATGACTTATGTATTGCTTATAATGAATTATGGAATGAAACGGTGTCACCCCAGCAGACCGCAGGGCTACTAAGCTATGTGAGCGGTGGCGGCGGACTCATTGTTCTGCATACCGGCGTATCTCTGGCAAAGCGCTATGAGCTGGCCCAGTTAATCGGTGGGAAATTCACCACCCATCCGCCTTATGGTCCCTTGAAATTCCGCGTGCAGCAGCATGATATTACAGAGGGAATTGAAGATTTTGAACTGGATGAGGAGCCATACCGCTTCGAATTTGATCCTTTTACTGAGAAAACTGTACTTCTGGAATATGAAGCCGATGGTGAATGGCTACCTGCTGCATGGTGTCACCGCTTTGGTCAAGGACGAGTTGTCTATCTGATGCCTGGCCATCATGAGCCTACGTTCCGGCATCCGGCCATCCGGGAGCTGATCCTGCAGGCTGCAACCTGGGCTGCACGCATTCCTCATACTTCTTAGAGAATAAAGGTCTCGTCGTTCCTTTTGTGAATTCGCTGCTCAGTGGGGTATACTTTAACCATGACTTCTGTTTACAACAAAACGCAATCTTTGGGAGGAAAGTGCCATGAGTGATTTGTTTAAAAAAGCGATCTCTTTAGGAGTGGGCCTCACCATAGTCAGCAAGGAAAAAGTTGAGAAGGCAGTGGAGGATCTTGTGAAGCGCGGAGAGCTTGCACCTTCCGAATCGAAAGCATTAGTCGATCGGCTTATCGAGCGGGGAGAGGAAGAACGCGGCGTATTCAAGTCAGCCATACAAGAACAGGTACAACGTGTATTGAATGATCTGAAGGTGCCGTCACACAAGGATATTGAAGCCCTTGAGGCCAAAATAGCCGGACTGGAGCATCGCATAGCGGCGCTGGAGGGCATTTCCCGGTTAGAAGGAACTTTACCGGAAACGCGTAACGAATAAATGGCGGTCCGCATCAGGCATGCTGGACGTTATCGGGCGATTGCCATGGCGCTTATGCGTCATGGCTTTGGTTATATGGTCGAGGAACTTGGACTCTACCATCTTCTATCCCTCCCGCGCCGTCTGGTCACACAAGAGGTTCATGAAAGTGTAACCCTCGGGGAGCGGATCCGCCGGGTGCTGGAGGATTTGGGGCCAACTTTTGTCAAGTTGGGTCAGCTCGCCAGTACCCGCTCCGATCTGCTGCCCGATTCCATTATTCAGGAGCTGGTGAAGCTCCAGGATCATGTGCCGCCGTTCTCGGCGGACACGGCCCGGTCCATTGTGGAGCAGGAATTGGATCAGCATGTGGACGAGATCTTTCAATCTTTTGAATATAAACCGCTTGCCGCTGCTTCCATTGGTCAGGTTCACCGTGCTGTACTGCACGATGGGGTGACTGTTGCAGTCAAAATCCAGCGTCCTGGCGTGCTGCGGACGATGAGTCGTGACCTGGAGATACTCCGCGACCTGTGCGCTCTGGCAGAGAGGCGCATGGACTGGGCCAAGCAGTATGGCCTGTCCCGCATGGCGGATGAGTTCTCCAGGTCTTTGCTGGGTGAGCTGGATTATAGCCAGGAAGGGCGCAATGCTGAGAAAATAGCAGGTCAGCTCGAACAACACGAGGCGATTTACATCCCGGAGATTTATTGGGATTATTCTTCAACAAGGGTGCTGACCATGGAGTACGTGGAAGGCATTACCTTGAACCGCCGCCAGGAATTGCTGGACAAGGGTGTCAAGCTCAAGGATGTCGCACAGCAGCTTGTAGAGACGATGCTGAGCCAGGTATTCATTCACGGCTTTTTCCACGCCGACCCGCACCCCGGTAACGTGATGCTGATGGAGAACGGGAAGCTGGCTTTGATCGACTTTGGGATGGTTGGCCGGCTGAGTGATCAGATGCGGGAGCATTTATCCGCGCTAATTATCGCCCTGATGCGCAAGAATACAGAGGCGATGGTGCGGGCAATTCTCAAGCTTGGCGTGATTCCGGAGAGTGCAGACCGGGCGGCGCTGCATAACGATGTCGACCGTCTCCGGGATGAATATTATGATGTTCCTTTCAATCAGGTCAGTATCGGCAAGGCGCTGAACGATCTCTTCGGCATTGCCCGCAAACATCGATTGGTGATTCCGCCGGATCTGGCAATACTGGGCAAGACGATGCTGACTATGGAAGGGGTCGTCGGGAACCTCGACCCTTCTTTCAGCATTGTCCAGATGGCCGAGCCTTTCGGCAAGCGGCTGGCCAAAGAGCGTTTTACCGGTAGCCGGATCCAGCGCAAGCTGTGGGACGGCGTAGCAGACCTGGCCGAGAGTCTGATTGAGCTGCCGGCACAGGCGCGTCAGCTCTCAGCGCTGGTCAGCTCGGGTAAGCTGAAGGTTGAGGTTGGACTGCCTGAATTTCAAGCCCTCCAGCGCAAGCTGGACCGGATCGGCAACCGGCTGTCCTTCAGCATCGTGCTGCTGGCCTTTAGCATCATCATGGTGGGGCTGATTATAGGCTCAGCGATGCGGGGCGATCCTTCGCATCTGTGGGATTTCCCTACGGTGGAGATTGGTGCAGTGGTGGCGCTGCTGATGTTTCTGTGGCTGCTGTTCTCGATTTTCAAGTCGGGCAGGTTCTAGCGAGTTGAAGCAAAGGCTGCAATTTGGGGTATATTAATAGGGCGGGCTAATGAATCAGGAAATATTCTTGTCCATTTTCACCACAAAGAGCTGAGGATCAAGTACAATATAGAGGAACTTTCTAAGCCTAAGCTGGATTCTCATGACGAAAGTGTTGAATATAAAGCAATGGAGTGCCGTCTGAACTGTCCGGTGACTAGCTGCCCTTTAAGAAACCGAACCTTGACGACTCCGCTATGGTGATCAAGGATACATTGGGACGGAAGGGCTCCGGTGACGGAGTTCTTCCGCTTTTTGTTTGAAATATAAGAATTTATATGTTCTACACTATAAACTATCCTTATATTTCTCGCTGAAACGAATACCGTCCCTCAGTGGACGGCAAAGCCGTTTCTACTTGAATAGGGATGTTGCGGAAGGTCTGAAGTTTAGGAAGCGAAGAGATGCTGAGAAGTATCAATATTTTGTAGAAACAGTGAGGTGGAGAATTTGCCGGGTTTTAAAGATTTGGGAGTTTCAGAGGTGTTGACTGGACTTCTTCAAGGACAAGGAATTGTCCAACCGACCCCCGTACAACAGGAAGCGATTCCGCCAGTTGTACAGGGATTGGATGTTATTGCACGGGCTAAGACAGGAACAGGGAAGACCCTTGCGTTCCTGCTGCCGATTCTAGACAAGATCTATGTAGAGCGGGCTTATCCGCAGGCGCTAATCCTGGCTCCTACACGTGAGCTGGCTTTGCAAATTACGGAAGAGGCACGCAAGCTGGCGCGTCACACAGGCGTCAAAATCCTCGCTGTATACGGCGGCCAGGATGTGGAGAAGCAGCTCCGCAAGCTGGAAGGCGGCCGTCACCTGATTATCGGAACGCCGGGCCGTCTCTTGGACCATTTGCGCCGGGAGACACTGGATCTCGGCGGGGTGAAAATGCTCGTTCTGGACGAGGCGGATCAAATGCTGCATATGGGCTTCCTGGAGGATGTTGAGTCCATTATCACGGCGGTGCCTTACCGTCGTCAGACGATGCTGTTCTCGGCAACTATGCCAGATCCAATTAAGCGTCTTGCAGCCAATTATATGAAAGAACCGCTGGATATCGTGATCAAGAGTGGTTCGCCGATTCCGCTGGACAATATCCGTCAGCAGGTAGTGGAATGCTCTGACCGGAACAAGGAGGAAGCATTGCAAGCCTTGATCGAGCGGGACCGTCCGTATTTGGCGATGATCTTCTGCCGGACTAAACGCCGGGTGTCCAAGCTGAACGAGACATTGCGGCAGGCTGGTTACGAATGTGATGAGCTGCATGGTGATCTGTCTCAGGCGAAGCGTGAAGCGGTGATGAAAAGATTCCGCGACGCCAAGCTACAGCTTCTTGTCGCTACAGACGTAGCAGCCCGCGGTTTGGACGTTGAAGGCGTAACGCATGTCTTCAACTATGATATGCCGCTGGATGTAGACAGCTATATTCACCGGATCGGGCGGACAGGCCGTGCCGGTGGCAAGGGCTTGGCGATTACCTTCGCTTCGCCGCGTGACCATCAAGGGCTCGACATGATCGAGCAGGGCATCTCGCAGCGGCTTGATCGCCGCCGCTACGAGAAAGACGAGTTCGGCGTCGGCGAATTCTCCGCCGCTGCACCAAGCAGCGGAAACCGCCAAGGTAACCGCCGTGGTGCTGAATCGGTACGGGCCGGTCGCGGACCGAAGACTGGCGGCCGTGGCGCAGCCCGCAGCGGCGGAGCGCCGCGTGCGGAGGCTAATGCGCGTCAAGGCGGCAATGGCCGCGGACGCGCTAAGGAAGCTGCCGTGTGGGAACAGCCGGCAGCTGGCTCCCGCCCGGGCCGCAACGCCCAAGGCGGCAATGGCCGCGGACGCGCTAAGGAAGCAGCCGTCTGGGAACAGCCGGCAGCTGGCTCCCGCCCGAGCCGCAGCGCCCAGGGCGGCAGTGGCCGCGGACGCGCCAAGGAAGCAGCCGTGTGGGAACAGCCGGCAGCCAGCTCCCGTCCGGGCCGCAGCGCCCAGGGCGCCAATGGCCCGCGGAGCGGCTACAGCGCTAGTGGCACGCACAGCGGAAGCCAAAGCGGTAACGGCGATAGTGGCTCGCGTGGCGGAAGCCGGAGCGGCTACGGCGGTAATGGCTCGCGCAGTGGAGGTCAGAGCGGCTACGGCGGTGGTGGCTCACGCAGCGGAGGCCGTAGCAATAGTTCCGGCGGCCGTAAAGGCGGCGGGCGTGGCTCATCCAGATAAAGGCGATGGACAGGCGTAAGTAAACCTTGTTACCATAGTGCAGTTGGCGTTTACGCTGACGACTATGGTAATATTTTTTTGGGAATATAACAGATTACAGTGTGTCTAATTCTTCTTAATGAAACATTTCCGGTGATTTGCCGGTCTAATAGAGAAGAAAACGGGTTTAGGAGGGAGAAGTAGAAAGATGTCCAAAAAAGTAAGAGTCCTGTTCTTATTCATCATTGTCATTGCTATCGGCTGGGGGATCGGTAAATATACGATTCCTTCGGCCTCAGAGGAACAGGGGGCGGCAGTCAATCAGCAGGATGACCTTCAGGGTCAGCCTGCGGCTTCGCCTAAGCCGACGGAGATTCCGGGTGATGAAGGATCGGACAAGCCGGATAACGCTGGCAACAGTAACACAAGTGGAGGAGATGTGCCTGCAGTTTCGACGGACCCGGCTGTTTCGGGGAACGGTTCCTCTGAGCAAACGGCTGCCAAACCGGACAGCATAACGGTGATGGTGAACAAGCAGTACGGACTGCCGGACAATTACAAACCGGAGGATCTCGTCTATCCGAATGTGCGGTTTACGTTCAAGGAGAAAATTGAGAAGCGGATGATGCGCAAGGAAGCGGCCTCGGCGCTGGAAGAGTTGTTTGCCGGTGCGCAGAAAGATGGCATTTATCTGGCGGGTGTCTCCGCTTACCGTTCCCAATCCACACAGGTGAGACTGTTTAACAATTACGTCAAACGTGATGGTGAGGAGAAAGCGCGCAGATACAGCGCTGTTCCAGGCCATAGCGAGCATCAGACCGGACTAGCTATTGATGTGACAAGCAGTGACGGGAAATGTGCGGCTGAAAGCTGCTTCGCTGGTACGCCGGAAGCCAAATGGTTAGCTGAACATGCAGCGGAGTATGGGTACATCATCCGCTATCCGGAAGGCAAGGAGAACATTACCGGATACATGTATGAGCCATGGCATATTCGTTATGTCGGCAAGGAAATAGCGGCTGATATTGTACAGAGCGGTGTTACGCTGGAGGAATACTATAACGCGGTTCCGGTGTCGCAATAGGCATGGATTTTCGCATGATGGAAGGGGATGTCCCATAAGCCATAGGCTTACGGACATCCTCTTTTGCATGGTCTGACCTAATGAGATGGATGATGGTAGCTGGCCGGGGGCTGTTAACTTGTGCGTCTTGGCTAGTGACTTGTGAGACTGCAACAGGTACCCTGTACTCCGTAACCGTGACCGTGACCGTGACCGTAACCGTAACCGTAACCGTAACCGTAACCGTAACCGTAACCGTAACCGTAACCGTAACCGTAACCGTAACCGTAACCGTAACCGTAACCGTAACCCGTAACCGTAACCCGTAACAGGTGCCCCGTACCCCGTGGTTTAAAATAAAGGCAATTCGGTACCTTAATTAATGGTGAAGTCGCTATATTAGCGAAATAAGTGCAATATTGTACCTTAAATTCACGAAAAAGGCTCTTTTTCAAACTAAGATGAGAATTAACATACGATTTTGCACTTAATTCCTTAAATTACACGTATAGATAGAAATTAAGGTACATATTTGCCTCTATTTCCCACCTTCTTAATCTTCTAGGCCTAGACCAATTGTTTATTAGGCAAAAAGGAGTGTCCCATAGACCAAGGAATAGCTCTTGTGTCGCTTGGGGCAATACGCAGAGCAGCGATTATCTAATCACAGCAGAATCGATGCTCTGTTGGCTATATGGTTTTGCGAATAAAAAGAATCCGTCACCTCGCGTAGACATCTCACTTTCGGGACAGCTCCTTCGCGTTGTTTTAGTGAAGCTTATCTCTTAAATTATAGCCGCCCGGGAGAGATCCCTTTAATTACAATGCAAGCGTGACTCGGGTGCGTGGTTTCATTCCCCAGCTTCTTCTATTGGCAGCCTGAGTTGCTCTTTTCGATAGCTCAGCGGGCTTTGTCCATAGCGTTTTTTAAAAGCCCTGCTGAAATAACTGAGGTCGGCAAAGCCGGCTTGTTCTGCCGATTCTGAGACAAGGGCGTCTGGCAGGCGAAGCAGTTCGGCCGCTTTTTCCAGCCGGATCTGATTCATCCGTTCCACAATGGTATGCCCTGTGAGCTTCTTGTATTGCCGGGACAGATGGCCGTAGCTCATATGCAGCGAAGCAGCCAATTCCGCGACACTCAGGCGCCCACCCTGATAGTCCTCCAAGTAAATCTCCACTTTTCGTACCAGCGGGTCCTGATAGGTTCTGGTTAACCCCGATTGTCCCTCCATCGATTGCTGAAGGGTGCAGAGTTGTTCGAGCAGTCCGACGAGCAAGAGCTGGAGTCCAAGCTCTGAACGCTGCAATGCAGCTTCGCGAAGGAAATGAATCAGCATGGCTCCGAAGCCAGCTTCATCACGGTAGGAGCCGGGCTTCCACTTTTGGAGCCGGAATAACCGTGCATACAGTGAACCTCCGGGCATATTCTCCTCCACCCCTTCTGCACGCCGAATCCGCCACCTGAAACAGAGGCCTTCATGCGGATTCCCCTTAGTATACGTATGAGAATGGACCATCCCCGGGGGAATAAGGAAGAACTCGTTGGCCTGCACACAGATGGAATCTCCGCCGAAATGCGTATCCAATCGCCCGGTCAGCACATAGTTGAATTCGAACCAGGTGTGGGCGTGGGGTGGGCATTTGCTGGCGGTACCTATTTGTTCAAAAATGATATCTACCCATTCAATAATGACATCCATCACCTGTATTTCTTCGCATAAGCGATTGAAAACAGGAGGAAGAGCGCTTTTCCAGTCGTTTAGTTCCATTTTAAATTATGGCTTCTTTCTTTTTTGAATACATTATATCATAATTGGACAAATATACGTGTGTTTTGGAAATGTACGCAGGCGTCTTACGGCCTCACAATGGAAGGGAGAAGATGACCTTACTTAAGGAGGCGGCAAGAGATGAAAAAACTGCATTTGCTCAGCAATGCCCACCTGGACCCTGTATGGCAGTGGGAATGGGAGGAAGGGGCGGCAGCAGCTGTATCAACCTTTCGCGCAGCGGCGGAGTTTTGCGAGGAATTCGACGGTTATATTTTTAATCACAATGAAGTGATTCTCTATAAATGGATTGAGGAGTATGAACCCAAGCTGTTTGCACGTATTCAGCGGCTGGTGAAGGAAGGCAAGTGGAGAATCATGGGCGGTTGGTACTTGCAGCCTGATTGCAACATGATTTCCGGGGAGTCTTTCGTTCGGCAGATCTTGCTGGGCAAAGCCTATTTCCGGGAGAAATTTGGTGTGGAGCCGACAACTGCGATCAATTTTGATTCGTTCGGACATACCCGGGGACTGGTGCAGATCCTTGAACAAGCCGGATATGATTCGTATATCTTTATGCGTCCTGATGAGATGGATGCCCTTCCAGCAGGAGATTTCATTTGGGAAGGCTATAATGGCTCGAAGGTGATGGCCCATAAGATCGAAGGCGGCTATAACACCAATATGGGCAAAACCCGTGAGAAAATCGAGCGCTGGCTGAGTGATCACGGAGACCGTGACACAGGACTTGTGCTCTGGGGAGTAGGCAACCACGGCGGAGGTCCATCCCGCATCGACTTGACCCAGATTGGAGAGCTGATGGCGGAGCGGAAAGATTTCGAGATTATTCACTCCACGCCGGAGGCGTATTTCGAGGATTTGCGAGCGGCTGAGCTGCCATCCTTTGCGGGTGATCTCAACCCCCGATTTGTGGGCTGCTACACCTCCATGATTCGCATTAAGCAGAAGCACCGTCAATTGGAGAATGAGCTGTTTATGACGGAGAAAATGCTGTCAGCAGCGGCGCTTCAGGGCTTGCTGTCGTATCCTTCTAACGATCTGTATGAAGCGTTGTGTGACCTGCTCACTGCACAGTTCCATGACATCCTGCCTGGGACATCGATACAGCCGGCGGAGGAGGCTTCACTGCGACAGATTGACCATGGGCTTGAGATCGTGGCACGTCTGAAGGCTAGAGCCTTCTTCGCACTGGCTTCGGGTCAGCCCAAGGCGGCGCTGAAAGAATATCCGATCCTGATCTATAATCCGCATCCGTTCCCGGTGAAGGGCATTTTTGAATGTGAATTTATGCTGGAGGACCAGAACTGGAATGAAGAGTTCTCAATGCCTCAAGTCTACAGAGATGGGCAACTGCTCCCGTGTCAGCCGGAAAAGGAACTCAGCAACTTGAATCTGGACTGGAGAAAAAGAGTGGTCTTTGAGGCCGAACTTGCTCCTTCCTCGATGAACCGTTTTGATGCCCGGATTAAAATGTTGGCGGAGAAGCCGCTTCCGCAGCTCACAGAGCAGGACGGGGCCTTCCGGTTTGAAACTGCCGATCTGAGCGTGGTCATTAACGCTGCAACAGGGCGGATGGATGAATACTCCGTCAAGGGCGTTTCGTACCTGCGTAAGGATGCATTTGCAGCGTTGGTCCTTGCAGACAATGAAGATCCATGGAGAATGGACACCATTGCTTTTGGCCCTGTAGAGGGCAGGTTTGAATTGATGAATGAGGAAGAGAGTGGTGTATTCTCCGGGTTGAAGAATCCGCTTCCGGCGGTACGGGTCATTGAAGATGGCGCGGTACGTACGGTGATTGAATCGGTGCTGACATACGGCAATTCCCGCATTTGTCAGCTCTACAAGCTGCCGAAGCAGGGAACCGAGATTGAAGTCGAGCTGCGTGTCTACTGGAACGAGAAGGACAAGATGCTCAAACTGTCCATCCCTACTGTTCTGGAGCAAGGGGACTTCCTTGGTCAGACGGCCTTTGGGGTCAATCCGCTGGATCGGGAGGGCAATGAAACGGTGGCCCAGAAGTGGATTGCAGTGGAAGATGCAGCACAGAACATGGCGGTTACTTGTATCAATAACGGAATTTACGGCGGAGATTTCCGTCAAGGCGAGGTCCGTCTGTCGCTGCTTCGGGGCGCAGGATACTGTGCTCATCCGATCGGAGACCGTCCGATTATGGTACAGGATCGCTTCCAGCCGCGAATGGATCAGGGTGAACGCAGCTACACCTTCTGGCTGAATGCGGGAGAGCTTGCAGATCGTAGAGATCAGGTGGACCGGGAAGCGCTGGCTCATAACGAACGGCCTTACGCATTGTCATTCTTCCCGTCAGGAGAGGGTGAGCCGCTGGAATCCTTTATCGTTCTGGAAGATGAACGTATCCAGCTCAGCGCTTTCAAAAAAGAGGAGCAAGGCGACGGCTACATTCTGAGACTGTTCGAGCCGACTGGCTCCGGAGGCTCCACTACCCTCAGTATCCCTTCACTTGGCATCCGCAGTGAAGTCAGTCTGAAGGGATTTGAATTCAAGACATTCCGTATTCAGCCTGCCTCAGGCACGTTTGAGGAGATTCCGCTCTGCGAACGCTAATACATTGACTGTGCCAGCCGCCAGACGGTCCTTATGGATCGCTCGGCGGCTTTTATTTGCCTAAGGATTACAGTGATGTGATACACAATCGAGGATAGATATGGCGTACTTTTGTATTCGGACCGGAATAGGAGTAAAATATAGAAAACCAATGAATTTTGAGAGGATGGTAGCACAATGTCGATCTACAGTTTTGCCGGGGTTACGCCTGCGGGCAAGGAAGTACCGTTCACGGAATATGAAGGCAAGGTGCTGCTGATTGCCAATACGGCCAGCAAATGCGGGCTGACTCCGCAGTATGGAGAGCTGCAAAAGCTGTACGAGCAGTATGGAGAACAAGGGCTGGTAGTCTTGGGCTTTCCCTGCAATCAGTTTGCCGGACAAGAGCCAGGAACTAGTGAAGAGGCAGCAGAATTCTGCCAGATTAACTATGGCGTCTCCTTCCCGGTATTTGCCAAGGTAGATGTCAATGGACCAGAAGCCAGCAAGCTCTTCGAGTATTTGAAGGAACAGCAACCTGGTGAGGGCGAGAGCAGTGACATCCAGTGGAATTTCACCAAATTCCTCGTCGACCGTAGTGGCAATGTGACCGCTCGCGTTGAGCCGAAAGAATCGCCTGAGACGATGAAGGACAGCATCGAGTCCTTGTTATAAATCTTGAGTAAGCAAGAAATTTTGGAATCACATGTTCTCCCGGACACGGCTTTTGGCTGTTGTCCGGGAGTTTGTCTATTTAGCCTTGTAGAGATCACTGAAGTGTGAAAATAATCCTTGACGCTTTTCATAGACCTTGTATTCTTTAGTAGCAATGATACATAACAGGAATTCGCATAAAGCAGGAAAGATTTCAGAATAATAATTGGCAGGAGGGTTCTGTACAAGGCATGAAATTGATTACGGAAGTAGCGGCAAGAGCAGGAATTGGTGAACAACATCTGGAGCTGTACGGTAAATATAAAAGCAAGTTGGCGCCTTCACTCTGGGAGGAGCTTAGCCACCGTCCGGACGGAAAACTTGTTCTGGTGACGGCGGTCAATCCCACACCGGCTGGAGAAGGGAAGACGTTAACAACGATTGGTCTCGCTCAGGCACTTAACGCTTCCGGGGTAAAGACGGTGGCTGCGCTGCGTGAACCTTCGCTGGGGCCTTGCCTGGGTATGAAGGGCGGAGCTACTGGCGGGGGCCAATCACAGATTGTCCCGGCGGACGAGATAAACCTCCATTTTACCGGAGATATTCATGCGGTGACCTCTGCGCATAACTTATTATCTGCTATGATCGACAATCATATCTTCCACGGCAATGCGCTGGATCTGGATCCTCAGCGAATTGTATGGAAGCGCGTCATGGATATGAACGACCGCAGTCTGCGGAGCATTGTTACAGGTCTGGGAGACGGCAACGGTACCGTCCGGGAAGCTGGTTTTCAGATCACTACAGCTTCAGAGATTATGGCTGTGCTCTGCCTTTGTGATGATTTGTCTGATCTTAAGAAACGTTTGGGCCGGATTCTTGTTGGATATAACCATCTCGGTCAGCCAGTCACAGCACAGGAGTTGGGTGCGGTCGAGGCCATGGCAGCCCTGCTGAAGGAAGCGGTAAAACCGAATCTGGTACAGACACTGGAAGGTACGCCGGTTATCGTGCATGGTGGACCTTTTGCGAATATAGCCCATGGCTGCAGCAGTGTTATAGGTACTCGCTATGCGCTGAAGCTGGGTGATCTTGTCGTCACGGAAGCTGGCTTTGGCGCTGATCTTGGTGCCGAGAAATTCATGGACATTAAATGCCGCCAAGCTGGATTAACCCCTGCCGCAGCCGTGCTGGTGGTTACCGTGAAGTCCCTGAAATACAATGGCGGTGTTGCCAAGAGTGAGCTCGGGTCCGAGAATCCAACAGCCTTGCTTGAAGGCATTCCTAATATGGAACGTCACATTGAGAACCTTGGTAAATTCGGCGTGCCCGTTGTTGTGGCCATCAATCATTTTGCGGGCGACAGCCCGGCCGAGATCGAGGCGATCCAGGCAGCTTGCCACCGTCTGAAGGTACCGTCTGCCGTATCCAAGGTATGGGCAGAGGGCGGAGCCGGCGGTCTGGAGCTGGCGAGTGAGCTGCTGCAGGTGCTGGAGCAAGACAGCGCTAATTTTGAGCCTTTGTATGAGGATAACCTTGATATTACGGATAAGATCACCACTATTGTGCGTGAAATCTACCGTGGTGCAGAGGTGAGCTTCTCTCCCGCAGCCAAGCGCAGCCTGGCTGTGATTGACCGGCTGGGTCTGAATGAGCTGCAAGTGTGCATGGCCAAGACGCCGTATTCTTTCTCTGATCAGGCCAAGCTCCTTGGGGCACCCGAAGGCTTTACTATGGGCGTGCGTGACATCACACTGTCACTAGGTGCCGGGTTTGCTGTAGTTATTACCGGCAACATCGTGACTATGCCCGGTCTTCCAGCTCGACCGGCAGCCGAAGGGATACGAGTGGATGAGGATGGCGAGATACACGGATTAGAATAAGATTGGAACGAAACTATAGCCCCGAGCTTTACTTGTCTGTATGGACGGTAAGGCTTGGGGCTTTATGTATTTATAGGCTTGACTTGACGGTCATAATGGCTCTGTGACATGGAGAAGCTAAAGGTAACAGCAATTCAGCAGGAAGCGGACACAAAATACTTAAAATTGTGAACAATTTAAGGAATTGCAGAAATAGACTTGAAATGTGATAAAAATCACAATATAATCAGTTCATAAAGTGAAATAAATCACAAACAAATAATATATAAGCTTTTCAAATTGGAGGAGGAAGAAATCATGAAAGTAGCAGTCATTGGATGTACCCATGCCGGAACCGCAGCCATCGTTAACACAGCCCAGCTTTATCCAGACGCCGAGATTACGGTGTACGAACGCAACGACAATATTTCGTTCCTGTCCTGCGGGATCGCCCTTTATGTAGGCGGTGTTGTTAAGGACCCTCAAGGACTCTTCTATTCCTCGCCAGAGAAGCTCGCTGAGCTCGGGGTGAAGACGAACATGCGTCATGAAGTGATTGCGGTGGACACCAAAGCCAAGACACTCCGGGCCCGCAACCTTGCGAATGGACAGGAATTTGATGATACCTACGACAAGCTGATCATGACTACCGGCTCTTGGCCGATTATTCCGAAGCTGGAAGGCATGGATCTGGACGGTATTCTGCTCTCGAAAAACTACAATCACTCCAACACTATCATTGAAAGAGCCCAACAAGTGAACCGGATTACGGTAGTTGGCGCCGGATATATCGGAGTAGAGCTGGTTGAGGCGTTCCAGATGAACGGCAAACAGGTAACCTTGATCGACGGGGAAGAGCGGATTTTGAGCAAATACCTGGACGAAGAATTCACAGCTCCTATCGAGCAGTCGCTGAAGGATCATGGTATTACCTTGGCGCTTGGTGAGAAGGTTAGCTCTTTTGTGGGCGAGAATGGCAAGGTTACTAAGGTTATCACAAGCAAAGGCGAGCATGAAACTGAGCTGGTGATCCTCTGCATCGGCTTCCGTCCTAATACGGAGCTATTGAAAGGCCAGGTTGACATGCTGCCGAACGGCGCGATTGTTGTGAACAATTATATGGAGACTAGTGCGCCGGATGTCTTCGCCGCTGGCGACAGCTGCGCGATCCACTACAACCCAACTGGTAAAAATGCTTACATTCCGCTGGCAACTAACGCTGTACGGATGGGTACTCTGGTGGCCCGTAATCTTGTCGCCCAGACTATTCCTTACATGGGCACGCAAGGAACATCCGGCATCAAGATCTATGAAGATAACATTGCCGGGACGGGACTGACGGAGGAAGCTGCCAAGGGTGAAGGTATGGAAGTGGATAGCGTTATGATCACCGACAACTACCGTCCGGAGTTCATGCCTACATTCGAGCAGGTGCAGCTCAAGGTTGTGTTTGAACGTGCGACACGCCGCATCCTGGGTGCGCAGATTATGTCCAAAATGGATTTGACGCAATCCATTAATACGATTTCGGTCTGCATCCAAAATAAGATGACGGTGGATCAGCTGGCCTTTATCGACTTCTTCTTCCAGCCGCACTACAACAAGCCTTGGAACTTCCTGAATACTGCCGGACTGCAGGCATTGCCGAAAACCCTGGCTGCCAAGGAACCCGCGCTAGTGTAATATCATCATATTTAAACCGGAGCCAGAGTACTGGCTTCGGTTTTTTTGCGTGTTCAAACGCTAATTATGACATGTCAGTGAAAATTTTCACTTGTCTTTTGCAGTAGTGATTATTATCACGTTAATGTCTTATATGACACGCTACAATGGCATAAAGGAACAAATTTAAAGTATTAAAAGGGGATACGAACCATGGCTTATAACAAACCTCAGCAAATTGCTGAAGCAACGGTGGAGAACGGAATCAAGAAGGCGCACAATCCGCTGAGTACCGTCCTTATACTTGGCTTCCTGGGCGGTGCCTTTATCGCCCTCGGGTTTTTACTGGATATCCGCGTGATTGCATCCGCGCCTAAAGAATGGGGCTCCATTGCGAATTTCATCGGGGCTGCAGTCTTCCCGGTAGGTCTGATCCTTGTGCTATTGGCAGGAGCGGAACTGTTAACAGGCAATATGATGGCGGTGCCGCTAGCCTTTATGGCGAAGAAGATTTCATTCAAGGAAGTCGTCAAGAACTTGACGCTAATCACACTTAGCAACTTGGCAGGGGCCTTGTTTGTTGCCTATTTCTTCGGGCATGTCGCCGGGCTGACGTCAGACGGAGTCTATCTGGATAAACTGGTGGATATGGCGGGACATAAGCTTGAAGCCGGATTCCTCCCGGCTTTCGTCTCTGGTATCGGCTGTAACTGGCTAGTCGCCTTGGCGGTATGGCTTTCCTACGGCGCAGACAGCTTCAGTGGCAAAATCCTGGGCATCTGGTTTCCGACCATGGCGTTCGTCGCCATCGGCTTCCAGCACGTTGTAGCCAATATGTTCCTCATTCCGGCGGCTATTTTTGAGGGGCACTATTCCTGGTACGAGTATTTTATGAACTTTATTCCGGTCTGGTTGGGAAATCTGACAGGCGGGGCTATCTTTGTAGCGGCAGCCTATTGGGCAGCTTACTTGCGCAAGGCGCCTACGGCGGTGCAAGCGGTGGACAGCATGTCTGTTGCCAGTGCGAAGAAGCATGCTTAATGCGTAGCACAGGGCTACGTTGATGAACAGACATTCTCTGGGGTTCGCAGGTCCTGAAGTCAAGTTACAGGCATGCTTCCTTGGGGGATGTTTTTTTGTACCATTACATAATAAAAATTCGCCGCGGTCTCGACTCGGGGGAACGAAATCGAAACGCACGGCGATTCTAATAGGGAGTGTTTCTTAGGCTCTATTACCCTGGGAATACGGGGGTGAATCAGAGTCATTCTAGACAATGGAGAACGGTCATCTCGTTGACTTCGATCACTTTGATATAATATCGCGATGATGCGACAATGCGGCAGTGTACATGCTTGCCCTACAGCTACTGATGGGAGGATACTGGTGGAATTGACGACACCAATCTTACAGAGGATGTACACTAGTTATGAGGTTTTTATCTGCTTATCCTAAAGAAGTAAAAGTATTTCTGATTGCCAGCCTGATCAATGCGACGGGCAGTGCGCTGATGTGGCCGCTCGTGACCATGTATGTGTTCGATGAGCTCGGACGCAGTATGAAGGATGCCGGTCTGGTCATTCTGATTCAATCCCTGGGAGGGATTGCTGGGCAACTGCTGGGTGGCTCCCTGTACCATAAAGTTGGCGTGAACCGCCTGATCGTCGGAGCGCTCGCCATGAACGCCCTTGCGTTGTTCACTCTTCCGGCCGCCAGTCACAATTGGACGATTTTCATGATCGTGATGGGGTTTGTGGGGCTATTCAATTCGTTGTCACTCCCGGCTATTCAGGCCTTTATTGGTTTTCGCTTTGCCAAGCAGCGGGGTGAGCTGTTTAACATCGTCTACGTCGCCAATAATATAGGTGTGGCGCTGGGTACGGCCTTGAGCGGTTTTCTCGCCGATATCTCCTATATGCTGAGCTTTGTGATGAACGGTGTGACCTCAGCCGTATTCGCCGTGTTTTTCTTCATGTATTTGCGGCGAGTCGGAACGGGACCGGAAGCAGAGGAAGCGGATTATAAAAAGCATCAGCCCCGCAGCCAGTCCGGCTGGCTACTGATGGGCAATACAAGAATCTACCTCTATATGTCGGTAGCTTCGCTGTTCCTGCTGGTCGGCAACTCCATCTGGAACACGGGTGTGTCACCGTTTATTATTTCGGAGGACTGGCCCAAGAAAGCGTATGGCTTCCTTTGGACGCTGAACGGCATTCTGATCTTTGCTGCCCAGCCCGTGATCAGTTTGCTGAAACGCTGGTTCGCCAAAGATTCCACGGCCCAGATGACGGCTAGTGCGCTGCTCTATTTGAGCGGCTATGCCGTGATCCTGGGCGTGCAGAATTATCCTGGCCTGATTCTGGCCATGGTGTTAACTACGTTCGGTGAAATGTTAATCTCTCCGGCTATGCCGGCTTTCATCACCGAACATGCAAACCGCAGTGCCCCGTTCTACCTGGGGCTGAGCGGAGGCATTGGGGCCATCGGCAGAGTTATCGGGCCTTATTTCATGGGTAGTCTATACGACAGTGGAGGATTGTCGCCTACTGCCTGGCTGGCGTGTGCCATGGCCGTGTTGTCCACCTTGTTCTTCATTATTCATGCCTATATCAATCGCTGGCGCGGCTCGGCGGACCAGGCAACCATATCACCTTAGGCCTGGGCATAGAGCCACCGGCCTGATATAAATTCCAGAGTCTAGGGCAAGGGGGGAGCTTATGCAACGAATGGATGGCGGCGGACTGATGATCCGGCCCTCGGAGATCAGGGATGCCGGGGAGCTGATTGCGCTGGATCATCTCGTCTGGACCGAGGAAACGACACCGGGACCTTTGAAATGGCGTTCGCGGGAGGATTATTTGCAGCATTCACCACCCGGCTCTCAGTTATTGGCTTTGAATCAGGGCCGGCTATGCGGGTATGTCGGCTTTGGCAGTCCCAGCCCGATGAAGAGCCATCGGCATGTCTGTGAGATTAATATTGCTGTCCATCCGGAGTTTCGGCGGTCCGGTATTGGACGTCAATTGGTGGAAGCAGTCAAAAGGCATGTCAGGGATTACGGCATCCGCAAGCTCCGCCTGCGTGTGCTTGCAAGTAATGAGGTGGCACTGACCTTCTACCGATCCTGTGGATTTCAGGAGGAGGGACGATTGCGGGAAGAATTTTATCTCGGCGGACATTATGTCGATGAAATCTTTATGGGCCTTATGCTAACTGGAGAGCATAACGAAGAGACGGGTACCGCCTAAAACCAAGCAACCCGTTCTCCATTGTGAAAGGAAGAACGGGTTGTTTGGCTGGGACATAAAGGTTAGGATTTGTGGCTAGCCCAATAGCTGCCACTCACTGCGCAGCAGGCCGTACACGGCGTGGTTCACGTAGTCGTCCGGCAGCTTTTCTGCCTGGCGAATTACACCTTCCAGCACAAAGCCCAACCGCTCAGGAATGGCGCGGCTAGGAGCGTTGCCTGTAGCACAACGGATTTCTACACGGTTCAGCTCCATCTCCAGCAGCGCGTAATCTACGAATACCCGCACCGCACTGGTCATATACCCTTTGCCCTCGTAGCCTTCGCCCAGCCAGTAGCCGATGCCGACGGAACGGTTATGCCAGTCGATCTCATGATAGCCGATCACGCCGGCCAGCTCGCCCTGCACCCACAATCCTGCGGAGAAGCCCCCGTTGTCGCTGCCCAGCTTCATGGCATTCTTAATGAAGCTGGCGATATGAGCCTGCTCCGTAACGCCATCAACCCATGGCAGCCATTGTCTAAGCCGCTCCCGTGAGCGATCTACCAGTTGGAACATCGGGCGGGCATGCTCCGGCGCCAGTGGTTTTAGCATAAGTTCTTCGTCTATAACGTAATTAAACAAGTCGCAGCCTCCTTTGCAGCCCATGGCCAAATCTGTCTATCTGCGCTGTCTCCACTCCAGCGCATAAATGTCCTCTTCCAGCGACTGCATCCGCTGTCCTACCAGGCCACGGCAATCTTTGAGCGCTTCATTATAGATGGAAGGGCCCAATTCTTGCAGGAAGAAGTCGAGCAGATTATCTGCGGCCAGGTGACCGATGGTCTCACCGCGTTCAGCCTCAAAGTGGCTGCGGATATGCTCTACAAGAAGCTCCCGCTGCTCCTTGGGCAGCTTGATGACTTTCACAGGCGAATCCCCCTTTTAGATGTAAATTAAGGTAAAAAGGCTCTATGCTCTCATGCTACTCTATCGCCGGGAGTGAAGTCAAAAGATTCATAGGTACCGGAAGAAAGCATTTGGAACCCTGTCCGCTTTTATTGAACAATCCCTGCGTAACGGGTATATTAGTAGGAAACATGTTCATACAAGGTAGTAGTAACATTCCAGAAAGAAAGGTTGATATCTGTGGAGAACCGTAGCACCCCCTCCAATTTTATTAAGAATGTCATTACCGAAGATCTCCGCTCGGGTAAAGCCAAGGAAGTGATCACCCGGTTTCCGCCGGAGCCGAACGGCTATTTACATATCGGACATGCCAAGGCGATTTGGATCAACTTTACACTCGCGGATGAGTTCGGCGGCAAGACTAACCTGAGATTCGATGACACGAACCCTGTCAAAGAGGATATCGAGTTCGTCAATTCCATTAAAGAAGACGTGAAGTGGCTCGGCTATGAATGGGAAGAGCTGCGCTTCGCCTCCGATTATTTCGAGGAAATGTACGCGCGCGCGGAACTGCTGATCAACAAAGGTAAAGCCTATGTGGACGATCTCAGCGCTGAACAGATCCGCGAGCTGCGCGGCACGTTGTCGCAGCCGGGACAGAACAGTCCTTACCGTGAACGCAGTATTGAGGAGAACCTCGACCTGTTCCGCCGCATGCGTGCAGGGGAATTCCAAAATGGCGAGAAGGTGCTTCGTGCCAAGATCGACATGCTTTCGCCGAACATTAACCTTCGTGATCCAGTCATTTATCGGATCTCTCATGCTCATCACCACAACACCGGCGACAAATGGTGCATTTATCCGATGTATGCCTTTGCCCATCCGCTAGAAGACGCTATCGAGGGTGTAACGCATTCCCTGTGTTCCCTGGAGTTCGAAGATCAACGTCCATTCTATGATTGGGTGATCGCGGAATGCGAAATGCCGTCTGTACCGCATCAATACGAATTTGGACGCCTCAACCTGGCTCAGACCGTAACGAGCAAGCGTAAGCTGAAACTGCTGGTTGACGAAGGCCATGTCGATGGCTGGGACGATCCGCGTATGCCGACGGTTTCCGGTCTGCGCCGCCGTGGCTATACACCTGAAGCGATCCGCAATTTTGTATTCGAGACCGGAATCTCCAAGAACAATGGTCTGGTAGACTATCCGATGCTGGAGCATTTCATTCGTGAGGATCTGAAGCTGACTGTGCCGCGCACAATGGCGGTTCTTCGCCCGCTTAAGGTTGTCATTACGAACTATCCGGAAGGCCAAAGTGAGTTGTTGGAAGCGGAGAATAATTCAGAGAATGAAGAAATGGGCGTTCGCCAAATTCCGTTCTCCCGTGAAATCTACATCGAACGCGATGACTTCATGGAGAATCCGCCAAGCAAATATTTCCGTTTGTTCCCTGGCAATGAAGTGCGCTTGAAGCATGCTTACTTCATCAAGTGCAATGAGGTTATCAAGGATGAGAACGGTGAAGTTGTAGAACTGCATTGTACCTATGATCCTGAGACGAAAAGCGGCAGCGGATTTACAGGTCGTAAGGTTAAAGGAACGCTGCATTGGATCGAAGCCAGCCAAGCCGTTCCGGCAGAATTCCGCCTCTTGGAGCCGCTGATTGCAGCAGAAGAGCCGGATAAAGTGGTTGACGTCGAAGGTCTGGATGAAGCGGAGGACAAGCCGGAGCCAACCTTCCTGGATCAGTTGAACCCGAACTCCCTGGAGATTCTGCAGGGCTTTGTAGAGCCAGGTCTGAAGGACAGTGTACCTCAGGACAAGTTCCAATTCTTCCGTCACGGTTACTTCAACGTAGACAGCAAATATTCAGCGCCGGGTCATCTGGTGTTCAATCTAATAGTATCTTTGAAAAGCTCGTTCCAACTGCCGAAATAAGCACTCTGGAATCGCAGTTACGAGGATCAGACGTACAAAAGGGGAGTTCCTGCAGACACTGAACAGTGCTGCGGAACTCCCCCTATTTGTACATAGCGCTGATTTAGAACTCTACTTCTTCCACTAGCTCTGGTTCTTCAGGGACAGGCTGATAGCGGCCACGAATGACAAACAGCCACATAAACCCGAAGCCGAGCGTTCCGATAAAGGTCAGGAATACGCTGCCCTGATACATGCTGAGGGCCCCGAGATTCTGATACAGCCATCCTCCGAGAATACCGCCTAGAATCCCGGAGATTCCGCTCCAGGTCAAGGTATAGAGCGCTTGTCCTGAAGAATGGTACGGACGTGGTACGAGCAGACGAGTTAACTGGGCACCAACGTAGAAAAATCCACCGAAGGTTACACTGTGCAGAATCTGTATGAGAGCTACCTCCAGCGGCATCGTTGCATCAGCCATCAGCCACCACCGCAGAACATACAGGGCACTGACCAGCGTCAGACAGCCGATCAGCACCGATATTTTACGTTTCAGGAATCGTTCGCAGAGAGCGAATACGCCAACCTCCAGGATGGACGAGAGAAAGACAGCCAGTCCAATCATGGTTTTGGAGCCGCCCAAATCCGAGATATACAGTGACATGAACGTTGTATTCATCGTATTCGGAATGGAAACGAGAATCCCGAAGAGAATAAAGCACAGGAAGAACGGGTTAGCAAAGAGTTTGCCAAAGCCTCTGAATGGCAGCGGAGCCATCCCGATGGAATGATTCAGCTTAGGCAGTGCCAGTAGCGATACCATCGAAGCACATAGTAGTGCTGCGAACAGATACGATAAAATCGAGACACCCGTTCGATCAATAATGGGGCCTACAGCCAACGCAGTGATGGCCCATCCCAACGAGCCCCAGAGCCGGAAGGACTTGAAACGATAGTTTGTTCCGTCTATATAGCTCAGAATGATCGTATTGCTCTGGGCAAACAGCGGCCCTTGGAAGAAAAAGAACAAGATAATGGAGATATAGATCATCTCATATGTATTTGCTTGAAAGACAAGCTGTGATAAGAGCAGTGTTCCCGTCAGCATGATCAGCACGATTCGGCGGATGTTCTGGTAACGGTTCGTCCAAATGCCCCAGAACGGATTAGCGAAGATGGAAACGAGCGCACCCAGGGAAATGACACTGCCGATCTCAAGCTTGTTCATCCCTACATCCTGAAGGTATAGTTGAAAAAAGCTGGTGAACAGGACCATGGTTCCATATACGAAGAAATTGAACCATTTTAAGGACGTGAAAGAAGATTGCATATGAAGGTTCTCCCGCAAATTGGGCACTCCTTTCCCGCTAAATGCTGTACATATATTCATTGCCGCCGTCTCTAGGCAACTTCTATCACTGTAACACGTGTTGAAAAGGGATACAAACCAACTTTTGAGCAGATTTCCAAATCTCTGGTGATTTTTGCGCGATTGTCGTTATATATACAAGGCACAAGGTGCCATTTTCTTAGATTATCCATGATTAACAGCAGCTATCCCGGTTTTACCTACTGGCTTCGCTGTGTCCTTGGTCCCTATTTTAATTTTGAATTGTTTAACTTCAGTTTAAAAAGCAAGGTTATTATTGGACTACGGGAGACGGGAGCTGAAAGCCTTCTTCTATTTATTTAACCGAACGAAAAGGAGAACCTCCATGAATAACAAAAAAACTGTACAGAAGCAGGGGGCGGCACTTAAACCGTTTCTGACTCTGCTGAGAGAAACCAAGCCCTCCTACAGCCTGCTGACGACGGCCATTGCGCTCAGTGTCATCTCTACGCTGGTGGGTCTAGTAATTCCTATGTTCACCAAAACACTGGTTGACGGTTTCTCGCTGGCTTCCATAAGTAAACTGCAGATTGCCGGAATCGTTGGAGCTTTTATCGCTCAGACGATTGCCGGGGGCGTGTCCATCTACTTGCTGAATTATGTCGGACAAAAGATGGTAGCGGGTCTGCGGGATCGGCTGTGGCGCAAGTTCCTTGTGCTGCCGGTGGCTTATTATAATGATAACCGGACTGGTGAAAGTGTCAGCCGGATGACTAATGACACGGGAATCATTAAAACCTTGATCTCCGAGCATTTGGCCAGCTTGTTTACCGGAGTCATCTCGATTGTTGGCTCCATTGCCGTTCTGCTCTATTTAAATTGGCAAATGACTTTGGTGCTGTTCGCTGTACTGCCGCTGTCGGCCTTAATATTGGTACCGCTGGGACGGCAGATGTACAAAATCTCCAAAGGGATGCAGGATGAGACGGCTTCCTTTACCGCCACGCTGAGTGCGGTACTATCGGAGATCCGCCTGGTGAAGGCTTCTGGTGCAGAGAAAAGGGAATATGAGGCTGGTAGAAGCGGAATTATGAACCTGCTGACCTTCGGTATTCGTGAGGGTAAGGTAAGTGCCATGATCAGCCCGCTGGTATCTTTTGTATTCATGATGTTGCTTGTTGTAATTATCGGTTATGGTGGCATGCAGGTATCGTCAGGGGCACTCACCGCCGGTGAACTGGTCGCTTTCATTCTCTATCTCATCCAGATCATTATGCCGTTGACCCAATTGACCACTTTCTTCACGCAAATTCAGAAGGCTAAGGGCGCTTCGGAGCGTATTATCGAGACTTTGGCGGCTGAAGAAGAGAACTACGAGGGAGAAGCTGAAGCCACAGCTGCCCATGGGCCGATCACAGTGGAAGATGTGAGCTTCGGCTACAAGGACGGCGAGAAGGTACTCAGCAATGTGAGTTTTACCATGCTTCCGGGCCAGGTTACAGCCATTGTGGGACCCAGCGGTGGAGGGAAGACGACATTGTTCTCCATGCTGGAGCGCTTCTATGAGCCCGAGAGTGGTGAGATTCGACTGGGGGATAGGCCTGTTACGGACTTTTCCTTGAAATCCTGGCGGAGTCTGATCGGGTATGTGTCTCAGGAAAGTCCGCTGCTGGCGGGTACAATTGCTGACAATCTCAGCTACGGCCTTGAACGGGAAGTCAGCCTGGAAGAGATGCGTAGAGCAGCTTCGATGGCCTATGCTGACGGCTTTATCGACGAATTGCCGGATGGGTATGAGACGGATGTCGGCGAACGGGGCGTGAAGCTGTCAGGTGGACAGCGGCAGCGGATTGCCATAGCCAGAGCGCTGCTGCGCGATCCTGAGATTCTGATGCTTGATGAAGCTACCTCCAGTCTGGACAGTCAATCCGAGGCGGTAGTGCAGAAGGCGCTGACGAATCTGATGAAGGGCAGAACAACGATTGTCATCGCCCACCGGTTGGCTACGGTTGTCCATGCGGACCAGCTTATTTTCATGGAAAAGGGCCGGATTACCGGCAAAGGAACACACGAAGAATTGCTAAATCATCATGCGCTGTACCGGGAGTTTGCCACCCAGCAGCTGCAAATGAATGAACCATCTGCCTATGACGGCAGCAAAGAGGAGGTTCTGTCTAAAAATGACCAAAATTCTGGTAGTGGACGACGATCCGCATATCCGCGAATTGGTGGAAGTGTTTCTGAGAGCTGAAGGGATGGAAGAGATCTACTCGGCTTCTGACGGGCTGGAAGCTCTCCGTCTTCTAGAGAACACTTCGGTGGATATGGCGATACTGGATGTCATGATGCCGAATATGGATGGCTGGGAGCTATGCCGGGAGCTGCGAAGATTATATGACTTTCCGATCTTGATGCTGACGGCCAAAGGGGAAACGATGCAAATTGTAAAAGGCTTTGAACTTGGCACCGACGACTATCTGGTCAAGCCGTTTGAACCGCCGATCCTGATCGCCAGGGTGAAGGCGCTGCTCAAGCGGTACCAGATTTCCGCTGCGCAGAGTGTGGTGATCGGCCATCTGCGGATGAACCGTAAAACCTACGAGGTGCACACTGCGGATGGGGAGATTACATTGCCGCTCAAAGAGTTCGAGCTGCTCTTCAAGCTGGGCAGTTATCCAGGGCAGACCTTGGCCCGGGAACGGCTGATCGAAGACATCTGGGGTTATGATTTTGAAGGTAATGAGCGGACGCTGGATGTGCATATCAACCGTCTGCGGGAACGATTCCCGAGAGAGAAATACGGATTCGCGATCCGGACGCTGCGTGGTCTGGGGTACCGGTTGGAGAGTGATATATGAATAAATCCAAGAAATTAATCCGATTTTTTTTGTTCATTGGATTCCTCGGCGTGATTCTTCTTAGCTGGAGTGGGTCTTATTTCGTAATGAACTGGATATTTTCCAGGACTCGCCGTCCTGCTCAGGAATATACGGCAGGGCTACTGACCACGGGTGTGTCGGTTGTGTTCTTCTTTTTGCTGGTGCTGTGTGTCTCTGGCATCTTCCGTGGCTGGGAGCGGGTCTTCTACAAGTCCATTATTGAAGGCCTCCGCAGAATCTCCACCGGTGATTTCAATGTCGTTCTGGCTAAGGATAAAGATTATGGTGAATTTGGCGAGATTGCTGAAAGCATCAACAAGATGGCCAGCGAACTGGGCCGGATGGAGACCATGCGCCAGGATTTCATCTCCAATGTCTCCCATGAGATCCAGTCGCCTTTGACCTCTATCCGGGGCTTTACCCGTGCACTTCAGTCGGAGACGCTCAGCCCGGATACCAGGCGGCATTATCTCGACATTATTGAAACCGAGAGCACAAGGCTATCGGGGCTGAGCGACAATCTCCTGAAGCTGTCTGCGCTGGAATCGGGTGATTTTCCGTTTGAGAAGCAGCTCTACCGGCTGGATAAGCAGCTGCGAAATATGATTCTAGCATCCGAACCGCAGTGGCTGGAGAAGAATATTGAGGTGGAGGCTGAGCTTGCAAGCGCGGAGGTATACGCCGTGGAAGATCTCTTGAGCCAGGTGTGGACCAATCTGCTGCACAACAGTATTAAGTTCACTCCAGAGGGCGGATATATTCGTGTCCGGATGGAGGTAGTGGATGGAGTTGTTCAAGTGGAAATCAGAGATAGCGGGATCGGAATCTCGGCAGAAGATCTGCCGCGCATTTTTGAACGCTTCTACAAAGCAGACAAAGCCAGAAGTGCTAGTGGAGGTGGCAGCGGCCTTGGGTTATCTCTTGTGAATAAGATTATTGAGATTCACGAGGGAAGCGTAACGGCAACTAGCCGTCCCGGGGAAGGGACGGCTTTTGTAGTAAGCTTGCCTGTGCAGACCCCATGATGTAGGCCGGTTCATGTGCAGAATGTTATTGTTTAAGACCTTTCTCCAGCAGCGCCCAAAGCTGTTCGAACTCCTGATCGATACCGGGGCGCTGCCATTCGTAAGCATGAGAGGGGTGATGATAGCCTGCTGTAGCCTGTACGATGGAGCGGGATAGCACTTCCGGCGGAGCCGATTCTGCCAGTATACCTTCCTGAACTCCCCGTTCGACCACGCTGCTCATCTGCTCATAGATGCGCTGGACATGGGCCTCGATAAGTGCGGCCGAATTTACTGTAACCTCTGCATACATTTTGAACATCTCCGGATCTTCTGAGGCGCAGCGACGCTTAAGCTCAATTAGCTTCAAAATATAAATCCGCAGCTGTGCCAGCGGATCTTCTGTTGTTTTCTGCGCAATCTCGGCTAGGGGCGCGAGAATTTGCTCCTCCAGCCATCTCTCCGTGACCGCCTCGCGCAATGCCACCTTGCTAGGATAATGCCTGTATAAGGTACCGTGGCTGACCCCGAGCAGCTTCGCCACATCGGTGACCGATGTTTTGTCCGGCCCGAACCGGCGCAAGGTCTGCTCAGCGGCATCCAGGATTTCTGTTTTGCTTAAGAATGAGCTTGATTTGGATTGTGCCATGGATTCTTCCTCCTCCAATGATAAAAGAATAGCATAACGGGTAGCAGATGAGTATATTACACAAAAATACTACAAAATCCGACAAGAGTTTACACTTGTTCTCTATCCTTAGTGAAGGAACTACATATTCATTACGTTCACTGGGGGTTTAATTATTTTGCAGAAGAAAAAAGTTCGTTCATTGCTGACCGCTACTCTGGCTGTAATGACATTGGGACAGAACTTATCGCTGCCTACAGCATATGGCGCTTCAACGGAACCGATGGCTAGTCCACCTGCAGACAGCAACGGAAAATGGATGACTGGGGAATATCATGTTCACACCTATGAGTCAGATGATGCGCAGGAATCATTGAAGGATGTATTGGATACCGCCTTTGACAAGAATGGTCTGGACTGGCTCTTCCTGGCCGACCATCTGCGGATGTCCGGTCGTGACCATGAAGGCGTGCCTCTGCCAGGAGGGTCCATCCCGATGTCCAAAGGGATCATCGACTATCAGACACCTATAATCAAGGAGCTTCAGGCTTCGGGAAAATATGCTGGCAAAACCATCTTCTCCGGATTTGAATGGGATATGCCTCAGTATGATCACGCTGCTATCGGGATTGTGACGAATGATCCAGGCTCAGCGGCATCCTTAAAAGCTGTCAATCAGTTTGAATATTTGTTTACCAACCGTGCTGAGAACCTCTTCGATCCTGCGGATGTTGCCAAATGGGCTGCGCTGGATAACAGAGCTTTCTCAACGAAAGCAGATACCCGCAAGGGCATTCAATGGCTCAGCGATCACTATCCGGAGAGCTATATGCTGATTAACCACCCTTCGCGTAAAAATGGCGGAAGCTCTGAGCTGAAAATTGAGGATGTCCGCGACTTCAACAATATTGATCCGCATGTGGCTTTCGGTTTCGAAGGGATGCTGGGCAACCAGATGTCTCCTGACCGGGGGGAAACAGCTGAAGTATACGGCGGAACAGACGTGAAAGTAGCCAAAGTTGGTGGCTTCTGGGATGCACTGCTTGGCGAGGGCCGCAGATTCTGGAACTTCGCCAATTCCGACTTCCATTTCAAGACCAGCAAGGATAACAAATATTCTAGCGGATACTGGCCGGGGGAATATTCCAAGAACTATACCTGGGTCAATGGTTCAAGCGTTCAGAATATCGTTGACGGTATGCGCTCAGGTAAATCTTTCTCCGTCTTCGGTGATCTGATCAACGCGCTGGATTTCAAGGCATCCGGTGACGGGCGTGAGGAAGCAATGGGCGGGGAACTTGCGGTTAAGCAGGGCGACAATGTCGAGGTTACCATCCGTTTCAAGAGTCCTGCGAAGAACAACAACGGTGACGCTGTCTCCGTGGATCATGTCGATCTGATCTCCGGTGAAGTCGGCGGCAAGGTTCAGCCGGGTACTCCTGATTATTCCAATCCAACGAATGATACCACTAAAGTCGTGGCTCGGTTCACTAGTGCAGACTGGACTACGGATGCTGAAGGCTACAACGTGATTACTTACAAGCCGGGAGCGGCAGACAAGAGCCGGTATTACCGGCTTAGAGGGACCAACCTCGGGCTTAACGTACCGGGAGAGACGAAAGACGGCGAACCTTTACTGGATGTAAAGAATAACACCGCGGATAATGCTACTCGCTTCCAGGAAATCAACAGCCGCAACTACGGCGATCTTTGGTTTTACTCCAATCCGGTGTTTGTGAACGTAGAGCCATACACCGACCAGCAGGCAGTGGAAGATACGGCAGCAGCGCTTAAACTCGATGGTACTAACGGAGTTATTGCAGACCTGAAGCTGCCAGCCGAAGGCCAGCATGGTGCCAAGGTTCAATGGGAGAGTACAAATGCCGAGGTGATTCGCGTCGCTGACGGAACTGGCTATATTACCCGTCCTGCTGCCGGACAACCGGATGCGGTGGTATCGCTCAAAGCGACAGTTAGCCGCGGTACACAGAGCACTGTGAAGACGTTCGAGGTGACAGTAAAAGCTAAGGAATATACAGATGGAGAAGCTGTACAGTTGGCCAAAGAAAAGCTGACACTGGGCGATCTTAGCGCCGTGAAGAGTGACTTGTATCTGCCTGCTGCTGGTGTGCAGGGGACAAGCATCGTCTGGGAAAGCTCTAATCCAGTCCTGATGACCAAGGAAGGCAAGCTGGCTTTCCGTCCGAAAAAGGATACATCCATTACCTTGACGGCAACAATCTTGCGCGGAAATGCTTCTGAAGTGAAGACCTTTGAAGTCAATCTTAGCGGTGACGACAGCATTACACCACTTGAGCTTTCCGGGGTGATCCAGTCTGCAGATGGAGTCGTACAGCCAAGCGGTGCCTGGATTAATCAAGATGCAAATGTGAGTGTAATTGCCAGCGTTTATGTTCCAGGCACTACGGTTTCCCTGCAGGTGTCCCTGGATGGAAGCGGAGAATTCCAGCCTTACGAGAGCGATCATTCGCTGAAGATCACAGCCGAAGGCCAGCATAAGCTGGAGTTCCGGGCTACGGATTCGCTCGGCAATACAGCTGTACTGCCGCTTGCTGTGAATATTGACCGCACAGCGCCAGTGATCACGCTGAAGGGCAGTAGCACGATATCGTTGACTCAAGGCGACAGCTTTGTCGATCCAGGTGCGGAGGTTACGGACAAACTAGGAATTGCAGGCTCTATCGTAGTTAGCGGTTCAGTGGATACCGGAACGCCAGGCACTTACAAGCTGCAATATAATGCCAAAGATTTGGCTGGCAATAATGCTGTGGAAGTCGTACGTACGGTAAACGTATCTCGCTCGGGCAGCGGGAATAACGGAAACGACAACGGTAATTCGGGTAACGGGAATAGCGGAAACGGCAATGGCGGGACCCCTACCCCGGCTCCGACAGTTACGCCTACCCCTTCCCCAACTCCAGGGAATACAACGAAGCCATCCACTGAAGCAGTGGAGCTGCAAGTCAATGCGTTGCAGGGAGGGGCTGCCAGTCTTAAAGATGCAGCCGATCTCAAGATTCCTGCAGGAGCACTGACTGCAGACAGTAAAGTGGCGCTGAAGCCGGTAGCACTTCCTACTGGCGGAACTCTGACAGCTGCTAGCTCGGGCGTAGAGATTACCAGTACTAATGCTGGTCTGCTCAATAAACCGGTCGAATTGACACTGGTTTATGATAAGAACAAAATTACTTCAGGCCATAAGGCTGCCGTCTATTATTACAGTGAGCAGCGTAACAAGTGGATTTATGTAGGTGGAACTGACAATGCTAATGGCAACGTTACTGCTAGCATTAATCATTTCTCCACTTATGCCGTGTTCAACTACCAAGCCCTGCCGATGACCGACTTGAACAATCATTGGGCTGAGGCCTATACGGACCGTCTGATTGGTATGGAAGTCATGAAAGGTTTCGACGATCATAGCTTCCGTCCGGATGAGAAGGTAACCCGGACTCAATTCGCTACCCTCATTGCCAGAGCTTTGGGACTGCAGTCTTCCGGCAATGCTGCAAGCTTTGCAGATCAGGAGGCCATCCCGGCTTGGGCTGCAGGAGATATTGCGGCTGCTGTAGAAGCCGGAATCATCCGTGGTTATGAAGTCGGTGACAAGACGATCTTCAAAGGCTCTGAGGTCATCTCTCGCGCTGAAATGTCGGTAATGCTTGCGAACGCACTGAACAGCGCGCCACATAAGAAGACTAGCGACAGCATCACGTTTACGGATCGTTCCGCAATCCCGCAATGGGCGGCTGCGTCCATTGAGACCGGGGCTGCGGCAGGCATTCTGGGCGGGTTCGAGGATCAAACCTTCCGTCCGGAGCGCACAGCAACCCGTGGTGAAGCCGCAACGGCGATCTACAGATTGCTTGACGCATTGTCCATTTAATACAGTCGGTATTGTATCCGACGGAATAAAAAGCAAACGCCGCTTTCCCTGTTGGCTAGGGAAAGCGGCGTTTTTGATCTTCAAATGCTGGTCTAGAGATAGTGACGCTGCTAAGCTGCGGAAGAGCAACAGGGGAAGAGAGCGGGGGCTACGATATTCTGCTCTAGGAATGCCGCTGCAAATTGCGGATTATCCCGGCTAAAATTGGCAGGCCAGTTTCCAGCTCTGCGATTGAGGCGTAGGCGTAGGAGAGCCGCAGATGACGGTTGTCCCCACGGTCATACAGATCGCCGGTATTGAGCAGGAGGCTGGACTGCAGTGCTGCTTTGAACAGCTTGCGCAGGGGCAATGGCTGACGGAGCGACAACCAGATATAGAAACCACCTGCAGGTATATTCCAGGTGGCCAGCTCGCTGAAGTGGACTTGGAGCATCTCCAGCACCGCGTCTCTTCGCATTCGCAGCTTCTGACGCAAGACATTGGCATGTGCTTCATGATAACCACCGCTCAGCCATCTAGCCGCGGCAAGCTGAGACAGAGAGCTTGCACCGTAGTCGCTTTGCATCTTAATATCGGCCAGTCGTGAGATGACCGCTTCCGGGCCAACAATCCAGCCGATGCGCAGGCCGGGGCTGGCGGCTTTGGACAGGGTCCCGAGGTGGAGGACCCGTCCCTCAAGATCCAGGGCTTTCAGTGGCGGAGGCGGGGGCATATCCAGCCACAGTTCCTGGTAAGCCCCATCTTCGAGGATTGGCAGGCCAAGGGCGCCTGTAGTGGCCATCAACGCATTCCGCCGCTCTTCATCCATCAGAATGCCCGTAGGATTATGAAAAGTTGGAATTGTATACAACATAGCTGCTTTGGTCCGGTAAGCCTCTTGCGCTATATTGTCTGTCATTAGCCCGCGATCATCCATTGGCAGACCACTAAACTTCACGCCTGCGGACTGGAAGGCATGAATGGAGTAAAGGTAGGACGGTTTCTCCAGCAGGATGGCCGCGCCGCGGGGCAGCAGCCCCATGGCAATAAGCTGCAGTCCTTGCAGCGCCCCTGAAGTAATCAGGATGGAGGCGGGGGAAGTACGAATACCGGATGCAGATAGCTTGTTGCTAAGAGCTGTCCGCAGTTCCAGGCTGCCAAGCGGCTCTTCGTAGGACAGCGGCAACAGTGGCTCGCGCGAAAGCCCGGCGAGAATCTCCTGCATAACCTGGCCAGGCAGCAGCTCCGGGGCAGGTTCACCTGTGCCAAGGCGGATTAGTCCTCGCTCATACTCCAGCCGGTTAATAGCCTGAATCGTTGGCAGGTTGGGATAGTGAATGCCTTCTTCCACATAATCATTCCAATTGCCCGCCCGGACCTGTCCGTCGAAGCTGGTGGATTCCTGTTTAACACCGGAACCATCACGCTCGGCAGAGGGGGTGGCAACTCGGGTTCCACCGCCTCTTTTCCCCTCAATCAGCCCCAATGCTGTCAGTTGCCCCAATGCGGTTACAAGGGTGCTACGGTTGACGCCGAGTTGTCGGCACAGCTCCCGTTGCGGAGCCAGTCGCATGCCGGGGGCCCAGGCCCCGCTTCTGATTTTGCCGATAAAATAATCCGATATCTGGGCATGAAGCGGCAGCGCGGAGGTTGCGTCTGGTCGCCATTCACCAGTGCCACCGGGAGTGGTTGTCCTTGATGCTGATACGGCGTTAAGAGCGTCCAATGGGTCTATACTATCTTTTGATGTAGGAGAAGAAAAAGCAGCTTGCTTGGAAGTAGGCTTCACGGCAGAACTCCTTTATATAAAATCAGTATCGTTTAGGACCGCTCTGGCGGCTCATTCTGTGTTGAGTATATCATGGACGGGCAGTTTTGCTGTATCTTGGTTGGGTATTGATCTGGAATTTGGATGGTTACGGTTATGAGGCGGGAAGGTACTATCAATGGGGCGCAGTTATGCTGTTCACCAAAGATTTTCTCATCATAAAGAAATTATCAGGAGGGTTCTTACAAATGCTTGAAGCGGTTATACATGGAATCATATTGGCGTTTGGACTTATTTTGCCGCTGGGGGTACAGAATATATTCGTCTTTAATCAAGGTTCGCTGCATTCGCGATTTCGCGGAGTGCTGCCGGTAGTGCTGACCGCTGCCCTATGTGATACGCTGCTGATTGGTGCTGCTGTCGGTGGAGTTTCGCTGGTTGTTATGTCCGTGGACTGGGTAACACCTGTAATTTATAGCGTAGGATTGATTTTCCTGGCTTATATGGGCTGGAACATCTGGGGCAGCACCCCGGCACAAGGCGAGGTGAAAGTATTGCCTTGGAAGGGGCAGGTAGCCTATGCCTTGTCGGTGTCCCTGCTTAATCCCCATGCACTGCTGGATACTGTAGGTGTCATCGGAACCAGTTCCCTGCAATATGGCAGTGGCGAACGGTGGGTATTTGCCGGTGCGACGGCTGCAGTCTCGTGGTTGTGGTTCATTGGAATTGCCATTGCCGGGCGGCTGGTCGGACAAGCGGACCCCTCGGGCCGCATTCTGCGTGTCTTGAACAGGGCATCTGCGCTGCTGATCTGGGGAATTGCGATTTATATGGGGATGCAGTTGTGGAATATATGGACTGGAAAGTGAAGACGGAATAGAGGGCCATTGAGAAGTACTCAGCGGCAACGATTGGTTTACACTTCTCCTGGATAGTTATCCTAGATATTTATCCCTTTTAGGTCACTGGAATTGCTTGTCTTCCGCAGGCATACAATAGTTGCAGCACAGGTTGCAGAGGAGGAGATTTATACTCGATAGGGTACTCCGTGGAGATAGAGAAATCTGATGATTCCCAAGCGCCTGCCGATTTGCTGCTGAATTTGACAGATCTGCGACAAATGAAGGGAATGGACATAGAATGCTCACCGAAAGCGTTTTATGGTTCAGATATAATTTAGATATAGAAGGAACATTGCATCCTTTTTCCAAGATCACAGCTAGGATACCGGAAGATGCCGAGCGGCTATTCCTTGCCGCGGTACCCGGGAATAACAATAGGGGAGGATTTGTCAAATGACCTTACAATCCGCTTCATCGCTTGTTGTGCCGGAAGCTTACACCCGTTGGCTGGAAAGTCGAGGATTAATATATCAATTGCTGGTGGATTTCTTCGGAAGAAAGCCATCCCTTTCGCTGGTGGCCCAGTGGTGCGGCAAACGCCAAATGAACGTTGCTGCAGAGATGACCGAAGGCGGCCGCGAACTGAAGCGTTACCTCTGCAGTCTGGAACCCGGCAAGTTGCCGCAGATCTGCAAGCAGGAGACGCAGGAATACACCCGGTTGATGAATGAACGGGCTGCACGTGAAGCAGCTAACCGGGGTCGGGCCAAAGAATTCTGCAATGTCTTGTCCGATGTATATGCCTCGGCGGGAGTCGTATTCAAGAAATGCGGTGAAGAAGCCGATGATCATATTGCTATTGAACTGGAATTCATGGCGGTGATGCATGAACGGATGCTATATAACTGCTTCACAGTTAGAAGTGCCATGGAGCTGCTGGAGATTCAGGAGGCTTTTCTGGAAGAGCATCTGTTGAGATGGACCCCGAAGTTCTGCGAACGTCTTAATTCCTTGACGGAGAGCAAGTTGTACCTCGGCTTGAGTCACATGCTAGAGGAGTTTTTGCCGCAAGATCTGCAAATGCTGCGAGCCTGGAAGGCTTCGCTGGAGACAAGCGCTACCTCTATGTCGTAAGAAAAGCCCGGGCAACCGGGCTTTTTTGTGTGCTTTTATGTGCTTCAAAAGCAGTGACACCAGTTTTGTTTACTTTAAAAGAAGCGTCAGGCTGGCCTCTGTGTGTTTCAAAGGCAGTGAGAGGCAAGAATTGTTGTGCTTCAAGGGGAGCGCAAGGCAGGTTTCTTGTACTATAAGAGCAACGTTAAGCTGCTCTTATAGTACAAAGCGGGCGTCGACTTGGAGACGCCCGCTGTGCTTGCAAGTCAGCGTGCTGCCCCGTGTTACCCCCGGGGCAGCACGCTGACGGTAACCCCGGCGGCAATGGCTGCCACATCGCCGGGGTTCACGAACCCGGCTGCACGCTGCATAGCCGCTGCCGTGCCACAGGCCGCGCCGAGCGTCAGCCGCGCCGGCCAGTCACCCCCAGCCACAGCCGACGCCAGCAGGCCGGCGGCCGTGGCATCCCCACTGCCGAGCGGGCTCACGGCAGTGATCTGCGGCAGCGTTACGCGGTAACGCTGCCCGTCCGCGGCGGCAACAGCGCCGCGGGAGCCCAGCGTGACGACAGCGTCACGCGCCCCAAGCTCCAGCAGCGCTTCCAGCGCCTGCCGAGCGGTGTCTTCGCTGCCGGTGTCCGCCAGACCGGCCAGCTCTGCGGCTTCGTGCTCGTTGGGCTTCACGAGCTCGGGTCGGCCTTGCAGACCGAGGCGCAGAGCCTCGCCGCTGGCGTCCAGCATCACCTTGGCACCGCCGTGATGGGCGATATCCGCCAGCTCTGCATAGAGCCAAGGGGGGCAGCCTGGGGGCAGGCTGCCCGAGAGCAATACCCACCGGGAACGGCGGGCCAGCTTCTCCAGCCTGCTGCGCAGGGCTGAAAGGTCCTCCCCGGTGATGACCGGCCCAGACTCAATCAGCTCCGTCTGGGTAGCAGAAGCAGAGTCGAGCACGGTCAAGGCTAGCCGTGTCTCCCCCTTTGAGACTTTGACGAAGTCGGCGTCAACGCCTTCTTCAGCCAGACCAGCGAGCAGATGCTCACCGGTATATCCGGCTATAAATCCCGAAGCGATTACCTCTGTCCCTAACTGGTGTAACACCCGTGCGGCATTGACGCCTTTGCCGCCGGGTAGGGTTAGAGAATCGGTGATCCGGTGGACTTCATTTACTTGGAATCCCGGGACAGTATAGATTTTATCGACAGCCGCATTCAGCGTGACGGTTGTAATCATGTTAGGTCTTCCTCTCTATGGGCATTCATAGCTTCATTGTACTGTTCGAAAATCCCCTGACACAAGATGCCGTAACCCCATTACTCTTGACCTTTTGCACTGGAATATTCCCTAATAACATGCCAAGAGGCCCCTCCATACACGGAGGGGCCTCTTGGATCATCCAATCGTTTTACAAGTAAAAGCTTCTTGCAATATAAGACGAACTCAAGATCGAACATAAGGCTCAGTCGTCACTACGATGGAATGTTTGGACTTTCGGTCGCTATTGTCGCCAGATTTCTTCTTTATAAACCGCTCCTAGCGGTTGGAATCTGGCGACAGCCTGTGCTTCCGATGCGAATATAGCGAGTGAAAGATTAAGCTTTATTCTTCCACAGTCTTTCTGCGGAATTTCATCAGGAATTCGTACACTACCGGTACTACCACGAGTGTCAGGAGTGTGGAACTGATGAGACCACCGATAACTGTGACGCCGAGGCCCTTGGAAATGATGCCGGCGCTGTTTTCGAGCCCGCTCACGAGCGGCAGCAATGCGCCGATGGTAGCGAGTGCCGTCATCAGGATTGGACGCAGACGCGTTCCTCCTGCTTCCAGCAGGGCTGCTCGGGTGGTAAGTCCTTCTTTTTCTTTATGAATAACACGGTCGATCAGTACGATCGCGTTGGTGACGACGATACCGATCAGCATCAGACCACCCATCAGAGCGGAGACGTTCAAGGTCTCCTTGGCTAATAGCAGGGCAACCAGCGCTCCGATGACAGTGAACGGAAGCGAGAAGAGAATGGCGAATGGAGCAAGTCCGCCGCCAAAGGTAACCACCAGTACGAAGTATACGATGGCGATTGCAGCAGCCATAGCGATACCGAGTTGTCCGAAGGTGTCATTGATCTGTTCCGTAACACCACCGAACGTAACGGTTACGCCATCCGGCAGGTTAAGAGCTTCGATTTTGGTCTTCACACTATTGGAAGCGGCGTTAACGTCAGTAGCGATGATATCTGCTGTAACATCCACTTTCATTTTGCCATCCATACGAGTGATCGAGTCCGGTGAAGAACCTTTCTCTACCTTGGCTACATCTTTAATCGGCACGGTGATGCCAAGCGGCGAGGTGAGAAGCGCATCCTCCATCTCATTAATGCTGGTATACGTATCTTTTTCAGTCTCAATATAGACATTATAGTTTTTGCCATCCAGCTTGACCTCGGTCAGAACCGGACGTGCGCCAGCTGGACTGAGCTTCATAGCGATTTGTCCGGCTGTAAGACCCAGTGAGCTAAGTTTTTGCTGATCCGCAACGATGGTGTATTGATCATAGGCTGCAGATAGGCTTGTTTTGCCATCCTTGAAGTTGGCGGTGTCCTTCTGTACAATTCCGGCAATTTCATCGGCTACAGGCTTCAGTTGATCCAGATTATCTCCGAAAATATTCACCGTCAGCGTACTGCCGCCAAGGCCGCCACCGGCCATACCGGACATATCGCCCCAGACTCCTTCTGGAACTTCTTTGGTGAGTCCTTCGATCAGTTTCTCTTTCACGGCTTCAAAGTCAGGTGTATTACTGTCGTAAGCAACATAGAATAGTCCCGACTTGCCGCCAGAACCGCCCAAGCTGAACGGGCTGCTTCCGCCGATGGAATACTGCATCTTATCTACATGACTCTGTGCCAAAATATATTTCTCTGCTTTCAGGCCTTGCGCCTGCACATCCTCCAGACGCTGTCCTGCTTTAGGCGAATAGGTCAACGTAACGTTCTTCTCTTCCTGGGATGGCATGAAGCTGACACCGATCGGCTTGATCAGGAACAAGCTACCTACCAGGAGAATAACGGCAACACCAAAAGTGACTAGCTTGTGGGACAAGCACCAATCCAGCACTTTTTGATACCAGGCAGACAATCTGTCCGGTTTATCGTGATTATCGTTCTTCTTTTTCAGACCGTTACGGAACAGTGAGTGCGCCATTGCCGGTACAAGCGTGATGGCTACAACGAGTGAAGCCAGCAGGGCGAAGACCATAGTCAGGGCAAATGGCAGGAACAATTCGCCGACCATTCCGCTGACAAATGCAAGCGGCAGGAACACGGCAATCGTAACAATAGTGGACGACATAATCGGCACGAACATTTCGCGTGTTGCCGCGCTAATTAACTCTCTGCCGCGCAGCTTCTCGCCTGAGAGCGATAAGCGCCTGTAGATGTTCTCAATGACGACAATGGAGTCATCCACGACCCGTCCAATGGCTACGGTCATCGCGCCGAGTGTCATCATATTCAGGGTAATATCCATCTGACGCAGGCACAGAACTGCAATCAGCAGTGAGAGCGGGATGGAGATGATCGAGATAATCGTTGAGCGGATATTCCGCAGGAAGATCAGAATAATGATGACCGCGAACAAGGCACCAAAAGCAGCCTTGGATAACATGGTACTTACTGAATCCTCGATCGGCTTACCTTGGTCGAGCAGAACCGTCAGATCGAGACCCTTGAACTGTTCTTTCAGCTCTTCGGTCTTCTTCTTGACATTGTTGACTACTTCAACGGTGTTGGCATCATTGGCTTTGACTATCTGAATACCAATGGATTCCTTCCCGTTAGTACGGGAGATGGATTCAGAACGGCCTACAACTTCAATATCTGCCAATTCGCCAAGTTTGACGGTAGGAAGTCCTGCTCCGAGGGCCGCTCCGGCTGCGGCATTCGCTCCGGCTCCACCGTTGTTTGCAGCACCTCCTGCGGCCGCACCACCAGCAGCTCCTGGAGCTGCGCCGCCGCCTGGTACTCCGGCTGGAGCCCCGCCGGCTGCGCCAGCACCGCTCGGCATTACAGGGATAGCAACATTTTTCAAGTCATCAATGGTTGTGACATTTCCGTCGACAACGACGGCTTTCTGCGATGCTTCCATTTCGAACAGGCCGAGTGGCACACGCAAGGAAGACCCTTGAACGATGCCTTTTACCGTATCTTCGGTCAGTCCATATTGCTTCAGCTTATCTTGATTAAATTTCAGGGAGACTTCCTTGACGTACTGTCCGGCGATTTGTACGGACGCTACGCCTTCGAGGTCTTCCAGTGCTGGACGGATGTCGTTCTCCGCAATGCTGGTCAATTCTTCAAGCGGCTTGGAGCCATCACCGGCAAGGCTGAGGGAGACGACAGGAAGAGAGCTGAGACTGAAGCGGGAAATTCTCGGCTTCTGCACATTGTCCGGCAGGACGACTTCATTCAATGCTTCGCGGACGGCTGCTGTCGCATTGTCCAGGTTGGTGCCGTAATTAAATTCAATGAAAATGCTGGAGGCATTCTCCAGGGAGGTGGAGGTCAGCGTTTTGACACCATCCACGTTGCGCAGCTTCTGTTCTAAGGGTTTGCTGACATCATTCACAACCCCTTCTGGCGCAGCGCCTGGATAAATCGTTGTGATACTCAGGTAGGGAATACTGATATTCGGCAGGGTCTCCTGCTTCATGGTCAGTCCGCTGTACAGACCGGCAAAGACGATGATGATCGTCAGAAGCCAAATCGCAAATTTGTTTTTCAGGGAAAAATTAATCAAACTTTTCATGGCGTACAATTCAGCTCCTCTTGGTTATGCATGTAAGACGATAATAACTTTCTTAATTCCTTCAGGGGCTCGGCAAGTTCGGGACAGGCTTGCAGGTTGAACAGCATCCCTAGAATAATGGCTCTCCGCGGGTGGGAAACGAGCATCTCCCCTTCCAGAATGGCAAGTGAATCCGCGGCATCTTTCTGTTGTCTGGTCTTTAGAGGGATGACACCGAGCAGGTCTTTCATTTCCTTAATCAACTGAAGCGGGTTCTTGCGTACGTTCCCCTCTTGGCCAGCCAGCATCCCTACAACCATCGCATGTGAGATGAGCGGGGTGGGCTTGTCTGCAAGCAGGGAGGCCGCGATGATGTCCATCATCTTGATCAGATGATCCGCCATGCGAGCCGTAGGTACAAAGGATTCAGGATGGAAGAGGACGCGTACATAAGAGCTGATCATACCGTGAACGATCATGGATAAATCGCCTGTATAGGGCAAAATTTCCTTACCGTATAGGCCTTCCATTTTGGATTGGAACCAGCCCATCACTGCCACATTACTCTTTTGCAGCCATTCGGGGATATCTGAATAGCCTTTTCCGGCAAAATCCTGAATTTGGCGCTGCAAAAACTCACGCAGCTCGTATACATGATTAAGCAGAATTTCGACCTGGTTCCGCAGTTTTTCGCGCGGTGTCTTCCCGGTCTCCTGCTCTGCATGAACCAGAGGGTCACGAATCATCTTGAAGCAGTATATATAAATGCTGCGTTCCAGCTCCTCCTTGGATTTAAACAGGAGATAAAGGCTGCCCTTGGACATGCTGCTTAGCTCCGCGATTTCTTGCATGGAAGTGGAGGAAGAACCTTTCACAGCGAACAGTTGCATCGCCGTTTTGATAATTTGTTCCTTCTTGTCCTGGGTACGGTCTACCACCGATGAATCCCCTTTCTGACTGATAAGTTCTGAAATTGACTGGTTAGTCATGAAAATTATATTATAACTTTCTGGGTATTACAAATTTACACAAACAAAGGTTACAATTTTGTCGCAATTATCAATTTGGCATCGATTTTGTAGGAAGAACCCTCGTATTCATGTAATATATAAATGTGTCATTTCCGTGATGTAAAAAGAAGGTAGGTAGAATATGAGAAGAGGATTGCAGGCAATTGTCATTATTGGGGCTTTTATAGCTTTTTATTACTTCGGCTTTGGTCTGTTCGGTAGTACCGGCACGACCATTATTAGTATTTTCTCTACATTGACGGTCATATCCATTGGACTTGCCATTTCTATGGAGAACCGTAATCCTTCCACAACGATGTCTTGGATCTTACTACTGGCGTTGATCCCGGTAGTGGGACTTATCTTTTATTTCCTGTTCGGACAGAACGTGTTCAAGCGCCGTAAATATGATAAAAAGGCCCAGCTTGACATGATGGCCTACGAGCGAATTGAGAACGATGCGCTGCGCACTCACCATGATTGGTCGGAATTTGCAGAGCCTCATCAGAAGCTGTTGGGATTGTCGCAGCGGTTGGCACGGACGCCTATCTCTTGTACGTCGGAGACGCGGGTCTTAACCAACGGGGAGGAGACTTTTGGAACCCTGCTTTTGGAGCTGAGGCAGGCGCAGCATCATATACACATGGAGTATTACATCTTCCGGGCAGACCATATCGGGACCCGCATTCAGCAGATCCTGATTGAAAAAGCGCGTGCCGGCGTGACCGTTCGATTCATGTATGATGCAGTCGGGAGTATTCAGCTCTCCAAGTCGTTTCTGAAGGAAATGAGTGATGCCGGGGTGCAGGTGGCGGCTTACGGCAACTCGACCTCCTTTTTCTCCAGCCGGGTTAATTACCGAAATCACCGCAAAATCGTTGTCATCGACGGCGATGTTGGCTTTATGGGCGGACTTAACGTCGGCGATGAATATTTGAGCCGCAGCAAAACTTACGGGTTCTGGCGCGATACGCATATGCTGGTACGTGGTGAAGCGGTACGGACAATGCAGATTATTTTCCTTCAGGACTGGATGCATACGACGGGGGAGAAGATTCTGGAGCAGGATTACCTGTCCCCCAAGCTGCGGTATATGGCTGGGGACGGCGCGGTGCAGATTATTGCCAGCGGGCCGGATAATGAACGCCGGGCACTCAAGAACTTATTTTTCTCGATGATTACCTCTGCGCAAGAATCCGTATGGATTGCTTCGCCGTATTTCATTCCCGATGAGGATATTCTGACCGCACTGCGCGTTGCAGCGATGTCGGGGCTGGATGTGCGGCTGCTGTTTCCGGCCAAACCGGACAAGTGGATTCCGTTTCTGGCATCCCATTCTTACTTTCCGGCACTGCTGGAATCCGGTGTGAAGATTTATGAGTATGAGAAGGGCTTTATTCATTCCAAACTGCTCATTACGGACGGGGAAATTGCCACGATCGGTACGGCAAATATGGATATGCGCAGCTTCCATCTGAATTTCGAGGTGAATGCGCTGTTGATCCGGACAGAAAGTGTGGCGCGGATTGTCGAGGACTTCGAGCGCGATCTGCTCTCCACAAGACAGATTGTGCATGAGGAATTCATGAACAAACGCCTGATGGAACGGATACTGGAATCGGCGGCGCGTCTGATGTCCCCGCTGCTGTAGGATAGAATGATAAACCACTTAGACAGCCTTATGTAAGGTGCTCTAAGTGGTTTTTTTGAAAATGAATCCATTTCATAATGCGGATTTCAATCCGAAAAGGTACAATATCTAGTTAAACCTAAACCGTGTACAACTAGATATCGATGATTAGACGTTCACTTATGGATTTATGAAATGGATTCAAATATAAGAATTTATATGTTTTACGCTATAGATCATCCTTATATTTCTCACTGAGACGGATACCGTACCTTGGCGGACGGAAAACCGTTTCTACTTGTATCAGGATATATTTAAAAAGTGGTGAACCCGATGAATTTCTGTATACGGAACACCATGTATTTAATCCACGTGACCCCGCTTTGGTAGGTATCAAGGGGGAGACTGTAATCTGCGCCGTCGTTATTCCACAGGCGGGTGAAATAAGCCTCCATTTCAGCGTATAGCGGCTGATCCCTCTGCAAGGTTACCCACAGGTTGTTCTCCAGATTGTAATCATCGAGGTTTCGAGCCGTAAAGTTGCTAGATCCACCCAGGATGACGGACCTGCCATTTTCCTTGGCGACAAAAAGCAGCTTGGCATGATACTGCTCCTTCGTCGTGTTGTACCAGCGGATGTCGATCTTTCCATCTGAACGGCGGTTCAAATCCATGGCTACAGGCCGATTGGGGATACCGATTTTATCTCTGCCGAAAGCATTCTGATTGGGGTCCAGCAGTAACCGGACGGTAGCGCCACGTTTTGACGCCTCCAGCAGCGCCTTAATGATCTTGTCGTCAGCCAGGTAGAACATGCCCATCCATACGGTGTCACCTTTTCCGGCAGAGGAGATGGCTTCCAGTGTATACTTATAGACTTTACCCTCTGTCAGATACCGGACCTCAAGGGGTTCCCCGGCGCTCCTCTCATTGGCTTGAGAAAATACGGGCTCCTTGCGCAATAAGGGTCCTGTACCAGAAAGACGGGCTGCGGCTTGCTCCGTCTGCAAAATATCGGCGAGAATGGGGCCCTGAACCTCCAGTGCGATATTGGAGTTGTAGGCACTGGCATCATGTACATTCCCCGAGGATATCAGCGCCGTTGTTTCATTCATAATCAGCTTGCGGTGATTGGCCTTAACATTCAAGAGCTTCAAATAAGAGCGGGCGGTGATCTTCGGACCGTTACTGGCCATCAGATTGGGAATCCGCCCCTTGCCGGATTGCCCGAACCACTGAATGAAGGTGCGCCAGAAGGCAGAATATACGGGTGTGGAATCCCTTAGTTTATCAACATCGGTCATGATTACCGTTATGCCGGCAGCTTTCATCTCTTGTAGCAGAGGGTTGGGAGCAGAATTGTAATTTGTATTAACTTCGTCAGTAATAAACACAATCTCCATCTCGGGATACGCGGCCTTCTGGAGTAGTAGCTTATCCGTAAGCATTTTGCTGACGGGTGGAAAATACTGACCCTTATGTGTGTAGTTGTTGAAGAGAAACATGTCGATCACCAGAAACTCCCGGGACTCTTCGATGATCTGGAGAATGCGCGGCAGAATTTGTTCCTTCTGTGAGCCGTTTTCCGTACCATCCGCATGGGTCAAGTCATACCAAAAATGTACTTGGTTAACCTTGTATGAGGGGCTTTCATAAGAAAGACCGGGCGGCAGGGGTTTGTGGGTCTGGTAAATCATAACGGCAGCCAGCCAAAGGATCAAAAGGGTGAAAAGCCCTCCTACCCAAAGCCAGAGGCGATGCTTTCGGTGTTTCTTAGCGAATAGTATAGATTGCTTATTGGCGAAAGATGGCGGTTGCGGGCGAGAGGCTTTGCGGCCTGGGCTCATTAATGTTCCTCCTGAAAGTATTCTGAACATCCTGTGCCCGGATGTGTTAGATCCGGTATTCTACCTCACCTATTACCGCCATTCAAGACTACCTGAAGCAGCCGCTAAAGATTCGTAACCGCCACTGACGAGGAAAGAAGATGGGTTCAGTTTTCCAGAAAACCAGGATCGCTATCCCTTGTCCACTTCATATCCTCTTATTGTAAATTCCATTAGCGGGATGTGTTATAATAAATCCAACTGTTAAGAAGAAGTCTGGGCTGACAACAGCCATTAAATAGAGTGAGAAACGGGGGCGACATCATGAACCATACATCACAGAATATACAGAGCTTCCCTAAGGCGGATTCCGGGGACGGTCTTCAGCCCGACGGAAACAGATCACTGCTGCCGGATTCTAGAACCGGAGAACGTAAAATTGAACATGTACGCCTATGCCTTAATGAGGAGGTAGGAGGCAGCGGGATTACGACAGGCTTTGAACGTTATCGTTTCCGTCATAATGCGCTCCCCGAGCTGGATTTTGACGGCATTTCTCTGGACACTGTATTTCTGGGCAAAAAGCTGCGCACCCCGCTGCTGATCAGCTCCATGACCGGGGGCAGCGCTGCTACCGGCGCGATCAATGCCCGGCTGGCGGAAGCGGCCGAGCGGCGCGGCTGGTGCCTTGGTGTAGGATCGGTCCGGGCCGCTGTGGAACGTTCCGAACTGGCGTCGACCTTCCGTGTACGGGACAAGGCGCCCGGCATTCCGGTCATTGCTAACATTGGAGCGGTTCAGCTATCGTACGGCTTCGGTGTGGATGAATGCCAGCGGGCGGTGGAGATTGCCGGAGCAGATTGGCTGGTGTTGCACCTGAACGGCCTTCAGGAAGTGTTCCAGCCGGAGGGGAACACTGGATTTGCTGCGCTGCTGCCGAAGATTGAGAGGCTCTGCCAGGAACTTCCCGTGCCTGTAGGCGTCAAAGAGGTGGGCTGGGGCATCGATGGCGAGACCGCGGTCCGGTTGTACAATGCCGGTGTCGCCTTCATTGATGTAGCGGGAGCAGGCGGAACCTCCTGGAGTCAGGTCGAGAAGTTCCGTAGCACCGATCCCGTGCGGCGGGCCGCAGCAGAAGCTTTTGCCGATTGGGGTATTCCTACGGCTGAAAGTATCGCGGATGTCCGAGCGGCTGCTCCGCAAGGCGCCCTGATCGGGAGCGGCGGACTAAGGCACGGCGTGGATGCCGCCAAGGCGCTGGCGCTGGGCGCTAATCTAGCGGGCTTTGGCCGCAATTTGCTTGGCCCTGCTGTGGAGTCGGAGACCGCGTTGGACAATGCTTTAGCTCAGGTGGAGCTGGAGCTGCGCACTGCAATGTTCGGTATTGGCGCACCTGATCTAAACGCGCTACGAGGTACACCCCGTTTGCTGAGAAAATAGGTTATTACCAAGAATACTGATTTTGGGAAGGAATAATGATATGATCAAACTTCTTCAAATGGACGAGTCGACCTTTCAATTCTTTTTAAGCCAATCTACCAGGGAATATGCTGCTGAAAAGGTGAAATCAGGAGCTTGGGACCCGGATAATGCCCTTAAGCTGTCACAGGAAGCGATAACCCGCTTCCTGCCAAGCGGGCTGCATACAGAAGGTGCGTACCTTTATTCGGTAGTGCATGAAGATGTAGAGGAGTCAATCGGGTATATCTGGTTCAATGTGACCGAAGGCCGCGGCGGGCGGGAAGCCTTCATCTATGATATTTACATTTTTGAGCCTTATCAGGGCAAAGGTTATGGCAAACTGACCATGCAGGCACTGGATGAAGAAGCACGCAAGATGGGAGTCACCAAGATCGGCCTGCATGTCTTCGGCCAAAATACACGGGCGTTTGAACTATACAAGAAAATGGGCTACACCGTTACGGACATCTCCATGTCCAAAGAACTGAAGCTAGAAGAGGGCGCTTCATAGCTACGCGGCCAAACCATGAATGTACTAGATGTACAAATGTCCTTTCCCTTGATTTCCGGTGTTGCTGGACCATTTGTTCTAATATATAATGGTTTAGATCGTACGACTTATCGGTGATCTGTTCCAAAATCAACTGAAAATAGGAGTTGTCATATAAATGGCTTTGAAAGCAGGGATCGTCGGGCTTCCTAACGTAGGGAAATCCACATTGTTTAATGCTATCACACAAGCGGGTGCAGAATCCGCGAACTACCCATTCTGTACCATTGACCCGAACGTTGGCGTGGTGGAAGTCCCGGATGAGCGTCTGGACAAGCTGACCGAGCTGGTTCAGCCGAACAAAACGGTTCCAACCGCGTTTGAATTTGTGGATATTGCAGGCCTCGTGCGCGGTGCGAGTAAAGGCGAAGGGCTTGGCAACAAGTTCCTGGCTCACATCCGTGAAGTGGATGCGATCGTCCATGTCGTACGCTGCTTCGAAGATGAGAACGTTACGCATGTCGATGGCAAGGTGAACCCGATCAGCGATATTCAGACCATTAATCTGGAGCTGATTCTTGCCGATCTGGAGAGCGTGGATAAGCGGATTGAGCGTTCCCGTAAGAACATTAAGGGTGGAGACAAGAAATACGCACAGGAGGTTGAACTTCTGGAGCGTATCAAGGAAGCTCTGTATAACGATAAACCTGTCCGCAGCGTAGAATTGACTGAGGACGAGCGTCTGATTATCCGCGATCTTCACCTGTTGACACAGAAGCCGGTATTATATGCGGCCAATGTCAGCGAAGAGGAAGTGGCAAGTGCGGAGAGCAATCCATACGTGCAGCAGGTACGTGATTTTGCTGCTTCCGAGAACGCGGAAGTTGTGCCAATCAGTGCCAAGGTGGAAGCGGAGATTGCTGAGCTGGAAGGCGAAGACAAGGCGATGTTCCTGGAGGAGCTGGGTCTGGAAGAATCCGGGCTAAACCGTCTGATCAAAGCCGCTTACCGTTTGCTAGGTCTGTACACATACTTCACGGCGGGCGTTCAGGAAGTTCGTGCTTGGACCATCCGTAAAGGAACCAAAGCGCCAGGAGCAGCCGGTGTTATCCATACCGACTTTGAGCGCGGGTTCATCCGTGCGGAAGTCGTTGCTTATAACGATCTGGTAGCAGCAGGCTCGATGAACGGTGCCAAGGAACGCGGACAGCTTCGTCTGGAAGGTAAGGAATATCTGGTGCAAGACGGCGACGTGATGCACTTCCGCTTCAACGTATAAGGAAGCAGAGGCCTATTTATAATAAAGGACAGCTTGGAGGTAGTGTTTTTCCTGGCTGTCCCCTTTTTATATAGAAAATATCTTAGTATCATGTCGGTTCTCAGCGAAGTGAAGTGTAGCCAACTGCGAGGAACGGTGGTATAATATAAAGTCGTGTATCATCTTTGATTTACCGACATTTAGTATGCTTGAAAGGTATTGAACTTTGAATTAGGAGAGGTGAATTCCCTTGTTGGACCGATTGCAATCCTTGGCGGACCGCTATGAGAAACTCAGTGAACTGCTTTGTGATCCGGATGTTGCAAACGACAGTAAGAAACTGAGGGATTATTCCAAAGAACAATCTGATCTGCAGCCCGCTTATGAGGCTTATGCTGAATATAAAAATGTAATGGAAGAGCTGGAAGCCGCCAGAATGATGCAGGCTGAGAAGCTGGACGATGAAATGAAGGAAATGGTCAAGATGGAAATCGATGACCTGTCGTCGCGCCAGACTGATCTGGAGGAGAAAATCCGCGTTCTGCTGCTGCCTAAAGACCCTAATGATGATAAGAACGTAATCGTGGAAATCCGCGGCGCTGCCGGCGGAGATGAAGCGGCTCTGTTTGCATCTGATCTTTACCGGATGTACACGCGTTATGCTGATGCACAAGGCTGGCGTATCGAACTGATGGACGTTAGTGCGAATGACCTTGGCGGATTCAAGGAAGTTATCTTCCTGATTAACGGCCGGGGTGCTTATAGCAAAATGAAATACGAAAGTGGCGCGCACCGCGTACAACGTATTCCAACCACAGAATCGGGCGGACGTATTCATACCTCTACTTCGACGGTAGCCGTAATGCCAGAAGCTGAGGATTTTGAAATTGAAATCCATGACAAGGACATTCGTGTGGATACCTTCTGTTCCAGTGGAGCGGGCGGTCAGTCCGTTAATACAACGAAGTCTGCAGTTCGCGTAACTCACGTGCCAACAGGCATCGTGGCTACCTGTCAGGACGGCAAATCGCAGAACTCCAATAAGGAGAAGGCGCTACAGGTTCTTCGCGCTCGTATCTCTGACATGAAGCGCCAAGAGGAAGAAGCGAAGTATGCCGGAGAGCGCAGAAGCAAAGTCGGCACTGGTGACCGCAGTGAGCGGATTCGTACGTATAACTTCCCGCAAAGCCGGGTGACGGATCACCGGATCGGCTTGACACTGCACCGTTTGGAGCAAGTGATGAACGGGGAGATCACGGACATCATCTCGGCATTGTCGCTGGCTGAACAGACCGAATTGATGGAAAAAGGAGAATAATGCTTTGAAACACGACGTATATGTCATGCCTCGCGTGCAAAGCATCCGGGAAGCCTTTGCGGAGGCTTCTTCTTTTTTGAGCCGTAGCGGCTGCAACGAGCCGCAGCGCAGTGCCCAGCTCCTGCTGGAGCATGTGCTGGGCTTGTCTGGCGCGGCGTATTACATGGCGCTGGCGGATGCTTTTCCAGCGGATGTCCGGGAAGCTTGGGAGGCCGGGGTTACCCGCCGTGCATCCGGTGAGCCGGTGCAGTATATCATCGGCGAGCAGGAATTTTACGGCCGGGCTTTCGAGGTGACACCGGATGTGCTGATTCCCCGGCCGGAGACGGAACTGCTCGTGGAGGCGATCCTGCGGTACGCCGGTGAGCTATGGCCGGCTGCTGCGCCGGGCGCAGCGGCTCAGCAGGGCCGCGCGGCGGATGGAGCCGCGCAAGAAGGCGGCGCCCCTGCCACAGGCGCCGCACGTCCGCTGACCGCCGTCGATATCGGCGCCGGCAGCGGAGCGATCTCTGTCACGCTGGCGGCGGAAGCGCCGGCGTGGGCGGTCTGCGCCGGCGACATCTCGCCGGCGGCACTGGCCGTGGCCGGGCGCAACGCGCAGCGGCACGGCACGGCCGTGGACCTGCGGCTCGGCGACCTGCTCGAGCCGTTCGCGGGGATGGAGACGGATATTCTCGTCTCCAACCCGCCGTATATTCCCGGCGGCGACATCGCCGGGCTCCAGCGCGAGGTGCGCGACCATGAGCCGCGCACGGCGCTCGACGGCGGCGCGGACGGGCTGGACCCGTACCGCCGCATGATGGAGCAGCTCCCGCTGCTCCCGGCTCCGCCGCGCCTGATTGGCTTTGAACTTGGCTTCGGACAGGCAGAGCAGGTGGCTGCGCTCCTGAAAGCTGCGGGTCACTGGAACGAGATCATCACCGTAGATGATCTCGCCGGGATTCCCCGTCATGTGCTTGGACTAAGCAGATAGATCGAGAACCGTTGTTATAGGTACAATGGGGGCCGCTGGCTGCAAAGGATTTGTATTTTTACTGAGCCGTCCCTTACAATAGACAATGGCGGCTGTTCTGTACATGATGAGTACCCGAAAGCCAGCAGAGAGCAAGGAGGCAGAACATGCTTCAGAAAATTAAAAAAATCGATGGCGTCATCATAGTCGTTCTGTTAATTTTGATGTGCGTCAGCATTTCAGCCATATACAGTGTCACCCATGGGAGAGAGAAGCTTGACGGGCACCATATCCAAATGCTGAAGTATTATGTGATCGGCTTTATTGCGCTGGCCGGAATCACTTTTCTCGATTATAGGATATTAGTGAAGTATGCCTTATACGTGTACTTGGGCGGTATCGGCTTGCTAGTGCTTGTCAGCTTCATGGGCGAGACCAAGAATAATGCGCAGGGGTGGCTGTCGCTGCCAGGCGGCATGAGCCTTCAGCCTGCTGAGTTGTTCAAGCTCGTACTCATTCTATTTTTGGCGGCTGTACTTGTCCGAAAGAAAAAGAACAAATTATTGTTCTGGCGTGATGTCGTACCGCTGACTTTGCTTACATTAGTTCCCTTCTTGATTGTCATGACCCAAAATGACTTGGGTAATGCCTTGGCTTATCTTGTCATTCTGCTCGGGATGCTGTGGATCGGGAATATCAAGTTCACACATGCTTTGATCGGGTTAATTGTTATTGCAAGTTCGGCAATTGCCGGAATTATGAGCTACATCCATTATCATGACGATATCAAGGTATTCCTTACAGATATTGGTCGTTCCCACTGGATTGAACGTTTTGATCCATGGCTTGTGCCTGACAAGGCAACACCTAAAGCGAGTTATCATACGAAAAATGCCAAACTGGCTATTGCTTCCGGCGGGATGAGTGGTGAAGGATACATGAAAGGGAGTTCCGTACAGACGGATCGTGTGCCATACACCTATTCCGACTCTATCTTCGTGCAGATTGCCGAGGAATTTGGATTCGTGGGTTCCGCGCTGGTATTGTTACTGTACTTTATCCTGATCCACCGAATGATACTGATTGCGCTGGAAAGCAGGGATAGGGGAGGGCCATTCCTGATCGTCGGCATTGTCGCGATGATGCTCTATCAAATCTTTGAGAACATCGGAGCCTTCATCGGCCTGATGCCGTTAACGGGAATCACACTGCCGTTCATCAGCTTTGGGGGAACCTCCCTGCTCATCAACATGGCGAGCATTGGTCTAGTCATGAGTGTGCGCTTGCACGGCCAAGAAGTAGAAGAGGATTTGCCTAATCCGGGCAATTCCTATCAAGCCCCTGCGAAGCAGGCATAACTCCATATCATCATTACATCTGCAAACCGCTGGAACTGTCTGAAAAGATAGTGCCCGGCGGTTTTTTTTGCGTTATGAGCAGGGGTGGTGGATTTAAGAGTGATGTATAAATTTGTATGCTTTATAGGGATCATTTACAATAAATGTACGAGCTACCGTTCTTAACGGTGAAAAATAGTTCACCCCCCCCCAACTAAGAGCATTTTTGTACCTTATTTTTCTTTAATATAGGCAAATGAGGGAAATAAGGGCATTTTTGTATCTTATTTTTCGAAAAAGCACGCTGGACAGGGTATTCTGGAAGATTTAAGGTACAATATTGCACTTAATTTCCCTCAACCGGTTGATACAGACGATTTAAGGTACAGAATTGCCGCTAATTACAATTCGGAGGTCATTAGGTGGATCATTCGCATGAAGGCAAATGATCTGACAGGGGTTGCGGAGCTTTTAAAAGAATAGAAGTAGTTTATAAAAGAAAATATGGGGCCAACGCGATCGGTGGTCCGAGCATTCACCATAGTGACAACAGCTGACTTAAAGTGGATAGCAAGTTTTTCGTGGATAGTAGTGAGTTCTCCATGGATAGTAAGTTCTCCGTGGATAGCAAGTTCTTCATTGGAAGTAAGTTGGTCATAGAACGACATTGCTAAATAAGTGCTGAAAATGAACGAGGATAAGGAGCAGACTGAACCATGCTGGAGAAATTGAAGAGAGTGGACCCTGTGATTGTTGTTGTACTGATTTTGCTGATGAGTATTAGTATATTTTCTATATACAGCGTTACAGTCGGGAGGATTAGTCCCTTGAAACTGGACGGTTTTCACCTCCAGATGCTCAAGTATGATCTTTTAGGGTTTATAGCTTTTTTCGTGCTTGCCTTTGTGGACTACAAATTGTTTATCCGCTATGGAAAATACATTTATGCCTTGGGCCTTGGACTATTGGTACTGGTCATCTTCATCGGCAAAGAACAAAACGGGGCGCAGGGCTGGTTGAAGCTGGGGAACCTGACGCTGCAGCCTGCCGAGCTTTTTAAGCTCGTACTGATTCTGTTTCTGGCCTCATTCCTGTTGCGCAAGCAAGGGGCTGTTCTGACTTTCTGGAGAGGGGTCATACCCATTGGCCTGCTGACGCTGATCCCTTTTGTATTAGTGCTTGTGCAGAATGATCTGGGAAATGCACTGAGTTATATTGTGATTATGCTCGGTCTGGTATGGATCGGAAACATTAAATTCAGACATGCGCTGATTGGCCTGCTCCTGATTGTCGTTACCGGAGCGGGTCTTGCGCTGAGTTATATTCACTATCATGATCAAGCCGTTCATTTTCTCGGGGAGACGATTGGACGAAAGCATCTGATTGCACGTCTAGATCCTTGGCTTGTCCCGGATTTGGCCACAGCAGATGCAAGCTATCATACCAAGAATGCTAAAATTGCTATCGCCTCGGGCGGTATGGGCGGGGAAGGATATATGAACGGGGACTCCGTACAAGCCGGGAGGGTTCCATACACATATTCGGATGCTATCTTTGTGCAGATCGCTGAAGAATTCGGTTTTTTGGGTTCTGCGTTTGTCCTGCTGCTCTTTTTTATCCTTATCCACCGAATGATCGTCATCTCACTGGAGTGCCGGGAACGAAGTGGTACATTCCTCATTATTGGCGTTGCAGCTATGCTGCTGTATCAGATTCTTGAAAATATCGGGGCGTTCATCGGATTGATGCCGCTAACAGGGATTACACTCCCTTTCATCAGTTATGGCGGAACTTCAGTGCTCATCAACATGGCTGCGATGGGCATTGTAATGAGTGTACATTTGCACGGAGGCGAGGCTGAGCCCGACTTCCCTGTTCCTTCGGCTGGCTCGGCCAATCCGCGAATGTTAAAGGTATAATTTAATAGATTACTAGGTTTGGACTCTCTCTCTCTTGGACATACTGACGAATATGAGAGGTTAAGAGAGAGGGGCGGCCGATATGAATAGTAATCCAGGTCACAGAGGGGATTCACTGCGTATTACCTTTAAGTATACTGCCATTTTAATTTGTTTTTTTATGGTGATCCTCATGATGTGGGAAGGACAGAAAACCGATGCGGCCGTAGCTGAATCCTCTATTCCTACGGAGTCCATCCGGCTACGGATTCTGGCTAACTCGGACGGGACACAGGATCAGCTTGTTAAACGTCAAATCCGTGATGCTGTGGTGGCTCAAATGAACCAATGGGTGTCTGGCCTTGAGGACCCGCAAAGCCTGGAACAGGCCCGGGCCTTAATTCGGCGGCATCTGCCGGAGCTGAACGCTTTAGTGGGCCAAGAACTGGAGCAGCGGGGCATCGATTATACGTATAATGTGGAGCTCGGCGTGGTTCCGTTCCCTACCAAAATGTACGGGGGCAAGGTGTATCCGGCTGGTGATTATGAAGCCCTGCGTGTGACACTGGGCGCAGGCAAGGGTCAAAACTGGTGGTGTGTCCTGTTTCCGCCGCTCTGCTTCATAGATGCCGGGTCCGGCGATGCCGCAGCCCCAGCTGCTGCCAAGGCGAAGACTGTATCTGCTGCCGGATCGGAAGGCAAGACCGTAATCAAAGCTCAAGGTGAAAAGGCGGCGCAAGGAGACGGAGTGAGTACAGATCCAAGTGCCGAGTCCGGAAAAACGCCTGAGGTGAAATTCTTCGTTTGGGAACTGCTGCAGAATCTGTGGAACTGGGTTAGCGGATTGTGGTCCTGAGGGGTGATATGGTAGTATTTTAAAAGCTGAGCGTTACGGCTCCACAGGGTGGGGTCGTTTTTTTGAAATATTTAGAAACGGCTGACTTTGCCTGTTTCTATGAAAGTGCTCTGTTTGTAATCATTAATCTACTCTTTGGAAAGCTTGTGATATGGATGGAAAAGAACATCGAGACCAAGTTTGCCCTTCCGCGGCAGACAGGAAATATAGAGAACACAACGTACTTGAAGCTTCACTTGCTGGATGAGACGGCAGGGGCTTCGCTTATGGAAAAAGAAGAAGATCACGCCGCGATTACCGCAGCAGCAGCCCTTCTACGGGAGGGCGGAACCGTAGCGTTTCCTACGGAAACCGTGTACGGTCTCGGGGCTGACGCCCGGAATACAACGGCGGTAGAAGCGGTGTTCGGGGCAAAGGGGCGTCCGTCCGACAATCCGCTAATTGTTCATATTGCGGATCAGAAGGCGCTGGATGAATTGGTAGAAGAGATTCATCCGACAGCGGCGGCGCTGATGGAAGCCTTCTGGCCTGGTCCGCTAACGCTCGTGCTTCCTGTCCGGACTGGCGTGCTGTCTCCAAGGGTGACAGCGGGTCTGGATACCGTTGGCGTTCGTATTCCCGATCATCCGGTGGCACTTTCACTGCTGCGTGAAGCCGGCTGTCCGGTAGCGGCACCCAGTGCCAATCGTTCGGGCCGGCCGAGTCCGACACTGGCTTCACATGTTATGGAAGACTTGAACGGGTTCATCGACGCGGTCGTCGATGGCGGTGCCGCCGGCGTCGGACTGGAATCGACGGTGGTACAGGTCTTGCCGGACGGCACGGTGGCCGTGCTGCGACCCGGCGGAATTACCGCCGAGCAGCTGGAGGCGGTGGCCGGCGCGGGCGCTGTGGATACCGCGCCCGCCCATGCAGCCGAGACCGCAGCTTCGCCTGCGGCCTCGGCTGTCCGTTCGCCCGCTGGCGACAGCGCGGGCGAAGACACTGGCCCGGCTCCGCGAGCGCCGGGCATGAAGTACACGCACTACGCGCCGCGCGGCTGGCTCGGCGTTGTGCGCGGGTCTTCGCCGCAAGCCGTGGCGAAGACTGCGGCAGAGCTGCTGCAGGCGGCGCAGCGTGACGGCGGGATTACGGGGCTGCTCCTCTTCGAGGAGCATGCCGCGCTCTATCCCGCCTCTCCTGCTGCCTGCGTGGTATCTCTCGGCTCGATTCACTCGCCGGAGGAAGGGGCCCGCTCCCTATATGCCGCGCTGCGGCGCTTTGATGAAGCGGGAGCGACCTACATTCTGGCCGAGGCTTGTCCGGAGACCGGCCTCGGCGCTGCCATTATGAACCGGCTCATGAAAGCCGCCGGCGGAACTGTTATCGCGGCCCGATAATCTCCCGCAGATACACCCCCTTTTCCCCTAAAGTCATGTTTACCTTCTTGTCCGCATATTGTGGTTGTACAAGATATTTGCGACTTTGGGGGTATGACCATGGGCTTAGGAGAGGTATATGCCGGTTGGGGACAGGTTGTAACGATTGCTATTATGGCAATTGCGCTGGGAATGGATGCTTTCTCCCTTGGAGTAGGGATCGGGATGAAAGGTATTCGTCTGCTGCATATTCTGCAGCTCAGCCTGCTGATTGCCTTTTTTCATGTGCTCATGCCTCTGCTCGGTCTGGTGACAGGGAGCTACGTCGGGCATTTATTGGGACAGGTTACCACCTATGTTGCCGGAGGATTGCTGCTCCTTCTGGGCGGGCATATGATCTTCAATTCCTTTCACTCGGGCGATGACAGTCCGAGAGTATGGGATCATCGCACCTTCTGGGGGATGCTATTGATATCGCTCAGTGTCAGTGTAGATTCTTTTTCGGTAGGCGTATCTTTAGGGATGTTCGTGGACAGTATTCTGCTGACGATACTAGCTTTTGGTGTCTGCGGAGGGCTGATGTCGATTACAGGTTTGCTGTTAGGGCGCCACGTCAGTCGTGGGCTTGGGTCTTACGGCGAGGCGATTGGCGGGGCGATCCTGCTGGGGTTTGGCTTGCTGTTCATCTTCTGATACAATAACGGCATCGGGATTGTTCTATTTCAATTATGCGTTTCTGTCCATAGTTCCTGTACAGTCAAGTAATTTGTGCAGACCAAACTATGGCGGGATGAATTTAAATATTTTATGGGAGGTGGATAAACATGCTGCATATTTTATTCGTCTGCACCGGCAATACATGCCGCAGTCCCATGGCAGAAGGGCTTCTGCGGAAGTACGCCAAGGAGCGCGGAATGGAGCTGGAGGTGCGGTCTGCAGGGGTATCCGCCATTTCAGGCACATCTATATCCAGACATACCGCGGCGATTCTGCGCGATGAAGGCGTTCATGATTCAATTCAATCCTCACAGCTTACAGGTCAACAGGTGGCCTGGGCGGATCTTGTGCTAACACTGACAGGCAGTCACAAGCGGCATTTGCTACAATTTTTCCCGGATGCCGTGGCGAAGACATATACGCTCAAAGAATATGTACATGATGAAGCGGAGGTCGCTGAAGATATCCAGGAGCTGGATAGTCTCTACGCCGAAGCAGAAATGAGCATTGCTCTTGGAGGAGAACCGGATGCGGCTGCACTGCAGCGGATCATCGAGATTCGGCAACGCATTCCGAGCTTTGACATCTCCGATCCCTTTGGCGGCACCCGTGATGATTATGAGCTGACAGCTGCTGAGATCCGCAAGGCGCTGTATAGCCTGCTGGATAAGCTGGAGTCAGCACGGCGTTTGTAAAGATGGTTGATTTTCGGCTCTCTTTGCTTTAAGATGTAAGAAATATCGGTTCCGGTGTAACTGGCGACAACTGTGGATCAAACCACGATGGAGCATCGGAATAAACGGCCGGTCGCCTGGGCAAAAGAGCAAATCCGCAGCTACCTGCGGACTGCTCTTTTTTGTTTGAAATATTTGGAATTATCTGACTGTTAGATAATTCCAAATATTTCTTACTTACAGATATGGGTGATGTATAGCGTAATCAAGAGTATCTGCCAGCCTCCGAAAGTTTTGAACTTTCGCCTCCTGGAGAGGTACAGCCGTATCTGTCCCTGCAGCGAAAGTGGTGATGATGAGAGTTGCGTCATAACATTTTAGGAGGTAGAGCAATGGATGAAGTGGTGAAGCAGAAGTCTTGGGAAGAACGCGCGACTATCCCGGCAGGAACTGGCGGGAAAGAAGATTCCCCATCTGACAGTGCAATCTTACTGTCTGAGGCTACGGCTACTGTAGTTCGAGAGCTTGCAGCAGCAGGGAAGCTGGGTCCCGGCAAAATTCTTGTCGTAGGAGTCAGCACCAGTGAAGTGGCCGGTGCCCGAATCGGGACTGGTGGAGCGCTGGCTGTGGCAGAGCAACTGCTTGAAGGCATTACTCAGGTCGCTGATGAACTCGGATTCCATCCGGTGTATCAATGCTGTGAACATTTGAATCGCGCATTGGTTATGGAACGCTCTTTGCTGGATGGGTTAGGGTTGCAGGAGGTTGCAGCTGTGCCGATTCCCGGCGCAGGAGGTTCTATGGCTGCTGCTGCCTACCGCTCCATGAAAGACCCTGTGCTGGCAGAAACCGTACAGGCTCATGCTGGCATAGATATCGGAGAGACACTGATCGGCATGCATTTAAGACGTGTGGCCGTGCCTTTTCGTCCTAGCCTGCGCTATATTGGAGAAGCCAGAGTGAACGCTGCATGGAGCAGACCTGCCTTGATCGGCGGCGAGCGTGCAGTCTACCGGACACAGGAACAAAGCGGAGCCCGGCTCTGCGAATAACTTAATGGTTTTCATTAAATACAACATAAACACAATACCAGGGAGGAACTAAGAACATGGAACAATTGCGTAAGAGTGACCCGGCAGTACTGGAAGCGATGGGATTGGAGCTGAAACGTCAGCGCGCGAACATTGAGCTTATTGCCTCTGAGAATATCGTCAGCGAAGCCGTTATTGAAGCTATGGGTTCGGTGCTTACCAACAAATATGCTGAAGGCTACCCGGGCAAGCGTTTTTATGGTGGTTGTGAAGATGTAGACATCGTCGAAGATCTGGCACGCGACCGTGCTAAGCAACTGTTTGGCGCAGAGCATGTCAACGTGCAGCCACACTCTGGCGCACAAGCAAACATGGCCGTTTATTTGGCAGCCCTGAAACCTGGCGACACTGTACTTGGTATGAACCTGGCTCATGGTGGTCACTTGACGCACGGTAGTCCGGTTAATGCTTCCGGCTTGCTCTATAACTTCGTGGCTTATGGTGTGCAAGAGGATACTTTCCTTATTGATTATGATGAAGTGCGCAAGGCAGCCTTCAAACACCGTCCTAAATTGATCGTAGCTGGTGCGAGTGCTTATCCGCGTACCATTGATTTTGAAAAACTTGCTGCCATTGCCAATGATGTTGGCGCACTGTTCATGGTAGATATGGCCCACATCGCAGGTCTGGTTGCTGCTGGTCTGCACCCGAACCCAGTGCCACATGCTCACTTTGTAACAACTACAACACACAAAACGCTGCGTGGACCACGCGGTGGCTTGATCATCTGTAAGCAACCTTGGGCTGCTGCGATTGATAAGGCTGTATTCCCAGGTACGCAAGGTGGACCACTGATGCATGTGATTGCTTCCAAGGCCGTTGCTTTTGGTGAAGCGTTGCAGCCATCCTTTAAAACTTATGCCGAGAATGTAATCAAGAATGCTAAGGTGCTGTCCGAGACGTTGCTTGGTGAAGGTATTAACATTATTTCTGGTGGAACAGACAACCACTTGATGCTGATTGATACTCGTAACCTGGGCGTTACCGGTAAAGAAGCGGAAAAAGTACTGGATTCCATTGGTATTACCGTGAACAAGAACGCCATTCCGTTCGACCCTACCAGCCCATTTGTAACTAGCGGTATCCGTCTGGGTACACCTGCGGTTACTTCCCGTGGCATGGATGAGAAGGCGATGAGTGTTATTGGCCGCATCATTGCGAATGTGCTTAAGAATCCGAAGGATGAAGCGGTCTTGACTGAAGCTGGTCGCCAAGTAGCTGAGCTGACAGATCAATATCCGCTGTACCCTGAGTTGAAATACTAATCTCTATAATTTCAGTATTCGTGCTGTTTTTCTGCCTCTGTGGGCCGGGCTTCCGGCTCTACGGAGGTTTTTTTGTTGCATAATGTTCACAATTAGAAGATTGGCTATGGCTTGAAATGTAATGAAATCAATCATGAAAGTTCATGGAACTTTCAATAAAAAGCGTGATGAAATTGTGAAAAGTATGAAAAATCTGAAAATGTGCAGACTAAACGACGTTTTCATCAGGCTGCGACAGACCCGAAATGGGTTATTAGATCCCGCAGTTGGATAATAATGTGAAGATTGACTTTTTTCGAAGAGTATAAGTTGCAGTTTCTGTCGTAGGGTGAAAAGCGGCGGCGGTGATGATATAATAGATGAGATTTAGCCACTGAACAGGTGCAAAGCGCTTACTAGGGCTTGAGACTAAAGACTTTATAATTACCGGAGGGACAAGTTAATGGGAAAATTGGTGATTTGCGATCATCCTTTGATTCAACACAAACTGACATTTATCCGCGACGTGCGGACTAACACTAAGGAGTTCAGAGAACACGTTGATGAAGTTGCCACATTGATGGCTTACGAGATTACGCGCGATATTCCGCTGGAAACGATAACCGTGCAGACGCCGGTTGCTGAGACACAAAGTAAGGTGATCTCCGGAAGAATGCTGGGACTGGTTCCTATCCTTCGTGCCGGACTTGGTATGTTGGAAGGCGTACTGAAGCTGCTGCCTGCGGCCAAGGTAGGTCATGTTGGCCTGTTCCGCGACCCGGATACACTACAGCCTGTTGAGTACTACGTTAAGCTTCCTACAGATGTACAGGAACGCGAACTGATTGTCATTGATCCAATGCTGGCTACCGGCGGTTCCGCCATTGCTGCCATTACTTCACTGAAGAACCGTGGCTGTACCCAGATTAAGATGATGAACCTGATTGCTGCACCGGAAGGTGTTGCTGCTGTACATGAAGCTCACCCGGATGTAGACATCTATGTGGCAGCTTTGGACGACCATCTGAATGAGCATGGATACATCATCCCTGGACTTGGTGATGCAGGTGACCGCCTGTACGGAACAAAGTAATCACGAATACTATAACGGAAGCTTGTTTAGGAAGAATTGCAACTATGGAGAAAGTGGGTAGGGGATATGTCCAAAATTAAAGTGATGACGATTTTCGGAGTGCGCCCCGAGGCGATCAAGATGGCACCCCTGGTTCTTGAGCTGGGGAGACATCCCGAACATATCGAATCTATCGTCTGTGTAACGGCCCAGCACCGCGAGTTGCTGGATCAGGTGCTTGAGGTGTTTAAGATTACACCGGACTATGATCTGGATGTTATGAAAGACCGCCAGACCCTGAACGAGATTACCATTCGGGTACTGGAAGGATTGGAGCCGGTGCTTCGTGAGGCCAAGCCTGATCTGGTGCTGGTACACGGTGACACGCTGACTACATTCCTGGCCAGCTATGCTTCATTCCTGCAGCAAATTCAAGTCGGGCATGTGGAAGCAGGACTTCGGACCTGGAACAAACTTTCCCCTTATCCCGAAGAGATGAATCGTCAGTTGACCGGTGTGTTGGCCGATTTGCACTTTGCTCCAACAGACAAGTCAGCAGACAACTTGAGACACGAGAATAAAAAAGAATCAAGTATTTATATCACAGGCAATACGGTTACTGATGTGTTTCAATATACCGTACAGCCGGACTACCGGCATCCTGTACTTGATTTTGCGTCAGGAAAAAGACTTATTTTGATGACGGCGCACCGCAGGGAATCGCAAGGCGAACCGCACCGTCATATTTTCCGTGCTGTCAAAAGAATCGCTGATGAATTCGAAGATGTGGTCATTGTGTATCCCGTGCACCCGAGTCCGGCAGTCAAGGAACCGGCGCATGAGATCCTGGGCGGACACCCGAGAATCAAGCTGATTGATCCACTGGATGTCGTAGACCTGCATAATTTTTATCCGCATACCCACTTGATTTTGACCGATTCCGGCGGCCTGCAAGAGGAAGCTCCTTCATTCGGAGTACCTGTGCTTGTGCTGCGTGACACTACGGAACGCCCGGAAGGGATCGAGGCCGGAACACTGGAGCTTGTGGGGACGGACGAAGAGAAGGTGTATCAACGGACACATGCTCTGTTAACTGATCAGGAGCTCTATCAATCCATGAGTCAGGCCGCAAATCCATATGGAGACGGCAAGGCATCCGAGAGGATTGTCAATGCGATTTTGCATCATTTTGGAGTGGTTGAGGAGCGTCCGGAAGAGTTTCACAGAATGTTCACAAAAAATAAATAAAATCATTAAAACTAATATTCTGAATGAATTGAAATCAACATACAGTGAAACTGTACGGTTTATATGGTTTTGGAACGTTTTGCTGTGATTATTTTCATGTTTTCAAGGGTTTTTGGGCAATGTTCAATGAATTGACAAAGAGTCTGGGAATTCAGTAAAATTAGTTGGGATTGTAGCCATGAAAGAGGAAAAAAACAGGGAAAGCCTTGGACGTACTGCTCTTGTCATTGGAAGTGCAGGCACTTTGTTAGCCGCTTACATTATTATAGGTTTCTTTCTCGCCAAATGGCTGAGAGACCTGATGGACGGTCACAATTATTGGCTGGCTATAGGCACGATCACCGGTATGATTTTGGGGATTGTGAATGTGGTCCTGTTAATCAAAAAATTTTTGGGGGAGCAGAATGGATAATATGACTCCCATGATCAATACTGTCACCAGAGTGACCCTTGTCCTTATGGCAGGACTGGTAATGGGATGGGCGCTTCATCACGAGACCCGGACTATTACTCTGGGCATGGCTCTGGGGCTGGTGGCGGGATTGGTAAATTTCCGATACCTGGCCGTTAAGGTCAGACGGGTAACGCAGAGTATTGCGAACAAGGAAGGGAATGCCTTCAGCCTCGGTTTTGTCACACGGATTTGCTTCGCCATTTTGGTCACCATGTTCTCGGTCAAAATCGAGCATTTCTCGCTGGAAGCAACCATAGCCGGCCTTTTCATTCCCCAGCTTCTCGCTATTCCTGCGGGAATATATCTGAGCATCAAGAAAAAAATGTAACCAGATTAAAGAGAAAGGGGGGGATGCTATGCATGCTATGCCGAAAATCGTGCTAGGCGGAATTCCGATAGACTTGTCCGTAGTGCTGATGCTGCTGATCAGCTGTACAGTGGTATTTGTTCTGGTTATGCTGTCAGTTCGCAACCTGTCCGTTGAGAATCCTTCCAAGCTACAGAACTTTATGGAATGGGTTGTGGAGTTTGTGCAGGGGGTCATTGGAAGTGCAATGGATCTGAAGAAAGGGAAGCCTTACATATCTTTAGGGCTGACGTTAATCCTGTTCATCTTCGTATCCAACTTGCTCGGACTGCCGTTTTCAGTCGTGACTATGGCGCATGAGCCGGTTACAGTATTCGGACATGTGATTGAAGCTACGAAGAATCTTGCACATGGCGACCACGTTGAGATCCTGTGGTACAAATCGCCGACAGCGGATATCAATGTCACTGCGGGGCTAGCACTTATCGTGTTTGTACTGATGAACTACCTGGGCATTAAGCTCAACGGCAAGCATTATTTCAAGCACTATATTGAGCCGTTTCCGATTTTCCTGCCGCTCAACATTATTGAGAACTTGGCCAAGCCTATCGCTTTGGCAATCCGGCTTTACGCGAATATCTTCGCAGGTGAAGTTCTGATCACTGTCATTCTGAAGCTTGGAATTCTCAGTATACCGTTCCTGGCCGTTTGGCAGGGCTTCAGTATATTCGTCGGCGCACTGCAGGCGTTTATCTTTACGATTCTGACGATGGTCTATATCGCGCAGATGACGATCCACGAAGAAGAAGCACATTAATGAGCTGTCGTGAAGACAAACGGCAGCCGCCGATACTACCTTCGCGGGAGATAAGTTATATCATTAAACACAATTTGAACCGAAATTAAAGGAGGATATTTACAAATGGAATTTTTAGCAGCAGCAATCGCGGTTGGTTTGGGCGCACTGGGCGCAGGTCTTGGTAACGGTATGATCGTTAGTAGAACGGTAGAATCCATCGCTCGTCAACCAGAAGCTCGTAACGCCCTGCAAACAACAATGTTTATCGGTGTAGGTATCGTCGAGGTTATTCCTTTGGCCGCAACAGTTATTGCATTCCTGATCATGTTTTCTTAATAAACCGTACCTACGGTTTGGCGGGGAGGGCAAGGTGCCATCCGCGCCTTACTTTTGTATACGTCCGCAAGACGCGGTAATGGAAGGGAGTGACCTCAGTGGATATCGTTTGGTCAAGTATCGTTTTTTCAATCGCAGCGTTCGTGATTCTTTATTTCCTCTTGAGCAAGTTTGCGTTCAGTAAATTGTTTGGAGTAATGGAGAAGCGCCGCGAGCTAGTAATGCAGCAAATGGACGAGGCGGCGAAGACCAGAGAGCAGGCGGTCGCGTATGTGGAGGAGCAAAAGCAGGCTTTGAACAACGCACGCCAGGAAGCTCAGAATATCATCCAGCAATCTCAGATCACCAGCAATCAACAAATGGACAAGATTCTGGAGCAAGCCAAATCCGAAGCTTCTCGCATCAAGGACGAGGCTGTCCGGGATATCGAGAACGAGAAGAACAAAGCTGTCGAAGAGCTTCGCAGCGAGATTGGTACAGCATCCGTTCGGATTGCTTCCAAGCTGATCAAGAAAGAAGTAAGCGCGAGCGGCGAACAGGAGCAGCTTGTTGATCAATACCTCAAAGAGGTAGGAGGCAGATCATGAGCCGCGATACGGTAGTTGCGGGACGCTATGCTAAAGCGCTGTATAGCGCTGCGGTAGAGAAAGGAATTACGCTTCAGGTTGAAGAGGAGCTCAAGACGGTAGTCGAAGTTCTTCATAACGATCATGAAGTGAAACGCTTCATCCTGGCTCCGCGCATCTCGCAATCCGACAAACTGAAAGTGCTGCGTTCTGTGCTTGAAGACAAGCTTTCCCCGACTGTGTTGAACACGGTAGAACTGCTTGTATCTCGGGGCAGAACCGACATTTTTGCCGATCTGCTGGAAACATATATCAAAATCGAAGGAGACGCTCTCGGAATCGGAGATGCCACTGTATACTCGGCTTATTCGCTTAGCGAAGATGAGAAGACAGCGGTAGCAGCCGAATTCGGTCAACTGGTGAACCGCACGATCCGTGTGAAGAACGTGGTTGATGAGAGTGTGCTCGGCGGACTGAAGGTTGTTATCGGCGATACGCTGTATGATGGCAGCTTGTCCGGCAAGCTGGAACGTCTCGAGAAATCTTTTAACGATAAGCATAGAAGATAGGGGTGAGGATATTGGGCATCAGACCTGAAGAGATCAGCACTTTGATCAAAAGTCAAATTGAGCAATATAAAACCGATATCGAAGTTGCCGAAATTGGCACCGTCATTCAAGTCGGCGACGGTATCGCCCGTGTCTACGGTCTGGAAAACGCGATGGCAGGCGAATTGCTGGAGTTCTCCAACGGTGTAGTAGGCATGGCACTCAACCTGGAAGAAAGCAACGTCGGTGTTGTTATCCTGGGTGAGTATACGGAAATTCGTGAAGGCGATCAAGTGAAGCGTACGGGCCGCATTATGCAGGTTCCTGTTGGCGAAGCCCTGCTGGGCCGTGTCGTGAACGCGCTTGGACAGCCGCTGGATGGCAAAGGACCAATTGCAACCACTGAATTCCGTCCTGTAGAAAACAATGCACCAGGCGTTATCGACCGTAAATCGGTTCATGAGCCGATGCAAACAGGTCTGAAGGCGATTGATGCGATGGTGCCGATCGGCCGCGGACAACGTGAGCTCATCATCGGTGACCGTCAAACCGGTAAAACCGCAATCGCAATCGATGCTATCATCAACCAAAAAGGCAACGGTATGAAATGTATCTATGTTGCCATTGGACAAAAGCAATCCACAGTAGCACAGGTAGTGGAAACTCTCCGCCGCCATGGTGCGCTCGAATATACCATCGTTGTAACTGCATCGGCATCTGAGCCGTCTCCATTGCTCTTTATCGCTCCGTACGCAGGCTGCGCAATGGGTGAGTACTTCATGTACAAAGGCGAGCACGTACTGGTTATCTACGATGACCTTTCCAAGCAAGCTTCCGCATACCGCGAGTTGTCCTTGCTGCTCCGTCGTCCACCGGGCCGTGAAGCTTTCCCTGGTGACGTATTCTACTTGCACTCCCGTCTTCTGGAACGTGCAGCGAAGCTTAGCGATGAGCTTGGTGGTGGTTCATTAACCGCTTTGCCGTTTATCGAAACACAGGCTTCTGACGTATCGGCTTACATTCCTACGAACGTAATCTCGATCACTGACGGCCAAATCTTCCTGGAATCCGACCTGTTCAACGCTGGCCAACGTCCTGCGATCAACGTCGGTATCTCCGTATCCCGTGTAGGGGGATCCGCACAGATTAAGGCTATGAAGAAGGTTGCGGGCTCGCTCCGTCTGGACTTGGCTCAATACCGTGAGCTTCAAGCATTCTCCCAGTTCGGCTCCGACCTCGATAAATCTACACAAGCCCGTCTGAACCGCGGTGCCCGTATGATGGAAATTCTGAAACAGGGTGTTAACCAACCGCTGTCCGTTGAGTATCAAGTAGTTAGCTTGTACACGGCTGTTAAAGGTCATTTGGATGATATTCCTGTCAAAGACGTTAGACGTTTCGAGAAAGAATTCTTGGCATTCGTAGATAGCAGCGCTCCTGAGATCTTCAAGTCTATCACCGATACGAAGGATCTGACTGCGGATAACGAGACTGCATTGAAAGAAGCCATTGAGAAATTCAAGAAAGGTTTCGCGACCAGCTAAACCTTGATTATAAGGCTCTTCCGCTTGCTTGGGCAACGCTGGCAGAGCTCTTGTTAATAGAATGATTTCAGTGATATTGAGCTTTGACTTCGTCAAAGCTCAAAGTTGATGCATACGAAGATAGCTTTGACTTCGTCAAAGCCAAGTTGATGCTTACGAAGATAGCTTTGACTTCGTCAAAGCCAAGTTGATGCTTACGAAGATAGCTTTGACTTCGTCAAAGCTTTAAGGTGGTGAAATCATGGCAAGAAGCATGCTTGATATTAAACGTCAAATCAAAAGCGTTAAGAACACCAGACAGATTACCAAAGCGATGGAGATGGTAGCTGCCTCCAAGCTCAGAAAAGCGCAGGAGAAAGCCGAGGCTGCTCGTCCTTATTCAGAGAAGCTGAAAGAGGTCGTTACGAGTATCGCTTCCGGTTCGGATGGTATTCAGCATCCCATGCTGATCTCCCGTCCTGTTAAGAAGACAGGATACCTAATCGTTACTTCGGACAGAGGTTTGGCTGGTGGATACAACGCCAATATTTTGCGTAAGGTGACTATGCTCATCGCAGAACGCCACAAGTCGAAAGACGAGTATGTGTTGTTTGTTATTGGCCGCAAAGGCCGTGACTTCCTGCGCCGCCGTGAGTACCCGATTATCGAGACGGTGACCGAGCTTTCTGATACACCGAAGTTTGCGGACATCAAGTCCATTGCCAACTCGTCTGTTCAGAAGTTCGTAGATGGTGACTTTGACGAGCTGTATGTATGCTACAACCGTTTCGTTAATGCCATCACTCAGGTTCCGACCGTTGATCGGTTGCTGCCGATGGAAACAGTGAGCGAGAAAAAGAGTCATGAAGCCAGTGCGAACTATGAATACGAGCCTTCTCCTATGGGCGTTTTGGAAGTGCTGCTTCCGAAGTATGCCGAGACTCTGATTTATAGCGCAATACTGGATGGCAAAGCCAGTGAGCTGGGTGCGAAGATGACAGCGATGGGCAATGCAACGAAGAATGCGTCGAAGATGATCGGGGATCTTACCCTTACGTACAACCGTGCTCGTCAAGCGGCAATTACACAGGAAATTACCGAGATCGTAGCCGGGGCAAACGCGCAGTCTTAAAATATATAGAGTGTTAAGTAGTACTTAACATTAGCTTATATTTTACGAGAATCGGGTGCCGTATAAGCGATACGCGGTATCGCTGCCTTTTAGAGCGTAAGTTCTGTAAGGACGGCACTGTCGTTTCTCCTTAATGTAATAGCTTTCGAGGAGGGAAACTAAGATGAACAAAGGACGCGTTGTAAGCATTATGGGTCCGGTTGTGGATATTGAATTTGAACGCGGCCAATTGCCCGAGATATTCAACGCCATTAAAATTGTGACCAGCTTGGAGAATGACCGCAAGATCGATTTGACGCTTGAGGTTTCCAACCATCTGGGTGACAATCTGGTGCGTTGTATCGCCATGTCTACTACAGACGGGCTGGTACGCGGGCTGGAAGCTATCGACCAAGGAGGACCAATCTCGGTTCCTGTTGGCGAAGTGACACTGGGCCGTGTATTTAACGTACTCGGAAATCCGATTGATAACGGTGCAGAGATCGTAGCTGAGCAAAAGAACCCGATTCACCGTTTGGCTCCGACATTCGATGAATTGTCCACGCAAGCGGAAATTCTGGAAACTGGAATCAAGGTTATCGACTTGCTTGCTCCTTATGCTAAGGGCGGTAAGATCGGTCTGTTCGGTGGTGCCGGTGTAGGTAAGACCGTAACAATCCAGGAATTGATCAATAACATTGCTCAAGAACACGGTGGTATCTCCGTATTTGCGGGCGTGGGCGAGCGTACTCGTGAAGGGAACGACTTGTACCATGAAATGACGGACTCCGGCGTTATCAAGAAAACAGCGATGGTGTTCGGACAGATGAACGAGCCTCCGGGTGCGCGTCTGCGCGTAGCACTGACTGGTCTGACCATGGCGGAATATTTCCGTGATGTGGAAGGCCGCGACACGCTGCTCTTTATCGACAACATCTTCCGCTTTACTCAAGCGGGTTCCGAAGTATCCGCCTTGCTCGGACGCATGCCGTCTGCCGTTGGTTACCAGCCTACGCTGGCAACCGAAATGGGTCAATTGCAAGAGCGTATTACCTCGACGAAAAAAGGTTCCGTTACTTCCATTCAGGCTATCTACGTGCCTGCGGATGACTATACTGACCCGGCTCCAGCTACGGCGTTTGCCCACTTGGATGCTACAACCAACTTGGAGCGTAAAATCTCCGAGAAAGGGATTTTCCCAGCGGTTGATCCTTTGGCTTCCAGCTCCCGGATTCTTGCACCTGAAGTTGTTGGCGATGAGCACTACAACGTGGCTCAAGGCGTGAAGCAGTTGCTTCAACGTTACAACGAGCTTCAAGACATCATTGCGATCCTCGGTATGGATGAGCTTAGCGAGGAAGACAAGGTGATTGTAGGCCGTGCTCGTAGAGTGGAACGCTTCTTGTCTCAGCCTTTCCACGTGGCCGAGCAGTTCACCGGCTTTAAAGGCAAATACGTGCCGATTAAAGAAACGGTTCGCAGCTTCAAAGAGATTCTGGACGGCAAGCATGACGATCTTCCGGAAGCCGCTTTCCTCTTTGTAGGTACGATTGAAGAAGCAGTCGAAAAAGCGAAATCATTGTAACCCTGAGCTGAGTTAAGGCTCTCGATGCAAGCTTTACTATGGTAAAGCTTTTAGGAGGAATGGAAGTGAACACTTTTCTATTGGAAATTGTCACGCCGGATCGTCTAGTCTACTCAAAACAGGTAAACAGCCTGACAGTACGTGGGGTAGAAGGCGAATTGGGTATTTTGCCCGGACACATTCCGCTTGTAACTCCACTCCAGGTTGCTCCGCTGTCTATTAAAGCGGACGGTGTGACGATCTCAATCGCCGTACACGGCGGTTTCGTTGAGGTGCACAAAGACAAGGTAACCGTGCTGGCTGAAAGTGCCGAGCTGCCTAAGGATATCGATGTTGAGCGCGCCGAGGCGGCTAGAGAACGGGCTCAGCGCCGTTTGCAGTCGCTTAGCAAGCAGGACGATATTGATCATCGCCGTGCGGAGTTGGCGCTGCAACGCGCCGTTACACGGATCAAAGTGTCCACTGGAAAAGGACAACAGTAGCAGTATGGCGGTCAAGCTTATGGGCTTGGCCGCCTTTTTGTATCTATCAGCTGGACAGCGAGTAAATTACTGGATTCTACTTAAAAAGTATGATTTAAGGTCTTATGGAGGTTGTTAAAGTGAACATCTGGTGATATTCTAGGATATTGGAGCTATATTGTTTAAAAATTTGTAAAAGTACTGGATTCTTTTCACCTACGCAAGTATGATATAAGAGTCGATTTCCGAGTAAGGTTACACGGGGGGTAAACATGAACGAAATGTTGACCGCGGAGTTGTCTAGCGCAATCGGCCGCAGCGGTTTGGTTTCAATGGTTGTATCTTTGCTCTGCGTTGTATTATCTTGGTGGGCTTTGCAGAACCTTAAGCTCGATCTCATCATAAGATATCCCAAGAGCCCGCAAAGCAGGCTGCTGCATTTGTTACTGGCGATTGTTCTGGGTCACTTCGTGGCTGGGTTCCTGCTGGATTATCTGGGCTGGAGCTCGCAGATCCGCCACATGTTTTAAGATGTAAGGGTTTGGTTATAAGTTCGTAGGCCATAAGTTGCAGTAAGATATCGAATAATAACTTTTTATTATGTCAACACTGAATTTTAAGGGATGTACTCGAAAAACAGGATGAAATGACGGAATATGCGATAATATGACAGTGGCACTTAAATTTAAGATGAAAACATTTATTTCGAGAAATAATGGACGCGGAGGGAAACCGAAATGAGCAAATTTATCGTCCGCGGTGGCAACAGATTGACCGGGAGCGTGAAAGTTAGCGGCGCAAAAAATTCCGTACTACCGATCATAGCCGCCTCTTTATTGGCAGAAGAAGGAGTTAGCGTCATTGTGGACGCACCTCCGCTTGACGATGTAATGACGATTAGCAAAGTGCTGGAATCTCTGGGTGCAGGGGTTACATACCAGAACGATATTATTGAGGTCGATGCCAGAAGTATCTCCTCATGTGAAGCACCTTATGAATGGGTGCGCAAAATGCGTGCTTCTTTCCTAGTAATGGGGCCACTGTTGTCCCGATTGGGACGTACAAGGATCTCTTTGCCAGGCGGGTGCGCAATCGGTACTCGTCCCATTGATCAGCATTTAAAAGGATTTGAGGCGCTTGGTGCAGAGATCAGTCTCGGCCAAGGCTACATTGAAGCGAAAAGTAACGGAAGGCTGCGCGGAGCCAAGATTTATTTGGATGTAGCCAGCGTAGGCGCGACCGAAAACATAATGATGGCGGCAGCTCTTGCCGAAGGCGTGACCGTAATTGAGAATGCGGCCAAGGAACCTGAGATTGTTGACCTGGCCAACTATTTGAACGGAATGGGCGCTATCGTTCGCGGCGCGGGCACAGGCGTGATTCGCATTGAAGGTGTTGAGTCTCTGCATGGCGTGAAGCATCATGTTATTCCGGACCGTATCGAGGCAGGCACCTACATGGCTGCTGCAGCGATCACAGGCGGCGATGTTTATGTAGAAGGTGCCATTGCTGATCACCTGGGACCCGTGATTGCGAAGATGGAAGAAATGGGTGTAACCATTATTCCGGATGAGAACGGTGTGCGTGTCATCAGCGACAAGCCGCTGAAGGCTGTTGATCTGAAGACTCTGCCGTATCCTGGTTTCCCAACAGATATGCAGTCACAAATGATGGCGTTGCTGCTTCGCTCTGAAGGCACTAGCGTGGTTACCGAAACTGTATTTGAGAACCGCTTCATGCACGTGGATGAATTCCACAACATGAATGCAGAGATCAAGATTGAAGGCCGCTCCGCAATCGTTACGGGCAATGCTCGCCTTGTAGGCGCCAAAGTCTGCGCTACCGATTTGCGTGCAGGAGCCGCGTTGATTCTGGCAGGTCTTGTGGCTGAAGGAACTACAGAGGTATCCGGAACGCATCATATCGACCGTGGGTATGTTCATTTAGCGGAGAAGCTGTCGGGACTTGGTGCGGATATCTGGCGTATTTCCATGGAAGACGCTGCTGCTGAGAAAGAAGAAGTCGCTAAGACGGAGGCTTCCAAAAGCGAGACTTTCAAGAACGAAGAAGTGAAACCCCGTTTTCAAGTTCAACCGACCTGGGTATAATTCGCACTAATTTGCAAAGATAAGCCAAGTGGCGTTCCTGCCACTTGGCTTTTTTGTCCGACTCTCTTTCTCTCAATTCCTGTTCTAGCAGTTGGCCGAAACTCATATCTATAAGAATCAGCCAGTGAAGCACAGGAAGGAGCCATAGAGATGAAAGATTCCCGTTACACCCGGCGCTGGAAGAATCCGCGCCTCATTTTGCGGCGCGCGGCGCCGTATGCGAAGCGCCTAGCGCCAGTCGCTTGGCTGGCAGCGCCTCTCCTGGCGGCGCTGCTGCTGCCTCTGGCCGTGGTTACACCGCGGCACGGCCAAACCCCGCCGCCTGCACCGCCGCAGCACACAGCGGCTCCGGCGGCGCAGGCCCCGGCTGCGGAGAACGTCCCGCAGCCGCAAATCTCTGTCTATTTGTCGCGCAGCGGACAAATAGAGACACTGCCGCTGGAAGACTACGTCAGCGGCGTGGTAGCCGCCGAGATGCCGGCGGACTTTGAGCTGGAGGCGCTCAAAGCGCAGGCCGTGGCGGCCCGCACCTTTATTGCCCGTCGCCTCGTAGCCGGCGACGTCAGCGGCGTGCCCGTGCCGGGCGCGAATGTTACCGACACAGTGAGCCATCAGGCTTACGTGTCGTCCAAGAAGCTGAAGCAGGACTTTACGCCAGTTCAGCAGGAGAAAATCCACCGCGCGGTTCTGGAGACCCGTGGCGTGATTATGACGTATAACGGACAGCCGATCACAGCCTCTTTTTTTGCTTCCAGTGGAGGATATACCGAGAATTCAGAAGAGTATTGGAAGGGAACGGTGCCCTATTTGCGCAGCGTAGCCAGTCCATGGGATAAAGAGATTACCCCCAATTATGCAGTAACATCAACGTTCACGGTTCAGGAGCTGATATCCAAGCTGGGAGCGGGTAAAGGAGCTGTCCCGGCAATCAAGGATCTATCGGCGTCCGTCAAGGACGGAACCACTTCCCCGTCAGCGTTGCCAATGGAAGTGTTGTCTCTTACAACAGGGCACCGGATCAAGGAGATTTCGATCGGCGGGCAGGTGTTCACTGGCCGGGAAGTACGAGAAAAGCTGGGACTAAGGTCCAGCCAGTTCACTTGGAAGCGCAAGGGAGACCAGATTCTGATCACTACCTATGGCAATGGACATGGCGTGGGTATGAGTCAGTGGGGGGCGAACGGGATGGCTAAAGAGGGTGGAACGGCGACCCGAATTCTCAAACACTACTATACGGGGATCAACTTTGCACAAGTCTCAACTCTTTTGAAAAAATAACTTGAAAGATACGTATAAAAGCAGATTGCCCGGTAACACTGGTTACTGAGGTGATAAACTATGAATGAACAAGACAAAAACAAAACAAACCATGATGAATCTCTCAAAAATAAGCAGGGAGATTCAGGTGCGAAACCTTCTTCATGGAACAGACTGTTATCCAAGCGGTGGGTATTCCCGGCAGTCTACACGGCGGCAGCGGCAATCATACTAACCTTGGTGTGGGTCTATCAGGACGCGGGTACTAAACCGCTGACTCAGGACACCGCCGCGGTTGTCAACAAGGAAGCCGGAGCGGACGAAGCGATTGCAGCAAACGGAAATCCCGATGCCATGGAAGTTGTGGCTTCAGCTGAAGACATTGCCTGGCCGGTGAGCAATCCCGGCGAGATCGAAGTGGTCAAGCCGTATTATGACGAGAACGGGACTGAAGAGAATCACGTAGAGGCAATGGTGCAATATAACGACACCTTTACGCCTAATACGGGAATTGATATTGCCCGTGAAGACAACAAGCCGTTTGATGTCAAGGCTGCACTGAGCGGTAAAGTCACTCGGGTAGAGAATCATCCGGTGAACGGTACAGTAGTGGAAATTACTTCTGCTGGCAACTTGAAGACAGTATATCAAAGCCTGGGCGAAGCCAAGGTGAAGCAAGGCGATGAGGTCAAGCAAGGAGATACTCTTGCTCCTGCCGGACGCAATGAAGTCGAGAAAACGCTCGGCAATCATGTTCACTTTGAAGTGTACGAAGACGGCAAGCTTGTGAATCCTTCCGATTTGCTGCCAGAGCGCAAATAATTATTTTTTCGAAAGGCAGGGGGCCAGGTGCCCTCTGCTTTTTTGCGTACAGGACTTTACAAGCCCTACAGTGGCCCGGTAATCATTGCCCGCTGACACGGACAATCAGGAGCGATTGTGCACTGTTTTACGGTTGTCCACCAAATAAAATGAGCCTCCCAAGGCTTGTCATGTCCTGAAAGCGCGAATATATAGGCCCGCCACTCATATAATGTACCAAACTATCCACAGTTGGGAGGCGGGAGCGTGCACGACTACATCAAGGAACGTACGATCAAAATTGGACGCTGCATCGTGGAAACTAGGCACACGGTCCGAACCATAGCCAAAGAATTTGGCGTTTCCAAAAGCACGGTGCATAAAGACTTGACGGAGCGTCTGCCAGAGATCAACCCTGATCTGGCCGATCAGGTGAAGCACATTCTCGAATATCACAAATCCATCCGACATCTTCGGGGAGGAGAAGCCACAAAGATTAAATATAAAAAGACCACTGGAAAAAAGCGTGAGGTTGCTGTAGCGTCAAAGCCATAACATTTTCGGAATTTTAAGGAATATTTAAGTTTTAACGCATTGTATACATCCCCTAAAGTATGGTATTTTTAAATTTGGTACTATATATGTTGAACTAAGGAAATAAGTCCAATTGCCTACTTTTTTCGTAGGACCGAAAATGGACGTATCATTCTTTGGTTTGGTCTATATAATTTCTAATTTATTCTAAAATAACACTTTGGGGGCTCTTTCATTATGCTTAGCAAGGATATCGGAATCGATCTCGGCACGGCCAATGTGCTCATTCATGTTAAAGGAAGGGGAGTCGTTCTGGATGAACCTTCTGTGGTCACGCTTGAAAGTGATACGAAGAAAGTCCTTGCGGTGGGAGAGCAAGCCCGGCGGATGGTTGGCCGCACTCCCGGGAATATCATGACGATCCGTCCACTTCGGGACGGGGTTATCGCTGATTTTGAAATTACGGAAATGATGCTCAAGTATTTCATCGACCGTGTGGGCGGTCGCAGTTGGTACGCACGGCCCCGCATTCTGATTTGCGCGCCTACGAACATTACCTCTGTTGAGCAGAAGTCTATTCGCGAAGCGGCGGAACGCAGTGGGGCCAAGGAAGTGTTCATGGAAGAAGAGCCAAAGGCCGCAGCGATCGGTGCGGGAATGGATATTTATCAACCAAGTGGAAACATGGTCGTCGATATTGGCGGCGGAACGACGGATGTAGCCGTATTGTCCATGGGCGACGTCGTTACCGCCTCTTCGATTAAAGTTGCAGGGGACAAGTTCGACGATGCCATTTTAAAATATATTAAGCAAAAGTATAAACTGTTGATCGGGGAGCGCACCGCGGAGGACATCAAGGTCTCCATTGGTACAGTACGACCAAGCGGCATGCAGGCGGAACTTGATATCCGCGGACGTGACATGGTTAGTGGACTGCCCCAAACCTTAACCATATCCTCCAGCGAGGTGCAGGAAGCCCTGTGGGACCCGGTTTCTTCTATAGTTGCTGCTGCCAAATCGGTGCTTGAACGTACACCTCCTGAGCTGTCAGCAGATATTATCGATCGTGGCGTTGTTCTGACCGGAGGCGGTGCGATGCTGAATGGATTGGACGAGCTGCTGTCAGAGCAATTGCACGTACCTGTCTGGATTGCCGAAGATCCTATGCATTGTGTTGTTAAAGGGACGGGAATCATGCTGGATCATTTGGACAAGGTCGTTAAGAAAAAGTTCTAGGCAGCCGATAATAAAGGATAGAAGAAGACCTAGGAAGGGGACATCCTTTAATGCTAAGAGGACTGTACACGGCTGCTGCCGGCATGGTTACACAACAACGTCGGCATGATACGGCAACGCAGAATATCGCAAACTTGAATACAACGGGGTACAAGCAGGTTGACAGTGTCAGCCATGCGTTTCCTGATGTGCTGATTTCCGCCATGAGTAATGGCGTGACAAAGCCGATCGGACGGGTCAACACAGGTGTATTTGCAGAGCAATCGATTTCCCAATATTTGCAGGGTGATTTGATTGAAAGCGGCAAACCGGTTGATTTTGCACTGGACACGAATTTACAAGTTGCGGACCCCGTTACAGGCGAGAACATTACGTTTGACGGATCAGGCAAGTATACCAGTCCCCAAGGAGAGGTAATCTACCGTCCCCAAGCCTTTTTTACTGTACAGGATAATGACGGCAACAATCTCTATACACGCAACGGCAGCTTCACGGTTACTCCGACGGGCAATGTGCTTAGTGCAGGCGGGTTCAAGGTGCTGGACGATCAAGGCAACCCGCTGGTCTTGACAGAACCGCAGGACAACCTTAAAGTGGACGGGCAGGGCAATTTGCTGGACCCTAGAACAGGACAGCCTTCGGGGACGAAGATTGGCGTCAGTGTCATCACCAGACCCCAGGAGCTGGTGCGTGATGGTAATGGTGTATTTCATGCGGAGGATGTCAACACTGCCGGTATCCGGTTTGCGAACAATGGAGATAACCTGAAGGTTCGTCAGGGCTTTTTGGAGAACTCCAATGTGGATGCAACTCAGGTGACTGTAGATCTGAACGCTGCTTACCGGGCATATGAAGCGAATCAGAAGGTTATCCAGTTCTACGACAGCAGCCTGCAGAAGGCCGTTAATGAAGTTGGCAGGGTATAGGAGGATTGATTCATGAATAACTCAACAATCAGTGCAGCGGTCTCCATGTCCAGTCTTCAGAAACGTCTGGATGTTATTGCCGATAACGTCGCGAATGTAGATACAGTTGGTTACAAGGGCAGACAGGGCTCCTTTGAGGATGTATTGACCCGTGTACAACAGCAATCGCCCGATTATAACCAGCCGGGACGAAATACACCGCTTGGCTTCAATATTGGGTTTGGGGTGCGTATGTCTCAGGTTGCAAACAATTGGGAAGAAGGCCCCTTGAAAGAGACGGGGAATCCGACAGACTTGGCTCTTCAAGGGAACGGAGTATTCGGTATTCAGGTGAACGGAGATACTGTATATACACGCCAGGGTGATTTTCACTTTACCCCGGATATCAATAATGCGGCGAATATGCTGCTAGTGGACAATCAGGGTCATTCTGTATTAGACACACAGGGGAACCCGCTTACGGTGCCCGCTGGCGTTATTGCAGCGATTGACGAGACCGGACAGGTGCTTACTAAGCAGCGGGAAGATGGTCCTGTGACGGAGGGTCCGCGAATCATGATTGCAGAGCCATTCAGCAAGGATGCACTGCAAGCCATCGACGGCAGCTATTATAAATTAGCGGATGGCATCACAGCACAGCAGGCTTTTGTGCAGAGGGCTGCGAATGAGGCAGCGACAGTTGGGGTGCGCTCTGGCTGGCTGGAGCAATCCAACGTGGATCTCAGCAAGGAAATGACTGAGCTGATGAAGATTCAGCGCACGTACCAGCTGGCCGCCCGGGCCTTGTCCTCCAGTGACCAGATGCTTGGCCTGGCCAATAACATGCGTGGGTAGGTGAAGTAATGAGTCGTCAGAATCACGATAAGCAGGAAGAAGAACGTACACCGGTGAAGAAGCGGGGCGTGCGGAAGTGGACCATTATCCAGTGGTTTCTGATTCCATTGCTGCTGGTGGCTGCCCTTGCAGGAGGGCTGGTAGCCGGGTATGTTGTATTAGGCAAAAAAGAATTCAGTGATGTGCTGCAGTGGAGCACATGGAAGCATGTCTATGATCTGGTTTTTGCTCCGTGACCGGAGTAATGTGGGAACTCCCTTGTTGACAAGGGAGTTTTCTTTTTTATACTGGAAAATGTATAATGATGGGGGACTAAGTGAACAAAAAGGACCCTCTCCACCAGGCTGCCGCGTACGGTGGAGAAAGCCCCTTATCTGAACCTCCACTTCTGCAGGTGGTGAAGGATAATATAGTTTTTGCCGAAGCAGACTGAGTTTATGCAGTCCGGCCTAAGAAAGTATGATTTATGTACGAGGCTGCAGCTGCAAGCTAGTGTAAACACGCGGTACATCCGAAAGGAGTTTTGTCATAATGTTGAATGTTAATGAAATTCAGGAAATTATCCCCCACCGGCCTCCATTTCTGCTGGTGGACAGAATTACTGAGATAGAAATGGGCAAACGTGCAGTAGGCATCAAAAATGTAACGGTGAATGAACCTTTCTTTGCAGGGCATTTTCCCGGATATCCTGTTATGCCAGGTGTGCTGATCACCGAGGCGCTGGCTCAAGTGGGCGCAGTGGCAATTTTGGGTGTTGAAGCTAACCGTGGCAAAATCGGCTTCTTGGCCGGGCTCGACGGCTTCCGCTTCCGCGGTCAGGTAGTTCCAGGTGATACCCTGGTGCTTGAAGTGGAGATTACCCGCCTGAAGGGAAGCATCGGAAAGGGACAGGCCACGGCAAAAGTGGATGGCAAGGTTGTTGCATCCGGAGAAATTATGTTTGCATTGAATTGATACCCTATAAATGATATATGGAGAAGGAGAGATTCATATGACCCAATTAAGCCCGAAAGCTGCAGAAACGCTAGAAAACTGGTTGCAAGATCCATCTGTGGATGAATCTACAAAGGCGGAGCTGCGTGCGCTGGAGAACGACCCACAGGAGCTTGAGGAACGTTTTTACAGAGATCTGGAATTCGGTACTGGCGGTCTGCGCGGCGTTATTGGTGCGGGCAGCAACCGGATTAACCGTTACACGGTAGGCAGAGCAACTCAAGGCTTCGCTCAGTATATCCTGGAGCAGCACACCGGAGAAGGCCGTCCTTCTGTCGTCATCGCCCATGATTCCCGTCGTTTCTCTCCGGAGTTTTCTTTAGAGACAGCACTGGTGCTGGCAGGCAACGGGATTGAAGCTTACTTGTACCCTTCCCTGCGTTCTACTCCGCAGCTGTCTTTCAGTGTTCGCCACTTACAGGCAACCGGCGGTGTAGTAATTACGGCTAGTCATAACCCTCCCGAATACAATGGTTATAAGGTATATAATTCTGAAGGCGGACAGCTTGTCCCGCATGAAGCGGAGAAGGTCATTTCCTACATAATGGAGGTAGACTCCTTCGATACTGTGAAACGTATTTCTCAAGAAGAGGCTGAGAGCCAAGGATTGCTGCATTGGCTGGGTGAGAAGGAGGATGAAGCCTTCACCGATACCGTTGCTGCGGTCAGTGTAGCGCGTGAGGAGATTGCAGCCAAGCTTGGCCGTGATTTCAAAATCGTATACACACCTCTACATGGTACAGGCAATCATCCTGTTCGCCATGTACTGGAGAAAATCGGATTTACCCAAGTGCATGTAGTGCCGGAACAAGAGCAGCCGGACTCCGAGTTCACCACGGTGAAATCACCGAATCCGGAGGAGCGTGAAGCCTTTACACTGGCGATCAAGCTGGGTGAAGAACTGAACGCTGATCTGCTGATCGGAACAGACCCTGATGCGGACCGTATGGGTGCTGTAGTGCGTGACAACGAAGGCAAGTTCGTCGTGTTGTCCGGTAACCAGTCCGGCGCGCTCATGATTCATTATTATCTGAGCCGTCTGCAGGAGCAAGGCAAGCTTCCGAAGAATGGTGCAGTGGTCAAAACCGTTGTAACAAGTGAAATGGGTGCTGCTGTCGCTGAGCACTATGGTGCAACCATTTTCAATACATTAACAGGCTTCAAATATATTGGGGAAAAAATGACCCAGTTCGAAGCATCCGGCGAGTACACGTATCTGTTCGGCTATGAAGAAAGCTATGGATACCTGGCCGGCAACTATGCGCGCGACAAAGATGCGGTTCTGGCGGCTATGCTAATCGCTGAAGCTGGAGCTTACTATAAAGCACAAGGCAAAACATTGTACGATGTTCTTCAAGAGCTGTACGAGCAGTTTGGTTACTTCCTGGAAAGCCTGGAATCACGCACTTTGAAAGGGAAAGATGGTGTCGCACAAATCCAGGGCATTATGAGTGACTGGCGCAGCAATCCGCCACAAGAAATTGCTGGCTCAGCTGTCAGTGAAATTCTCGATTTCTCTCTCGGTCTGAACGGACTGCCGAAGGAAAACGTTCTTAAATATATGCTGGCTGATGGTTCCTGGTTCTGTCTGCGTCCTTCCGGCACAGAACCGAAAATCAAGGTTTATTTTGCAGTGCGGGGCGAATCGCTACAGAATGCTAAGGATAAGATAGCAGCTCTGTCCGAACAGGTTATGGCTCGTGTCGATGGGAAATAGGAAATAAAACAAGAAATTGGATTTCTCCTGGTGATCAAAGCCCGGGTATAATGTGGTAAAGCGGGGACTTGGGCCGGATAACAGGTACTGTTATGCTTAAGCCTCCATGAGCTTTGCCCGGTACACCGGGCTTTTGATTTGTGAAGAGAGGTCTTTCAAGTGAAAGAGGAGGTACTTTTGGTGCAGCAAAAATGGCAGCGATGGAACATTTCTTCGAGAAAGTGGCTGTGGATAATAGTTGTGGTCGGCCTTATAGCTGCCCTGCCTGTTGTCTACGATCGCCTGGTGACGGAGAGATCATCGAAGACGGTGGAATTGGTATTTGATTATCGGGATCTGGTGGCAGTCTCCAGCTACCGGTCAAATCCGCAGGATTATATTTCGGAACAGCTGGATCGCCTGAAGGAAGCGGGCGTGCAAAGCATGGCTATCTATGAAAGCACGCTGGATGATTTTCGCCGGGCCCGCCGTTTGATGATGTGGGGAGCGGCGGATATCGCCAACCTGACGGATACGATTATCCCGGAAAATCAAAACTACACGTATATTCTTTTTACAAGCGCAAAGAATCATGATGCTCTGGCACCTCTGCTGCGTGATAAGTTCACGGAATTGGGCATTGCTACGAGAGACTGGAGCTTCCGTGGTCAGGAAGGACTTATTGTCGAGACGCCAATTGAAAATGCCTCGATGAAGCCTATTCAGCCAGACCCGATTACGCTCGAAATGCTGCATGCCAAGGGATTCAACATCGTACCCCGGCTTGTAGATTCCTTACCGTACAATGAGGCTTCCGTGAAAAAGCTGGTGGATCAATATGCACAGCTTGGCGTGAAACGAATTCTTTTCGAAGGGGAGTCTGTAAAAGGCTTTAAAGATGATGCAGAATTGCATAGTCTCACAGCCTTCGCGGACCTCCTTAAGCAACATGGGATCGGAATTGCAGCCATTGAGAATATAAAGAAACAGCAAAAGGGCTTCAATAAGCTTGCTTATATGCTCGATTATAATGTGACACGTCTGTATTCCCTGAGTGAGGCAGATTCATCCCTGAAGCCCGATGTTATAGCTGACCGGTTCGCTCTGGCCACCAAGGACCGCAACATCCGCATGCTGTACTTGAACACGATCTCGACAAGAGATACGTCTAAGGCGCAGATCTCGGATACGTTGGATAATCTGATTACGAGCCTCAGCGAGCCTGGAGGCGCAGTCGATAAAATCAAGGATAACGGTTTTACGTTGGGACAGGCGACAGCGTTTGATGTTCAGCACTCGTCTTATCAGCGTTACCTCAAGCTGGTGGCTGTGGTTGGCGCCCTGGCGTTGGTAGCGTTGATGGTCTCGTACTTTATACCATGGCTTACGCTCCCTGTCTGGGTACTGGGGCTGGTTGCAGGTGCGGGATTGAGACTCTTGCGCCCTGAGCTGTTTGAGCAGGCCTTGGCACTTGCTGCGGCCATTAGTGCGCCAACTGTGGCGACTGTGCTCGCCATTCGTAAAATCAATCAAATGGGCCCTCCAGTCCGCAGCAGCGAAGCTGGAAGCAAATTAAGCAAGAATAGCAGCACCTATGCTGTAATGAGTCCTCAGCGGCGCCTGACACACAGCCTGGTCTTGTATGTGAAGACAGCGTTGATTTCCCTAAGTGCGGTGCCTTTCGTGATTGCTCTGCTTAACAATATCACCTACAGCCTGGTCTTGAATCAGTTCCGCGGGGTTAGCTTGCTGCATACTGCACCAATCGGACTGGTGGCGTTGTACGTGCTCCTATATCGTGGAGAGTTTACCTTTAACAAAACAGGTAAGCTGCTGCGTACACCGATTACACTACTTTGGGTAATTGCAGCCGGGGTTATCGGAATTGTCGGCATGTACTACTTGAGCCGTACGGGTAACAGCGGCAGTGTAACGCCAATTGAGAAGGTCTTCCGTACGTTCCTGGAGAACACTGTCGGTGTTCGTCCTCGGAATAAGGAGTTCCTGCTTGGACACCCGTTGTTTATTCTTGGGGCATTCCTGGCCTTTAAATACCGGAATGCAGCCTTCATTATGATCGTGGCTGTTATTGCACAGCTCTCGATGGTCGATACCTTTGCACATATCCATTCTCCGGCCCTGATCTCACTGGTGCGCGGTCTGCTCGGTCTTGGACTGGGATTGATCATTGGGATTATCGCTGTTATTGTTTGGCAAATTGGGGAAGGGTGTTGGAAAAGATGGTCGCCACTCCTCAAACGATAGTTATTTCGGGTTATTACGGTTTTCAAAATAGTGGGGATGAAGCTGTTCTGCAATCCATCCTGAATGCATTGCAGAAACAGTCGGCAGCTGCTGGCGTATCTATTGAACCTGTGGTTTTGTCCATTGATCCTGAATGGACGACAGCCAATTATGGAGTAAAGTCCGTACACCGGATGAAGCTGAAAGAGGTACGGAAGGCGATCTCGGAAAGCTCCGGTCTCATTAGTGGAGGAGGAAGCTTGCTCCAGGATGTGACCGGTAGTAAGACGATTCCTTATTATCTGGGTATTATCAAGCTGGCCCAGTGGATGGGGAAGCCGACCTTCATTTATGCCCAGGGCATTGGCCCGGTTAGCCGCAAGCTGTTCCATCCTTTGATCAAATCAGTTTTTCGTAAATGTGCTTATATTTCTGTGCGGGACGAGCAGTCCCGCCAGCTTTTACACACGATGGGGCTTGGAGGAAAGACTATTGAGGTTGTGCCAGATCCGGTTATGGGATTATCATTGCCTGAGGAACAAGGCGGACAGGCTACTGACGTAGCGGCAAGAAAGTTTGCCGATGCTGCTGCTAAGAGTAGTTCTGCCTACGCTGAAGATTCCGAAGCAGGAAACGAAGTTTCTTTACCGGTAGTCGGAATATCGGTGCGTTATTGGGAAGGGGACCGTGCGGAACTGAAGGCGATTGCGGGTGGCTTGCTGAAAGCTGCTGAAAAAACACCGCTGCATTTCAAATTTCTGCCCTTCCACCATCCATCTGACAATGAGGCCTCCCGTTATGTCATGGATCAGCTTAAAGATGTGGCATCAAAGGGGAGTAAAATCAGTATTTGTGAGGATACGCTCCATCCGCTGCAAATGCTGCGTGAGGTTGAAGGGTGTGATGTGCTGATCGGTATGCGGCTGCACAGCCTAATCTACGCTGCAGGCAGACGTGTGCCACTGATTGGCATCTCTTATGATCCGAAGATCGATCATTTTCTGGACAGAATCAATTGCCAGCCAGTGGGAGCAACGACCACGCTGGATAGCGAAAAGGTGGCTGCCCAGGTTCTTGAGCTTCTGGAAAACGGAAGTGACTGGAGACTGGAACGGGAGGCACTTATTGCTTCTCTGGTCAGTGACGCCGAGTCTCCGGCCCGGCACATTGCACAATATTTACACCGCAAAGGGTGATATAGAGTGAAAGCAGACAGTGTGATACCTACAGTACCCATTTTCGGTATTCGGGTATCCAAAGTAGATATGGCCGCAACGGTCTCCTATTTGACTGAGGCTGTGCAATCCCGCACGCCGCATCAGGTCATTACCGCCAATCCAATTATGGTTATGGCAGCGTTGGATGATCCGGCCTATATGAAAATCATGCAATCCGCAGAATTGGTTGTACCTGATGGTACAGGCGTTGTATGGGCAGCCAATTACTGCCATCAGCCTGTAGCTGAGCGTGTCGCGGGTTTTGACCTGTTACATGAATTGCTGCATGCTGGGGAAAAATATAACTGGAAAGTATATCTCCTGGGATCTACTCCCGAAGTGATTCAGGAGACAGCAAGCCGGTTGAAGTCCAGGTTTCCTGGAATTGTCATCGTAGGTTACCGTGATGGATTCTTTGGTCTTGCCGAAGACGATGGTGTTATTGCTGACATCCTTGAAGCGGCTCCGGACATGCTGTTTGTTGCCCGTGGTGCAGACAGTCAGGAACCTTGGATTGCCAAGTACAAATCAAGGCTGGCAGTGCCGATCATGATGGGAGTCGGAGGAAGCTTCGACGTCATTTCTGGCAAAAGCCGCCGGGCGCCTGTAGCTTTTCAAAAAATGCGTATCGAGTGGCTATATCGTCTTCTCAAGGAGCCTACTCGGTACAAGAGAATGCTTGCCCTGCCGAAATTCGCAATAAAAGTGATGCGCGAGAAAGATAAAGTAACAAAAGTGGAGTAAAATGATGATTTTCGCCGATAAAGTAGGATAATTAGCCTAGAAACGGAATTGGAATTCTCTTTTGGAACAGCGTATAATTCAATGCGGTAGAGAAATGGGGGTTGACTGATCAAATGTTAATCATATACATCGCCGGATTTATCGTCTGCATGGGCCTAGCGTTGTGTCTGACACCGTTGGTGAAGAAGTTCGCCATCAAAATCGGTGCAACGGATGTGCCGAATGCCCGCAAAGTGCATACGAAGATTATGCCTCGCCTTGGCGGATTAGGTATTTTTCTGGCGTTTGTGTTAGGCTTGCTTGCCGTATTACCGTTCATACCGTATGAATTTACTACGCGGGAGGCCAACTTCATCAAAGCGTTGCTGAGTGGCGGCGGACTGATCGTTCTTCTTGGAGGACTGGATGACCGTTTCGAATTATCGGCAAAGGTGAAGCTACTGGGCCAAATTGCCGCAGCCTGTATCGTTGTATTCGGCTTCGGAATTACTGTTGACTTTGTAAACATTCCTTTTAATAATACGTATTCCTCACTGGAAAGCTGGATTGCTATTCCACTGACAATCTTCTGGATTGTAGGGGTAACCAACGCCGTGAATCTGATTGACGGATTGGACGGGCTCGCTGCGGGTGTGTCCGGAATTGCGATAGCTACCATTGCTGCAATGGCATTTATCATGGGTAATATCATGGTTGCGCTGCTGTGCTTACTGCTTCTCGGCAGTATTGTGGGCTTCCTGTTCTTTAATTTCCATCCAGCCAAGATCTTCATGGGAGATGCTGGTTCCCTGTTCCTGGGCTTCAGCCTGGCGCTTCTGGCCCTGCTAGGGTTTAAGCAGATTGCTGTCGTCTCGTTCATTACCCCGCTGTTGATCATCGGAGTGCCACTGTCGGATACCTTCTTCGCCATCGTACGGCGGAAGCTGCAGAAGAAGCCGATTTTTGCACCAGATAAAGGCCATTTGCATCACTGCCTGCGTGAACTTGGATTCAGCCATCGTCAGACGGTGCTGATTATCTACGGCATTGCCACCTTCTTCGGAATTCTGGCAGTCATCCAATCCTCCGCAGCTCTGTATGAGGCAAACTGGGTTACCTTCGTCGTCATTTGTGTAATGTTGTTCTTCCTGCAGATCGGTGCCGAGATTACCGGATTGGTGGGTAAGACCAAACGTCCGCTGCTTAACTTTATTTTAAGAATGCGTATGAAACTTGATCCGGAGAGAAGTTCCAAGTCCTGATTAAGAATTATAGTGAACTTTTAATTATTTGTTCTTAACATTAAAACTCACCCGATTCCGGGTGAGTTTTTTACTGTTTTGCTAAAAATATCACTTACATGAACCGATATAGAACAGAGTGATGCTTTACCAGAACCCCTATTCAAAGGAGAGATATGCACATGCAACGCTTTAAGAGACCATTCGTATGGCTGCTGCTGGCGGCTTTGCTCGTTACCATGTTCCCAGGTCGGTACACACCCGTTGCGACAGCAGCAACAGCATCCACGACTTACTTTAGTCCGGATGATCTCCTGCTGCGGAACACGATTTCCCTGAAACAGGACGTTGTGAAAACTCCTGGTGATACTACCGATCCAGAGGGTCTAATCAGCCGTACCAGCGCCTATAAGACAAGCAATCAGACGCTAACTATTACAGGTACCTACTCACAAGTTACATCGACTACGATGAAGGTTGTGGTTGAACAGCTTACGCAAGACACAACAGGGAAATGGGTTACAGACCCTACGCGCTTGACCACCGGTACTGTTACTCCTGACACCAACAGTCCAAACAACCGCTTTACAACAAGTGGAGTTGTTCTATATCCGGGCTATAACAAAATTACGTTCTCGGGAAACCAGGGTAACCTGCAACGCTCCGAGTCCTTTTATGTACTTTATGACAAAGTGCCGTTTATAACATCTCTTAAAGTTTTGGGTGGTCCGGCAGCCTTGGATCTGAATGAAGGCACACAGGTAGTTGTTCCTGTTTCTTCTATTACCATTCAAGGTAAAGTAGCCAATGCTACAAAAGTAAGTGTAGCAGTCAATGATGGACCTGTCCTGCAGACATCACTTCTTGAGGATGGCACGTTCTTCACTCCCGCACTGACTATCAAGCCGGGACTCAGCAAAATCAAAATCACTGTGCAAAATGCTTCAGATTCCATAAATATTGACCGGACGATCTATTTCTTTGACAAAAACCAGCCGTATGCTTCATTGAATATTGTTCATGGCGGTGTGGAATATAACCTTTTGAACAATACGCCTACGTTGACCGCACCTGACACAACGGCAGCTCTGAAAGGGCAGATTCTTGTACCCTATAGCGCCACTTCTTTTTTAACAGGGGCTAAGTTTACTATTAATAAAGGAACAACTAATGCTGTTGTTCTTCCAATCGATAATGTTGCAAGTGAAGTCGTCATTCCTGGACCGAATGGTGTCACGCCAGCTTATAAGCTGGTTGAATTTACAACAAAGACTGAGCTAAATATTACTGCAGGCTCCAATGACTTCACTTTGGCTCTTGATTATGACCAATACAGTACATCGTTGGTGAACTCTTATAAGTATTTGCTCAATGAGACAGTAATCGACGATATCTTCTATCTGCCAGGTTATACGGGAACTGGGCCTCTAACCAATATCTCTAAGCTCCCTTTAAACGGTCAGCAATTGGAGAAGGACAATTTCTACATTCTCGTTAAAACTAATAGAGCAACTACAGCTGTTCTTACGGCTAATTACTTGCCTTTGAGTAAAGCGCCCCTAGATTTAACTGCAATTCCAGTGGCTAATCTAGGCCAAAACGAATATGTATATCACATTACCAAGTTTGCTAACGGACAGCAAAAGGTGCAATTTAAATATACAGGATCTCAATCCTTCTATAATGCTGATATCTCCTATGTATCCAAGAATTATATTTACGTGAATAATATACAAGATGGACAGACTTATGAGTTTAATTCCAATACTAGTAACAAGCTCACATTTGAAGGTGAATATCTTGGGTTTGAGAACATTCAAAGTGCCCAAGTACAGATCAATGGTATCGATAGTGCTTCTTTACCACCAGAGGTAAAATTTGATCTGAGCAATGTTAGTCTAGCTAACCCAACATTCAAGTTCACCTTACCTATTACGCAGTCGGGACCTTTGGTATACGGTGAGAATAAGATTGTATTTACCGGCGTATCTAACAGTGGAGGAAATCAACGTACAATTACAAAAGAACTGCGTATCTATATTATTGATACCAATGTCTCTAACCTGACTCAATTTCATCCTTCGTTAGGAGAGGGACGTACACCATTTACAACTAACTCCTTGTCTAATGAGACGGAACGTAATAAAATTCTGGCGCTCCCACCTGAATTTGTTTACAAGGATGAGAAATATACTACAAATCAGGAGAAATATGATCTCGTTCTGCGCGGTGGCGGTGCGACGATTTTGAATCTCTATCGCGGTTCGGAATTAGTTTTTACATCGGTAGGCAAAGCGGATATGCTTCAAGATGATCCCAGACCACTTTTTCCCGAAACTGATACAACAGGACTTATATACGATTACTATGGTAGTGACAAAGATTTCCTCCTGCGCTTGCGTGACATCAAGTTTGATGCGCCTGGAAGTCATGTTTATTCTCTTGAACTGATCAACAAGACAGGTGCCAGAACGACACAACGTCTTGAAGTAACTCGTGAGGTATTGCCGTACCGGGTTCTAGCGCCAGTTCCGACGGTGGGAGATAAAATCATTGTGAACAAAAACTTTGTCCGCTTTGATATTGAAGCCGAGGGCGCTACCAAGGTAATGATCGACAAATTCGAAGCAGTGAAACGTAATGACCTTCAGAACCGCTTCACTTATGATTATGTTGGTCTGAAGCCTGACAAATCTACGTCTATTAAGATTCAGATTGTACGTAACGGCACGACCATCAATGATACAATCCAGGTTTATTATGCAAGTGCAACCCAAATCGACACGCAGTACATGGCTGAAAAGGTTGCAACAAAATACAGTGTTTTCAACAAGGGACTTGAGCTTTCCTTCCCTAAAGGAACCCTTATGAAAGGCTTTGCCAGTTCAGGGGCTGCCAAGTACTATCCAGATACAAAATTGTTGTTCGGGATTGTAGATCCTGTTGATGGTGTCGTTGAACGTGTCAATGATTACGGGAATATCATCAACGTCAGTGCTGCGGACGCCAGAACACCTGAAGGAAAGAGCCCGCTTGTAATTCCTCAGGAACTGGTGCTTCGTTTCACTTCGACAGCCAGCACGAACAACTTTTCAAGAGTTTCAGATATTTATTGGCTTAATGGTGGTCTAGGAGAAGTAGGTACAAAAGGAACAGCAAATTATGTACCGGCTACAAACGGGATCGCTCCGTACTCGATAGAAGGATACTTTACGCAGTACAGTCAAACTCGTAAAATTGTTCCTTCCCAGCGCGGTGAGCTCAAACTGAGCTTTAGCCCAAGTGTTGTGGATGAAGTGGGATCTACTATAACAGTATTCCGCTACACAGACTCCGGAAAGTGGGAGAATGTTGGCGGGGAAGTGGATACCAAGAATCATACCGTTACTGTTCCATTTGATGAATTTGGTTATTACACAGTGATGAAGCTACGTCGTGGCTTTACGGACATTACTAATCATCCGTGGGCGAGAAATATACTGAATGGATTATACTCAAAGGGGATCATGACTAATCTTCGTGCGGATGCCTTTGGAGCCGATGACACGACAACTCGTGGGGAGTTCGCAACCTTGCTGGTGAAAGGTTTGAATATTCCGCTAAGTTTTAATCCAAACCAGCAGACATTCTTTGACATTGTGCCAGAGGCCGTATCAACCACCTGGGATTTCAAGCATATTGAAACTGCAGCCAGAGCCGGTATCGTTACAGGACTGAGCGATGGTTTCTTTGGACCAGATCAGCCGCTGACCCGCGAGCAAGGCGCTGTGATGATTGCGCGTGCCCTGAAACTAAAGATGTCTATGAACGACAACAAGCTTCTAGCAAGCCTCTCCAAATCATTCGGTGATACCGCTAATATGGACTTCTATACGCGACCAGCTATTGAGGCTGTATCGAAGGCGAAGATCATGGAAGGGACACCAGTGACTATAACGGGACAGAAGAAACCTACCTATAATTTTAATCCAAAAGGTAAGTTAACTCGTGCTGAGGCAGGGAAAATTGCCGTAGAGCTTCTGAAAAAGAGCACAAGCATCTTCCCGAAGACCTTTAACTAAAATCATTCTGCAACAAAACGGCCAATTCCGCGAAGGTATTTGCGAATTGGTCGTTTTATTTTTCCATATTTGGAGTTTGACAGACCATGCTTGAGCCTACATAATTAAGTAGCATTAATGAATTTTCCATTCATACTGCGTTTTTCTGGGGAATAGCTTAACTTACCAGCTACGTTCACTTTGTAATCTGCTCCCATTTACGATACAATAACGTAGAAAATATTATTTTCTGAAAGGTGAAAGCCATCGATGAAACCGATTTTATCAAAAGCTCAACTGGATTACATGAAAGCCAAGAATATGTTTGAGAATAGAGCTAAGGTATTGGAGAAGGAAATTGCAGCTAAGCGTGCGCTTCAGGAGATTACTCAGGAAGTTATGGAAGAGCTTGTACAAGCTACTGGCTTCCATGATGCGTATAACGAGCTTGTTATTGCTGAGAACGCGTTAATTGAATGGTCTCACTCTACAATTAAGCATGAGAAGAGCTACCGTGAGAACCGTGCAGCAATTGATGCTATGTATGATAATGTGAATTCTAGCCCAGAGAAACGCCAGGAGCTGATTCAGCTCTCAATGAAGATTCGATAAGCTTATGTATAGAACAGGGCGCTTATGCGCTATAGGGTGTCTAGCCAGTCCACAGTGACTATGTTAGACACCCTATTTGTTATCCGCCTGAATTCCTTTCCTATAATAAATAAAGGAGTTTCAGATAGTGTATCTTAGCAAATATTACTTAATGACGTCTTGAAACCTGCTATGCTATGCTGTTTTCCGTAGCCACCCATCATTAGAAATAGTTAGTAATACATACATATGTAGCTTCTATTGGGGCGGAACCGGAAAGAAAATTCGAAAATATTTTTTAGAAACCGCAACTTTTCCAAACCTTCTGCGTTTAAGGTGTAGAGTCACTTACACAGAGCACTGAAGACAGTGTTCGATCATAAAGCAATTTATCCAAATGGAAAAATTAGCTTTACGTGACTTGAGGCACATTGTATAATACTTAGGTAGAATTAGGAATCTAGTATTATCATGCCTTCAACTCGTTTACCAGTTTCTGTGATACCCGTCACAGACATTATTTATACTTAATTTGCTCAACTCGGGAAAGGGGGTGCATCGGCTAATGAGTGACATGAGCTACCCAACTAAAGAAAATTCTCAGTTCATGAATGTCCAAGGAGGAGAAAAAAAGGTTATGAAGAAAATTTTATCCGTAGCATTATCTACAGCAATGGCATTCTCGATGTTTGCCTCTGTAGCGTTTGGTGACGCAGCAGCAACTCCGCAACAAAAGTTTGACGCTTTGGCAGCTAAAGGTATCCTTAACGGCTACCCAGATGGTAAAGCTCACCTTGAATACGATCTGACTCGCGCTGAGTTCGCTAAGATCGTTACTAAATTGTTCGATCTGCCAGAAGTAACTAACAAATTGTCTTACAAAGACAAAGGTTACAATGCAACTAACTGGGCAGTTCCTTACATCGAAGCTGTTACTGCAGCTAACCTGATGGAAGGTAAAGATACTGTTAAAGGTATCTTCGACTACAACGGTAAAGTAACTGTTGAAGAAGTAGCGACTGTATTGTTCCGCGCATTGAAGCTGGAAGCTCCAGCTACAACTGATAACTCTGCATCTGCATGGGCTAAAGGTTATGCTCAAGCGATCATCGACAAAGGTTTGGTTGCTCAAAACACTGCATTCAAAGCAAACGCTACTCGTTCTTTGGTAGTAGAAACAGCTTACGCGGTTGACCAATTGAGCAGCACTCCAGTGTTGACAGTTGCTTCTGCTGAAGCTCTGAGCCCAACTAAAGTAGTTGTAACATTCTCTGACAAAACAACTACAACTGTTGAACTGACAACTGCACTTGTTGCAGGTGTTGAAACAACAATCAACTTCAAGCACCAAGAGAAAGACTACACTGCTAAAGTAACTTTGGCTGCTCCTAAGGTTGTATCCGTAACTGCGCCAAACGCTAAGCAAGTAGTTGTTAAATTCAACCGTTCCATCGATACTGATACTGTTGCTGAATCCAGCAAAGTTATCGATGGCGTTGTGAAAGTAACTAAAGTTGGAAGCAAAGACGATGAAGTTTCTAACGCTGTTGTTAACTTCAACGATGACAACACTGAAGCTGTAATCACTCTGCCAGGCGTTAAGTTCCTTAAAGGTGACTACACAGTTGTTGTGAGCGACGCTGTGAAAACTACAGCTGGTGAAAAGCTTCCTGCATTCACTAACTTGTTGAACGTAGCTGATACTGTTGCTCCTACCGTTGCATCTGTAAGCTCTACTGCTAAAGCAACTACTAAAGATGTTTACGTGAAGTTCAGCGAGCCAGTTAAAACTACTGGTATTATTGCCACTGTTAATGGTTCAGCTTCTTCTGTAACTGTACAAAATGATACTTACACTGAGTTCAAACTGAGCGGAGTATCCTTGGATAGCGGCAAGACCTATGATGTAACACTCACTAACGTTACTGACTTTGCTGGTAATGTAGCTAACCCTAACCCAATCAAAACTACTGTAACTGTAGTATCTGATGTAGCTGCTCCAGTTATCAAGAGCGTAACAGCTATCAGCGACAAATTTGTTGAAGTTGAATTCGACAAAAACGTTGAACGTGCTTCCCTCGTAGGAAATGTTCGTCTGCTTAACGCTGTTGGCGAAAGCCAAGGTACTTTCCGTGTAGTTACTTCCGACAACGGTAAGAAATTCACTTTGGAAACTCCTTTGAGCAGCTTCCCTAATTCCGGTACCTTTACTGGATCGGTTGTTTTCGGAGCAACAGTTAAGGATACTCTGGGCAACATCTTGGGAACCGAAACTAAAAAAGACATTACCTTTACTAAAGACACAGTAGCACCTACAGTAACTGGAGTTACTTACACAACTAGTACCACTAACAAAGGTCTGGTTTTGAAATTCTCTAAAGATGTTACTTATGCTGGTAAAGGCGATGTATACCTGATCAATGACAAAACTGGTGAATCCACTAAAGTAACGCACAGCACTAGCAGTGTAGTAGGCAGTGGTAAAACATTTACATTGACTGGCGTAAGTGTTTCTTCTGGATCGTACTCTGTGCGTCTGCCACAAGGACTCTTCAAAGATAAGTCCTTCTCTGCTAATGAGTCTGCTGCAGCTGTATTGGCTGTAACAATCGGTTCTGCTTCTACTGATACAACTGTGCCAACAGTATACAGCTTCGACGCTGTTAACAATGGCATCGTGATCAATGATAGCCAAAAGACTGTTGGTACAACAACTTATGGTGATATCACAATTGAAGTCAATCTTTATGATGAAGGTGGCCTGAATACTGCTTCCCTCATTGATAATAATAGCTATACTCTTGGTAAAAAGAACGAGCCTAAGGGCTTGCCTTCAGGTTCTTTCGTAACTATTCAAACATTGACTGATAAAGGCGTAGTTACTTCGAGCGCTGCTAATCCGAAATATGCTCGTGCAACTGTACACATCCCAAGCTCGGCTATCGAGAAAACTGAAGATTACGAATTTGTTGTAACTGGTGTTACTGACGTAGCTGGTAATGCAATCGATGGATCCCAATCTAAAAAGGTTGCTAAGCTGACTAGCAGAATTGCTCCAGTGTTCAACTCTGCTGTAGTATCCAGCGGAAGCTCTTCTGAGCTGATCATCGGATTCACCAAGGATCTGAATGATGCTACATCTGAGCTGCAGTTGAAGAAGAACCTGAAGTTCTTCATTAACTCCGATACTAATGCAGTTAGCGAAGACGACATTCTGTCCATTACTAGAATCGAGTACGGTTCTGATAAAGGTAAATGGTCGGTTAAATTTGCTAAGCATGCTATCGACAGCAAAGTTACCACTAAAGAAGTTCTTGATCTTAACAGCAATGACGTTAACAGAATCCTTATCAAAGTTGTTAAGACCGATGACCTTACTGATGCTAACAAAGTGTTTGATGGTGACGGCAACCTTCTTAAAGGTGAAACTCAAATCTCCGCTAAGTAATCTCCGATTACTGAAGCAAAGCATAGCCTCTTCGGAGGCTATGCTTTTTTTATAGCTATTTCTAGATCTCATTAAGGAGGACATTGATGAAACCGGTATGGAAAGCTTCACTCGCAGCGCTGTTATTGATAGGCGGAATTTGGGCTGGATCGGTGATGAATATTACTGCCGAAGGAGCCGGTGTGGGCTCACAGCCTGGAACAGCAGATGATCCTGTAGTGACAAAGAGTTATGTAGACCAACAAATTCAAAAGGCTTTGCAGGGTGGTACAGGCGTAACACCTACTGCGACAGTGGCTCCTACAGCTACAGCCATTGCAACTCAAGCGCCCACAGCAACACCAAACCCAGCTAACACATCAAGTAACGAGTCGGTTATTGTTGATGTAAAGCCTGGTCAAAGCTTAATTGCTTCGGCTGGTGCAGAGTTTATCGTTCGTGCAGGCAAAGCGGTTGTCCTTTCCCAGGACGCCAATGGTATTGCTGATTTAACGGAAGGTAAAGATTTGGGCAATGGAGTATCAGCTCCCACCAACCATTTATTGTCCTTCCCGCGGGATGGACGGGGTATTGCTGTCCAAGAAGGACAGACACTTGGGCTCGTGGTTATGGTTCGTGGTGGATATACTTTGAAATAACAAAGAACTGATGTTGTTTCCATTATTTCTCCTTATACTAATCATGCCCACGTATAGAAACGACTATACTTAAAAATTATATATAAAACGTTTGTTTCAAGAGGCACTCTTTTCCTACATTGACAAACATTAAGCCGATTGAAGGTATTTCAGTATGCGCACAATAGACCTGTATTCTTACAATATGCAGGAGGTGCAGCACATGGCACGTAATAATCGTAAAGTCGTACCTGAAAGTCGGACGATGCTAAAGCAAATGCAATATGAAATTGCAGCGGAATTTGGATTGTATGGATCATCCTATGGTGGTGGAGCGGATACGGAGTTTGCTTCCGAACTAGGCTTTACAGGATCAACTTCACAAAGCCAATATCTGGGGCATCTAACTTCCAGAGATAACGGCTCTGTTGGTGGAGAAATTACGAAGAGACTCATCCAGCAAGCGCAACAATCATTGTTTTAATCCTAAATTCCCAGGGTACCAACGAAACCGGGCGGAATTGACAGCTTCTTTTAAATAAGATAATATGACTTCTGAGGAAAGCAATCGACCTTTTCCCTGTGGAAAAGGTTCATTTTTTTGAAGATACATGCATTTTAGCTGCTTTCTAATATATTTTTCTGAACTATTGAGCTGTTAAAAGATTCATATAATTGCTATGGGAGGTTGATGTTCATGTCTATCAAGGGACGCCACTTATTCACTTCTGAATCAGTAACAGAAGGGCACCCGGATAAAATCTGCGATCAGATTTCTGATGCTGTACTTGACGCTTTTTTGGCGAATGATCCAAACGCCCGTGTTGCCTGCGAGGTGGCTGTAGCCACTGGTCTGGTTTTGGTAATTGGTGAAATCAGCACTAAATCGGAATATGTAGATATTCCGGCTATTGTGCGCAACACGATTAAAGAAATTGGCTACACTCGTGCCAAATATGGTTTCGACTATAATACTTGTGCTGTCCTGACTTCTCTAAATGAGCAGTCCGCAGATATTGCCCAAGGGGTTAATGCTGCACTGGAGAATCGTGATCCTGCACAGGTTGCTGAAGAGACTGCTAACATTGGTGCAGGCGACCAGGGCTTGATGTTTGGCTTTGCGACGAATGAGACGCCAGAACTGATGCCACTTCCAATCGCGTTGTCGCACCGGATCGCTCGTCGTTTATCTGAAGTTCGTAAGAACGGAACTTTGAACTATCTGCGTCCAGATGGCAAAACCCAGGTTACTATTGAGTACCAGGATGATAAACCTGTACGTGTAGACGCTATAGTTGTATCTACACAGCACGCAGAGGAGATCTCTTTGGAGCAGATTCAAGCGGATATTAAGGAACATGTAATTCTGCCTGTGGTTCCTGCTGAGCTGCTGGATGGAGAAACCAAATACTTTATCAACCCTACGGGTCGCTTTGTAATTGGTGGACCACAAGGTGACGCTGGTCTGACCGGTCGTAAAATCATCGTCGATACTTACGGCGGTTACGCACGTCATGGCGGAGGCGCGTTCTCCGGTAAAGATCCAACTAAAGTAGACCGTTCTGCAGCATATGCAGCGCGTTATGTAGCGAAGAACCTTGTAGCGGCTGGTCTTGCTGACAAATGTGAAATCCAACTGGCTTATGCCATCGGTGTAGCAAATCCTGTTTCCATTAACGTAGATACATACGGTACAGGTAAAATCAGCGAGGAGAAACTTGCGAAGCTGATCAGCGACAACTTTGATCTTCGTCCAGCCGGTATTATCTCCATGTTGGATCTGCGTAAGCCGATCTATAGACAAACTGCAGCTTACGGACATTTTGGACGTACGGATGCTGATCTTCCTTGGGAACGTGTAGATAAGGCTGAATTGTTGAGATCCTTGTCGGGCATCTAAGTAAAAATCTTACTATGCAGCCAGCAATCATATTCTGATCTTAAAACACCCCAGAATTGCTACTTCGATTGAAGTGGCGATTTTGGGGTGTTTTTTTGTTCGAATACGAGTAATGATGATGGAGCTTCATGAAATAGCGCTACTAAACTTTGGAAGCACTTCAACCGAAATATAAGAGTATATGCGCTTCGATAAAAATGTGAAGTACGGCTTGAGAGGAGTTATCGAAAGATGAAAAGGAAAATCTCCATGTGGACGGCATTGTTTTTAGCAGGAGAGTTATTATTGGGATCGGTCAGTACATCATTCGGGATCGGGAGTTCAGCAGTGTATGCTGCTTCTGAATTCGCTATTAATGTCTCCCCAGGACCGGGAGCAGCTTATGTAGGTGTAGACACTACACTCAGATTGAACTTCGACAGGCTGGTGAATCCTCAATCTGGGGAAATTAGCATCACTCCTAAAGGGGGCAGTACGCCTTTTGTATCGATTCCTATAGGCAGTTACGGATTAATAGGTACTTCCAAGGATTACGAGCTCAAATGGGGGGCTGGACAACTACTGGCTCCGAATAAGACCTATACGGTTACTATACCGAAAGGCGTGTTTAAAGATGCTGATGGCAATGACTCGGCCATTACTGTGTGGGATTTCACAACCGCTCCCGAGGCCAATAAAGAGATTACAGCCAGTGAGTTCTCTCCTGCCAATAATGCAAGAGTAGATGCTGGCACTCTGGCGCAGATCAGTCTGAGGCTTAATAAGAAGCTGCTACCAGGCGGTGGCTCTGTGAAACTGATCTCTTCAGCCGACAATTCAACGGTTCAAAGCTTTAAAATGGCAGACGGAGAACCCGGTGTGGATATAAAGAGCAGTGCGGACGCTACTTCAGTCACTTTAACCTTGGCAAATAAGCTGAAGGTTGGGGCGAATTATTATGTATTAATTGATGCCTATGCGTTCAGGGATGATGATTTCAGAACGTTCGCAGGGATTTCAAACGGCAGTGTCTGGGCATTTTCAACCAAGGCAGTAGCAGACTTCCCGGTAACTCCTTCTCCGGCGAATGGCGCGGGGGAAGTACCTACCACAGGCTCGCTTGCACTGATCTTTGACCGTCCAATGAAACCGGCATCTGGAGTGATTACTGTGGCTGCTGGTGGGGTCCTTGATGGCAGAACCAGATGGCTTGATGTAAATTCTACCGGGGTCACCGGCGGAGGCAGCAATGTGATTACGTTAAATCCGGCTTCTACAGCATCTCCACTGCTGAACGGTACTGCTTATACAGTCACAATACCTCAGGGTTCTTTTTACGATCAGGACGGTAATGTGTTCCCGGCTTCAGGTCCATACACTTGGAGCTTTACGACAGTCTCCCAGGCAGGACCTAGTGTATCGTCACTAAATCCATCTGACCGCAGTGAGGGTGTGGCAATCAACAAAACATTTGCAATTACGTTTAGCCGGGATGTCAATTTCAATGGCTCGATAGCTAATGGTGTCTCTTTATATAAGAGCAATGGAGTCAAAGTTCCAGCTTCCGTTACTAAAGGCACTACGGCGAGGGAGTACCTCATCACGCCAGCAGCAACATTGGATGGAGATACAACCTACTATATTGATATCGCCAAAGGTGCTTTTACCGATGCTACAGATTCTAAAATTCTATACGATGGTTTAAGCGGAAAAAGCTCTTGGAGCTTCCGTACCGCAGTTATTGATAAAACAGCACCACAGCTATCAAGCTCACAGCTTGAAAATAACCGAACAATTCGGCTGAGGTATAATAAATCGCTGAATTCTTCGACTGGACTATTGACCTCAAGCTTTACAGTGACCGTAAATGATGAGAAACGGCCCATCGATAGTGTCTATATTCAGGGTGACAGTGTTTTTGTAGTGCTAAGCACAGGTGTTGCTGTGGGGCAGGTTGTTAGAATCACATATTCCGGCGGATTGCGGACTATACTGGACACTAGCGGTAATGCCGCAAGCACATTTTCCTCCAGAGAGGTAACGAATACTGTTGAATCTTCAATGCCAACACCAAAGGATGGAAGAATTTCCGGTCGATCGGTGGTGCTTAATTTTAATGACACCCTTAAATCAGTGAATTCCTACGCATATAGCCAGTTCGCAGTAACAGCAGATGGATATTCACTTGGAATCAGTTCTATCAGCTCTAGCGGGAATACTGTATATCTGACAGTGAACAGTGAACCAGGGAATGGTACGGTAGTCCGGGTATCGTATAATGCGTCCTCGTATCCTTTACAAAATCAATTTGGACAAAATATAGCGGACTTCAGCGAGTTTTTTATTCGGAATACTAATGACACCATTCCTCCAGAATTTCAAAGTGCCACGGGTGCTGGAAATAAAATTACGCTAAGCTATAATGAAGGGCTCTCTACCACAAACCTGCCCATGAATAGTCAGTTTTCTGTACTTGTCGGAAATACGCCTAACTATGTAACCAATGTAGCTGTCAGCGGCTCACAGGTCATCTTGACTCTACAAAGTGCTTTGGCAGTAAACAAGGACGCGACAATTTCATATGTACCAGGAACATCGGGAATCAGCGATCTGAACGGTAATCGTGCGGCCTATATTAACCTGCAGCCGGTGACGGTGTCGTCAACTACCGCTGTGAGTGAGATTACCAGCGCGACAGTCAATGCGGACGAGCTTATTGTGACATTCAATAAGAATATGCAGGCTTCATCTACCTTATATAATAATCAGTTCGGAGTGAGAGTCGATGGCAGCACTGTGGGCGTGCAAAGCTATGCTTTGTCTGGAACAACATTGAAACTTGTTCTCTCAACGGTTGTGAAAAGCGGACAGAAGGTTGATATGTCCTATATGATTGGTTCAGGATTGATCAAAGATCTTAATGGGAATAGCCTTGCTTCCTTTAATGGGTTGACTGTTCAAAATCTGACAGGGACTACGTCAGGAAATGGTAATCGTCCAGCTTACCTGGGAACACTCGCGGCGAGTGAGTTCGGAATGGAGTATGCGCTCTTAAAAAGCGATTCTGCATCTGTAGCGGATGATCGTTCTTTGTATAACCAATCTGTTAAAAGATACAGTCTGACATCTGATCGTGTAGCTGCCAGTTATGAGTATTTAGATAAGGCAGGAAGCCCGTTACTTGCTTTTGAGGTGCCTGCTACTGAACGTTCAGCTTATGTATCCATTCCGCTGAAGCCTTTGCTTGATGCGGTAAACCGGAACAAAAATGCTAAGCTCATTATTCGTTTCGGTGAGAACCTCTATAGTATTGCACTTAATGATATTGATATGAACAATCTTGTTACTACCTTGATCGCAGATGCCAGCAGCGTCTCGTTGGTACTACGGATGGAGAGCGTTCCAGGCGGAACCTTTGCACCGTTTGAACAAAAACTTCAAGGTCAAGGATTGCAACCGATCACGGGTTTGATGGATGTTCGAATGACAGCTGTAACAGGCAGTAACTTTTCCAATTCACAGCCAGTCAATGTAAAAGGGGAGTATACGGTCCGTACGACAGCATCTTTAAACAGTGCCCAGACTTCGGCGGCTCGCTTGGATCTGACTTACTATGATGCCGTGTATCTGCCTACCAAAGTCAGCAAGTCCGGAAATTATACGCTGCTCCGTGCCCTTATCCCAGGTAACCTGGTTGTGGGAACGTTTTTGTCCACACGGACCTTTACTGATATGGGCAATCATTGGAGCAACAGTGTTGTTGCAGAACTGGCAGCAAAGAACATCATCGATAGCAGCTATGGCTCTACTTTCAAGCCGGGGCAGAAGATTACACGAGCCGAATTCGCGGTGATGCTAAGCAGAGGACTGGGACTGCAAGGAGACCGTGATGCCGCAGGACGCTTCCGTGATGTTCAGCCATCTACGCAAACAGGCGATTATATCGGTGCTGCAGCTAAAGCAGGTATTATTACCGGGAATACAGATGCTACTTTCCGGCCGAATGACTATATCACCCGTGAGCAAATGGCTATTATGATGATACGCGCCATGGAGTACACTGGAAATTATATTACGCTTACTGGTACTCCTTCAGGAGCGTTGAGCATCTTTAAAGATAAGGCCAAAATTCAGAATATGAGTGCCGAATTTGTAGCCAAAGCAGTTCAGTCTGGTATTATCCTCGGCATGCCAGGAGGTACCTTCCTGCCACAGGGGAATGCCACTCGTGCGGAAGGTGCGGCTATGCTACAGCGGATGCTGAGCAAAGCGGGATATTTGTAACAACTGAATATTGATGAAGAAGAGGTTGAATTTGTCTCAAGCCCGGCTCATAGAGTCGGGCTTTTTCTATGAATACAAGCGTAAAGCAGCTCGCCACTGTACGAACATTTGCCGCTGCGAAAGCTCTTAATCTCGCAATTTCCGCAACTTTTCAGGCTAAATCAAGTCTATTATTGATGTATACTAGGAAAATAGGGCATGGATTTCCAGACGTTGAGAATAGAATTGAAGAGTAGATTAAGAGATGGGAGAGTTATTCTGAAATGAACAATGCTTTCACGGGTAAGCAGCGTAACGAGTCTGTGCAGGAGAGAAGAACAACGACTGCGAAGAGATGGGTCGCCGCCTCATTGGCAGGTGTGCTTTGGATCATGCCGGTAATCGGTAGTGAAGCCATGAGTCCATGGACAGCAAGCAATGCTTCGATAGCAGCTGCGGCAACGGCACTAACAGTCAATAAGCTCAGTGAGGATGTTATTACCTCTGGAGCCGTTATGATGAAGTATAAATATACAGCTGTACGCTCGGGAAAAAGCGCCTCCGGATTAGCAGATGTGATCCGTGTCGACCTGAGCAATCCTTATGTTTCCCTGGATGTCATGACCGGCAAGGGTGGTACGCTGACCACTCGCCAAAGCACTGGCGGTATGGCGAAGGAGACGGGCGCAGTCGCAGCGGTGAACGGAGATTACTTTAATACTGGAGGAGAAGGTTCTCCCATTGGAGGTCAAGTATCTGGTGGAGTGCTTGTGTCCACCCCTTCCCAGCTGGATGGCATGTATGCTTTTGCCGTGACTAAAGACCGGAAACCAATTATTGATGAGTTCAGTTTCCAAGGGACGGTATCCTCGGGGGATGGAAGTCAATTCCCGCTCTCAGGTGTTAACAAAGGGGCCTACAATCCGGAAGGCGGCACTTCTACCTACAGCCATGCGAATGCCCTGTACATATATACTGATGTATGGACGGCGCTGGATCGGCCTAAGAATAGTTCTACTACTCCGACAGAGGCGCTGGTAGAGAACGGTGTAGTCACTAAACTCTCTGAAAATGCTGCGCTGCCGATAGCTGTTCCCAAGGGTGCTTTCATTCTGCGTGGACATGGACAAGCAGCCAAGTTTATGATGGATCATTTGACAGTTGGTCAACCCGTAACCAGCACTTATTCACTTATTTCCAAAACAACACAGCAGGCTTTGGACCCGAGCACGCTGCAAACGATGATCGGTGGACATACGATCCTCGTAAATAACGGGAAGGCCTCGGCGTTCTCCCGCTCTACGAGCAGTATCGACGGTACTCGTGCCCGTACGGCACTGGGTTATTCCCAGGATGGCCGCTATGTGTATGTGATAGCTGTAGAGAAGAACAGCAACAGCACCGGAATGTCGCTCAGCGAGCTTCAGTCCTTTATGACCAATATTGGAGTCTGGAAAGGACTTAATCTGGACGGTGGCGGTTCGACAACCATGGTGGACCGGCCACTTGCCGAAACCTCGACTACGCTGACTTTTAATACAGAGTATGGTACAGAGCAGCGGAGTATCGTTAATGGACTCGGCGTGTACACCTCTGCGCCGCAAGGTGAAGTAAAAGGTATTAAAATTAGTGGAAACACTACATTGCTGATCGGTCAGAAGGCGACTTACTCTTTGAAGGGTTACGATACTTATTACAACCCGATTGATGTTGCAGCTGGAAATCCTACATGGAAATCCAGTGGTGACAGTGTGACTGTTAAAGCAGGTGAAGTTACAGCTGTGAAGCCGGGAACCGTTACGTTAACAGCAGCCAGCGGTGGAGCAAGTGCAAATACCAAGGTGACAGTACTAGGCGGAAGTGATCTGAACAGCTTAACCATAGGCACCCCTACAGCGCCTCTAACAGCCGGAGCTTCGGTCTCGGTTCCAGTAACAGCTGTTACGAAGAGTGGGGCGTCCGTGGCAGTTCCAGCTTCTGCATTGAAGTGGGAATTTGTTGGTTTCAAAGGCAGTGTACAGGATGGCAAGCTGACGGTAGCCTCTGTGGATGAAGGTGTCACTACCGGTTATGCGATTGCCCGATATGATGGTTTCAGTACCGCAGTTGTACTCTCGAAGGCGGCGGCTACGCCTTGGGAGGATTTTGAGAATGTGAATTATCCAATCGCTTTCACTACTAATGCTACAGGTGTTAAGGGAACAGCAGCCGTTACGGACGGAGGACCTGATCGCGCAGGTTCGAAGGTGTTGTCCATGAGCTATGACATGACTGCCGGCAGCGGTAAAATGTATGCTTACGCCCAGTTTAATGGAACGAATGGCAAAGCAATTCCTGCAACAGCTACCTCGATGTCCGTCGATGTCATGGGTGACAAGAGCCTAAACTGGATGCGGGCAGAAATCGTGGATAATAGCGGTGCAACGGTGTATGTCGATCTGGCTAAGGTGATTGACTGGACAGGATGGAAGAGTCTGAACATCGATCTAACAGGGTCAGGCATCAAGTTCCCGGCGACACTTAAACGCCTTTATGTGGTGAATGTAGAAGAGGGACAGGATGAACGCTCCAAGACAGGAACGGTAGCTTTTGACAACATCACTTTTACGATGCCATCGCTATCGAGTGAGGCAGGTCTTCCGAAAGGAACAGCGTCAATGATTATCGGCTCCAAAACGGTTACTGTGAACGGTCAGAAAAAACCGATAGATGTGGCTCCGATTGTTAAAGACAACAGTACCTATGTGCCGATTCGTTATGTACTAGATGCCTTTGGAGGGACTGCAACATGGGATCCTGTTAGCAAGAGAATTCTCGTACTACGCGGATCGAAGGTACTCGATCTGACGCTGGGCAAGAAGGAATACGTCTTGAACGGAAAACGTCAAAGTGCTGAAGTGGCTCCCTTACTCCTACAAGGCAGGACTTTAGTACCGCTTAGATTGGTTTCTGAACAATTGGGATTAACCGTAAAATGGGAACAGAACACGAAGACCGTAACTATCGAATCGTGATATGTTAATATAAAGGCAAGCCTTTAACAACGATCCGATAGAAATGGGGCAAGCATCCGTGGAACTTCAAGCCGATGCGATAGATCGCGTCATCAAGAACACCATCGACGTGATGGAGAGCAGCAAGTATCAGATATATGAAATCCTGCAGGTAGCGCGTGACGAGCTTGTTGCCCTCACTAAAGAACTGCAGCGTGTGATGGAAGAAACGGATGAAACATTGCAAAAGGTAGACAAGCTGGAACTGCAATACCACCGCTCCCGTATCCGGCTGACGGAAGTCAGCCGTGATTTTGTCCGTTATTCGGAGAAGGATATACGTATTGCCTATGAAAAAGCTACGGAACTTCAGCTTGAGCTGATGATGACACGCGAGCGGGAGGCTTATCTGCGAACCCGCCGTGATGAATTGCAATTGCGCGTCCGCAGTGTCGAAAATTCTGTGGAACGTGCGGAATCGATTGGTTCGCAAATGAGTGTAGTCCTGGAATATTTGTCTGGAGAACTGGGACAAGTGACCCGAATTGTCGAATCGGCGAAGAATCGCCAGATCATTGGACTCAAAATTATTCTGGCCCAGGAAGAGGAACGGAAGAGAATTGCCCGGGAAATTCATGACGGTCCCGCTCAAATGCTGGCGAATCTAGTCCTTAGGACGGAAATTGTTGAAAGAATGCTGGTAAAGCAGGAATTTGGGTTGGTGCAGGACGAAGTATTAGACTTGAAAGGGCAGGTTCGTTACAGCCTGGAGGAAATGCGCAAGGTTATTTTCAACCTTCGTCCGATGGCGCTCGACGATTTAGGACTAATTCCGACATTGCGGAAATATGTGCATGATTTTGAGGAGAAGACGAAGATCCGCACCTCTTTTGAGACTAGAGGCAAGGAGTATCGCCTTTCTTCAGCTATGGAAGCGGCGGTCTATCGCCTTGTCCAGGAAGCACTGTCCAATGCTGCGAAGCATGCCTACCCTAGCTATGTATTGGTGGAGATCACCTATCAGGCACAGTTAATGAAGATTGTGGTAAGAGATAATGGATTGGGGTTCAATGTGCAAAAAATGAAGACAGAACAGGGCAGCCGGGAAAGCTTCGGCTTGCTGGGAATGCGCGAACGCGTGGAGCTTCTGGAAGGAAGAATGGAAATTGAATCAGCCGAGAACCAGGGCACAACAATCGTAATTCACATTCCGACGAATGTGGAGAAGGGAAAGGAGTAATATAATGGAGAACCAGAGCTCTGAAAAAATGGCTATAAAAGTGCTTTTGGCGGATGATCATCAGCTTTTTCGTGAAGGACTCAAAAGGATTTTGAACATGGAGGAAGATATCGAGGTCATTGGAGAATGTGGCGATGGCATTCAGGTCCTGGAATTTTGCAATGTCAACAAGCCGGACATTGTCCTGATGGATATCAATATGCCAGTTGAGAACGGCGTGGAGGCTACGCAAAAGCTCCGGGAGATGTTCCCTGATGTGAAGGTTATTATTTTATCCATTCATGATGATGAGAGCTACGTGTTTGAGACGCTGCGCAAAGGCGCCAACGGGTATTTGTTGAAGGACATGGAAGCAGAATCACTGATCAATGCTATCCGATCGGTATGCGGCGGCCATGCTTTTATCCACCCCAAGGTAACTGGTAAACTGATCAATCAACTTCGTCGTATGACTTATCTGAACGAAACGGGTGCAATGGCAGAGACAACAGTGAAGGAAGCTGGTGTCAAATTCGTTGCCGGGGACAATAATCCGCTGACTCGCCGTGAAGCCGAAGTACTGCGTCTGATGGCAGAAGGAAAGAGCAATAAAATGATCGGTGAATATCTCTTTATCAGTGAGAAAACCGTCAAAAACCATGTCAGCAGTATTCTGCAGAAGATGGAAGTGGATGATCGTACACAAGCTGTAATCAATTCGATCAAATACGGTTGGGTAACCTTGTAAACCATCTAATGTTTTAATAGAGCGTTTTGGAGGATTTACGTATCTGGGACGACGTTACATAGTATTTTAAATGTCCGGTAGTCTGGTGTCAGTATACCAAGGTGATCGGGAGAATAAGAAACTGTTACGCCTGTCTTTGCCCCCTGGTTATTGTCTGCAAAGATGAGGGTATGATGAACCAGGGGGCAGCAGCGTCCGGGAAGCAGGCTTGTAACATGAAAAGATGTGGGCTGTCACCGACCCCTACGTACCGGCATATATTGTCGGTATACAGAGGAGGTGCATCTCCATGGTAGCCCAATTAATATGGATTGCGGCGGTTTATTCATCCGCTGTAGCCCTTGTTCACGTGCTGCATAACCGGGAGAAGTCCCGTAAGGCACGGGAATCCGGAAAGTGGATTCAATATATTCTTATCACCCGAAATCACGAATCTGTGGTGGAATGGTATATTCGATCATTGACGTTTCATGCTTTTCTTACAGGAAAGCCCTTACGAGTACTTGTGATGGACGATAACTCCAGTGATACAACAATGGGGATCGTATCCAGGATGGCCAGGAGCGGCTGCTCCCTAGAATTGGCAACCGCTGTGCCTGCTCTCGGCCAGGAAGAAATGTCGAAATCGCGGGGAATTATTCTGGATTTGCGGTTGTCCGGGCAAACTGTCCGATGGCCTATGATGCAGCTGGATGGAAGTAGGGGATCAAAATCAAAGCATGGCGATATTTAAATAACTATGTAAGCAATGGGTGAAGCACACTCTCCGGTAAATAGGGGAGTGTGCTTTTTTGTATGTCTTGAGAGGTCCAAGAAGAGAAAATGAGTTGGAATGAAGGGGACTTGGAACTGAAAGAGACGAAAGCGTTCGCCTAAAAGATCCCGAAAGAAAACCCCTGTTGTTGCATAGCTAGCCGGATTTCAATTACTAGAGCAACTAACAAGAAGAAATATGGAGACAACAGCGACTGTCAGTCCAACTATTCGACTGAAGTGATGACCAAACCTTATGTTCGAATTTAAGGTTTGTTTTATTTATAGAAGACTACTTCTGAGCTTTAATGAAGGAGGAATTGTGATGAAGGCTGCAACTTATGCTGTGGAGTGTAATGGTACATGGAGGGTGTGGATTTCTCTGGCACCAATTGTGGATTTCTGTTGGTGGGAAGGTCGGGAGGAGAAATTCGGAGGGTGGAGCCATAACCAAGGGGTGGAGCGTTTGGTTCTACTTACGCTCGAAATGCCATTGGGTTGGGCCGTGCTCTTTCGTGACCGATTCCGGTCTGATAAACATATGCATACTTGGAGCAGTATGGAGTGGGGTAAATACATAGAGGATATTCTTCAGGCTGAACTAAAGGCAGAGAGTGACGGTAATGGTAATGTCATAAGGTATTCAGAGTGGCTGTTAACCGGGATTTCGATGTGGAAATGTGAGGGTGATAGATGGAGATTGACGTTCCGTGGTTGCAAAGAGGGAGTTAGTGATGATAACAGAACGGAGGAAGGCCAGACTTTCTTGAGAAGTGAGCAGCGGAAAGCTACCAATGTAACTTCATTCGGAGATGAGAGGACAGAAGTCCTTAACTGGAACAGCAATTTTAGGAATCGGAATGATAGAGAAGAGGAGATTTTCCTTGGAGAAAGGATTGAGAATCTGGCTCTGTTGGCAAGACAAGCAGAACAATTGGTACATGGGGTGTCCGGGCGATCCCTGCTTGAAGCGGAGCTGGAAGCGTTGCTGCTGGATCAAAGCCCGGAATTATGCGTTCCTTGGCGCCGCGCTGCCCAGCTGGCGCATTTGCAAGGGCGGCTGAGTATTGAAGCCGCTGTCGGTATGGGCGAGGACGCGCGTGGCGGAGCCGCGCGTCAAGGGCTGCGCCAGCTCCCGTTGGTCGCTGGCGCCCTGCGTGCGGCTGCTACCTGGCCGCCGCACCTGGGCTTCCGGCGCGGCTTCGCCCCGCGCCGCGCCCTCCCGCGCTGCCGCCGCTGCGGCAGTGCTGTCACTGCCCGCACGCCCTGTGCTGCGTGCGGGCTCTCGGGCTGCGCCTACTGCGAGGCCTGCCTCGCACTTGGGCGCAGCCGGGCTTGTACGCTGCTGCTGCGCAGCGCAGCGACCCCGGCCGTGCAATGCACGGCCAGCTCTGACCCCACCGTGGCGGCACGCCGGTGGGGGCTTAGCGCGGCCCAGGCGGGAGCCGCCGGGGCTGCGTTGGCTTTTCTGGCGGAGCGGCGGCAGCGCTCCGCGGTCCCGAGCCCAGAGCACTCTACAGTCCTGGGCTCCAAACGCCCTGCTGTCCTGGGCTCCAAGCGCCCTGTCGTCCTGGGCTCCAAGCGCCCCGCCGTCCTGGGCTCCGAGCGCCCGGCCATCCTGAGCTCCAAGCGCTCCTCTATCTCGGATTTCAAGCGCCCCACCCTCCCGAGCCCACAGCGCTTCCTGCTCTGGGCAGTGACAGGAGCGGGAAAAACGGAGATGATTTTCCCGCTCCTGGAGGCTGTGCTCGGTGCCGGAGGCCGGGCGCTTGTAGCAACACCGCGGCGCGACGTTGTACTGGAGCTGGCGCCGCGTCTAGGACGGGCTTTCCCCTCGGAGAGCCTCGCTGTGCTGTACGGCGGTAGCGCAGAGCGATGGGTGGGTGCCCGGATGACGTTGGCGACCACCCATCAGCTGCTGCGCTTCTATCACAGCTTCGATCTCGTTATCATAGATGAGCTGGATGCCTATCCCTATCATAACGATCCGATGCTGGCCTATGCGGCAGGGCAGGCATGTAAGCCGGACGGATGTTTCATCTACCTGTCTGCCACGCCGCCGACGGACATGCAGCGTCAAGTCAAATCAGGGAAGCTAGCCCATGCCAGGGTTCCGGTTCGTTTCCACGGGCATCCTTTACCTGTACCACGGCATTTGGCTGCGGACCCGGTGAGAATCTGCCTGAAACGGGGCGCTTTGCCGAAGAAGCTGATTCAAGAACTGCAAATATCGCTGAATCGCAGCGCGCAGATTTTTCTATTTGTATCCCGAATTGCCCACATCGAAGGTTTGCTGGTGCTTCTGCGCCGCCGTTTCCCAAGTGTAGTTATAGAAGGGACTTCCTCTCAGGACGCAGCAAGAGGGGAGAAAGTGATGGCGTTTCGTGACCGTAGTATCTCGCTGCTCGTCACCACAACGATTCTTGAGCGCGGGGTAACCGTGCCGCGGAGCGATGTGTTTATCTTAGATGCGGACAGTTCTCTTTTTGATGAGGCTTCACTTGTTCAAATGGCTGGTCGTGCCGGGCGCTCCAAGGATGATCCAGCGGGGAGAGTCTTCTTCATCTCTCCGCAGTGGAACCGCTCGCAGCACGGGGCCATCGCCCAGATCCGTACTATGAACCGAATTGCTTGTCAAAAAGGTTACATTCGTAAGGAGAGTCTCCAATGAGTATGCTGTCACAATGGTTGAGAAAAGCAGAATTACTGCTGGCGCCTCCTTTAACCAGGTGTCTGATCTGCGGGAAGAACAGTAAGGGATCATCGCCTTTGTCCGAAGTCTGTTCAAACTGCGCTGTCACGATACCGTGGATACAGGTTCCCCGCTGTACCACATGCGGTAGGCATGTAGGCTGCCCGGATTGTACGCGATCTAATGAACCGACTCCACTGATCTGCAACCGTAGTGCCGTGGCTTATAACGAGGTGATGCGTGAATTGATAGGACAATATAAATACAGGGGAAATGAGAGATACACTCTTCTCCTCGGCTTAATGTTAGACAGAGCCTATGGTTTGCTGAAGGCGGAGCAGGAAAGAGAAAGACAGATCCAGTTAAAAGAACAGAAAAGGAACACTCTCTTTTCCTATCTTGGCTATAAAGGAGAAGACAAGTGGCGAGCAGATCTCCTGGTTCCCGTTCCGGTCAGCGGGGCCAGACTCGTTGAGCGGGGTTTTAATCAGGCAGAACGTTTAGGCCATGTGTTGTCCACTCGCAGGGGTATACCACAGCTTGCCTTGCTCCTTCGCACCCATCATACGGGAAAGCAAAGCTTTAAGAGCCGGGCCGAGAGGTTATCAGACATGAAGCATGCCTTTGCCATTGACCCCGGGATGACGGATAGATTCGCTGGCTGGTTACAGACACGACGTAACCCGAATGCTCCTCTGCGCATTATTATAGTAGATGATATTTACACTACAGGAAGTACATTACGCGCCTGTGCTGAGCCCTTACAGCGTCTTGCAGAGGAATGTGGTGTAGCTGCGGAGATTCGCAGTTTGACTCTGGCCCGCTCCTAGGGAACTATTTCTTTGTATATCCATTGCAAGAGATGGACGAATGCTCTTCAATCATGTAATCTAGGAGCATAAGAATTGTAATGTTTGCACAAAATGTATGGGAGGAGCGGCTGCTTGTTATGAATCTCGACAATTGTCCAAGGTGCGGCCGGTTATACGTCAAGAATCTCATGGAATTATGCCAGCCCTGCATCAAGGAACTGGAGCATGAATATGAGATCTGCGTAAATTACTTGCGAGAAAATAGAGGAACCAACATTCAGGAATTGTCCGATGCTACGGGGATTTCCATTAAAGAGATTACCCGCTTTATTCGGGAAGGCCGGATCTCCATAGCTAACGCACCCAATATGATGTATCCATGTGAAGTATGCGGAACTCTGATTCGGGAGGGTCACATGTGTGACAGCTGCCGTAATCGTCTGCGGAAGGATCTATCTAATGCTGCCAAGGAGAGCGCTGCTGCCGATGCCTCCAGTCATACGCACGAGGGTGCATACCGCGCCATAGATAAACTTCGTAACCCTTAATCTGCAAAAAAACGTTTGCAGCTATAAAGAATGTTTCAACAAGCGCCGATAAACTTAGTAAAGATTATCGGCTTTTTTATATTACAAGGAAGGTGGCAGTTATGAAAATTAACGAGACCGGACGAATTAACGCGATTAACCCCTATCAGCGGAGTGCCGAATCGCAAAGGCAGGAACAAATGAAGAAAAATTCGCGCAAGGATGAGGCTACCTTTTCCGATGAAGCCTTGAAGCTCTTGCAGGCTCAGAACAGCGGCAAGACAGATGCTGAACGCGCCGTTAAGATTGAAAGCTTGAAGCAGCAGGTCTCCGCTGGTACTTATCAAGTAGACGCAGCCAAACTCGCAGAGAAACTCGCCCCCTATTTTAAGCAATCCTCCGAGAATTAGGTGAATTCATCCATGGCATTGACAACATTGATCGAACTGCTGGAGCGGCTGGACGAGGTGCATATCCAGATGCTGGATCTGGCCGCTACTAAGAAGCAGGCAATTATGGAGAACAAGATTGAAATGCTGATTCAAATTATTAATAAGGAATCTAAGCAGATGAAAACAATTGAGCAGTTAGAAGAAGAACGTGCGCAAGCGATTCATGCATTTTTGCAGGGTGCAGGCATTCGTTCGAATCTTAAACTCAATCTGTCCGAACTGTCGCGACTTGTGTTCGATCTAGATGACAAGCAAAGGCTGTTACATATTCAGAAGAAACTTGCTGGAACACTTCAGCAGTTGAAAGAAGCCAATGCGCTTAATCAACAATTGATCCAACAATCGCTCTCTTATATTGATTTTTCAATTGAAAGCATGTCCTATTATTCAGAGACCGAAGCAACTTATCATCATCCGGCAGAAAAATCAGGTGGAGTACAGCGCTCCGGACTGTTTGATACCCGTGCCTAATTATGGAGGAATAAAAGATGACCTCGACATTTCATAGTATAGAAACCGCTAAGCGAAGCCTGAACACCCATACAGCTGCACTAAATACAACTGGGCATAACATCTCTAATGCTAACACAGAGGGATATTCCAGACAAATTGTAAAAATGAATGCTTCTCTCCCTATGGAAGCTTATGGTTTTTTACGCACAACTGCAGCCGGACAAATGGGTACAGGTGTTGAATTCAACTCCATTGAGCGTGTAAGACAAAGTTTTTTGGATGATCAGTACCGCAATGAAAACTCTAACCTTGGTAATTGGAACATTCGTCACGATTCTTTACAGAAACTTGAATCTATAATGAATGAGCCTTCGGATACTGGCCTCCGCAAAGTTCTAGATAACTTTTGGAATGCTTGGTCTGACTTGAGTAAGGATCCTGAGAATATTACCAATCGTAAAATTGTAAAAGAGACTACTCAGGCGCTTACAGACGCTATGAACCAGGTTAATACACAATTGGATGCTTTAACTTCAGACCTTACTAGTAACATTACTTTAAAAGTTTCTGAAACCAATTCATTATTGCAGACGGTAGCTGATCTTAATTCTAACATCATCAAGTTGGAAGGATTAGGTCAAAACCCGAATGATTTGCGTGATCAGCGTGATCTAGCCATTGATAAGCTCTCGAAAATCGCCAATGTTCAGGTTAATCAGCTCAGCGATGGGTATCAAGTGACACTGGGTGGCCAGTTAGTCGTCACAGGTAATGAGGTAACTCCTGTGACAGCTGACGGACTGAAAGCAGCCTATGATAGCGGGACGCTATCAGGCGGTGAAGTAGCTGGAATGTTCATGTCTAGAGATAAATATGTTACAGACTATAAGAATCAAATGAACCAGCTGGCTGATTCAATCGCGAACGGGGATGTAGAAGTAGTACTTCCTGCCGGGTCAGTTCTCCCAGAAGGTACGGTTTTGAACGGAGTTACCTATTCTGGCGCCGGCAGAACGCTGGCAAGTGATACTAAGGTGACTGTTAAAGGGATTAACGGACTCCTTCAATTAGGATATACGGTTAGTGGTGCTACCCCTCAGAAGGGATTGCCTCTCTTCACATCTAAGGATGGCGGCCCAATTACTGCAGGGAACATTACATTAAATCCAGATATTCAGAAGGATCCTAATAAAATTTCCACTTCGATGCGAGTTGAGAACCCTGGTGCGCCTAATGAGAAGGTGATCATCGGTAACAACGACATGGCACTAATTATGAGTGGGTTAAAGACGGCCAAGTTTGATTTTGGGACTGCATTGTCTGCACCAGGTACTGTGGATGACTACTTCAGATCGATTGTAGGACAGTTGGGTGTTCAGACCCAGGAAGCGGAGCGTCAAAGCAAAAATGCACAGGAACTAACCGAACAGGTTGAACTGAGCAGACAGTCCGTTAGTGGCGTATCGCTTGATGAAGAAATGTCCGACCTTATAAAGTTTCAACATGCCTATAGTGCAGCATCTCGGTTCATGACTGCCTTTGATGAAATGCTTAATAAGCTAATCAATGGAACTGGTCGGGTAGGTCTCTAATCTAAGTAAAGGAGGTCAATGATATGTCTATACGGGTTACCCAAGGTATGATGAGTATGCAGACACTCAACAATCTAAACAAGAATTATAGTAACATGAGCAATATAGAAAATCAGGTCTCCACTGGTCGCAAAATCAATAAGCCTTCTGATGATCCAGTTGGGGTTACGTATGCTCTTCGCTACAGAGCTGAATTAGCGTCTAATGATCAGTTTAAAACTAATACAGATGCAGCTGTCAGCTGGCTGGATTTTACAGATACAACGATGCAGCAAGCTTCTGAAGTGATGAAACGGTTGAAGGAACTGACCGTACAGGCATCAAGTGAAACGGTGCCTCAGTCCGGGCTGGATGCGATCAAGCTGGAAGTTGAACAATTGAAAGAACAAATGGGTAATATCGGAAATAGTCAAATTCGTGGTAAATATATTTTTAATGGTCAAAATTATGACCAAGCTCCGTATCAGCTGTCCAGCACTGTAACTAACTTTGCGCAGATTGATACAGACCAAGGGGCAGTGAAATATGCTATTGGCGATCAGTCTACCTTTCAAGTAAATACATCCGGGAGCGAGTTTTTCGGTAGCTCAACGGACAGTGATAATACCTTCAAATTGATGGATGATTTGATAACTGCACTTGGAAGCGGGAATTATAGTGGTATAGCTGCCCAATCCGGCAAAATAGAATCTAGAACTGTTAAAATGCAGGCTAGCCTATCAGAAGTAGGTGCGCGAACAAACCGTGTGGAATTAGTCCAAGAGCGCTTAAATGATCAGGAGCTGAATCTGACCACGCAACAATCAAAGACCGAAGATGCGGATATTGCGAGTCTGATGATTAAGGCTACGACCGCACAAACTATATATGAGGCAGCTTTGAAATCATCTGCACAAATTTTACAGCCATCATTGATGGATTTTATGAGATAGGCTTGATTCTTTGAAACCATGATGAGAAGCTATGGACAAGTTAGCAGTCCATAGCTTCTTTTGTTAGTATTCCAAGGAGGAAGAGATTATGTCAGCAGAACAAGCATGTAAGGAAGCCGAGATAGTGACAGACCCTATATATTTATTTCCAAAGGGAATACCAGGTTTTGAAGGACTGCAGGATTTTAGACTGCAGGAACATAACGACATTTTTACTTTATTAACTGCTGTAGATCAGCCGTCAGTTGCCTTTATTACTGTGAACCCATTTGATTTCATTTCTGATTATGAATTTGTACTTCCAGAAGAAGCTATTCAGGATATAGAGGTACAAGACCGTGAGCAGATCATAATACGTTGTATCGTAACCTGGCATAGTGATAAATCAAAGATAACAGTCAATCTTCTGGCTCCTCTTATTTTTAATACCGATACACACAAAGGAAAACAGATTATACTACAGAGCACAGTGTATACAACAAAGTATCCTTTATGGACAGAGATTGCAAAGGGGAATGAAGGCGGTGATTTCTAATGCTGGTACTTACGCGTAAAAAGGGTGAGTCAATTATCATTCAGAATGATATCATTGTTACTGTATTGGCTGTAGAAGGTGATGTCATCAAGATCGGGATCACTGCACCTCGGGAAGTGGATATTTATCGCAAAGAAGTATTCGATGCCATACAACAAAATAATCAAGATGCTGTGATGGACATAGAAGCTATTATGAATGCAATGCTTGACATAGAAAACAATGATAAATAGAAACTAATTCTCGCTATCAATAAGGAAGTAGAACTTATGAACTAGTGAGGATTATTTGTTGCTTAAGGAAATGAGTAAAAAGGGTTATAAAATTAAAAGGAATTATCAGATTTACTCTAAACAAATCTACTTCAATCGTCGATATATAATTTAGAGCGGTAATTCTTCAGGGCGGCCGACCTGTGAAGACGCTAATACCACAAGGACGTGGGAATAAAACCATTTCAGGGAGGAAATATCAAATGATTATCAATCACAATATTCCAGCATTGAACACACACCGTAACATGGGTCTGAACACAACTGCTACAAGCAAAAACATGGAGAAATTGTCTTCCGGTCTGCGCATCAACCGTGCAGCTGACGATGCGGCTGGTTTGTCCATCTCCGAATCCATGCGCGGTCAAATCCGTGGTCTGGAGCAAGCTCAACGTAATGCTCAAGACGGTATCTCGTTCGTACAAACTGCTGAGGGTGCAATGAACGAAGTATCCTCCATGCTGACTCGTATGAAAGAACTGAATGTTCAAAAAGCTAGCGGAACTTACAGCACAACTGATAAAGCAAACATCGATCAAGAGCTGGAGCAACTGGGTGACCAAATCGATGAAATTATGACTAAAACTACATTCAATGGTACTAGCATTACGAAAGGTGCTAATATTACTGTTAATGACAAAGCTACAAGTACAATTAGCATTGGAGCAATCACAACTACTTCTTTCACAGGTCTGGGTAAAGCTACAACCCTTGGTAATGTTGAAAAAGCAATTCAAGCGGTTTCCTCTGAACGGGCTAAGTTGGGTGCTGTGCAAAACCGTCTGGAGTACACTTCTAACAATATCGGTACTACAGTTGAGAACTTGTCTGCTGCAGAATCCCGTATTCGTGATACTGACATGGCAAAAGAGATGGTTGCTCTTTCGAAGAACAACATCTTGCTGCAAGCTTCCCAATCGATGCTTGCTCAAGCAAACTCTGCTCCACAAGGTATCCTGTCTGTACTTCGTTAATCTTAATAATTTCTTTAAAAGAGGCCTTGAAATTCAAGGCCTCTTTTTCTTTTTTCTTCTACTGCTTGACTACATATTCTTTGCGTTTTATCCGATATATAGAATAACGAAGTTGCGTCGACTGGATGAGTGTTCAATATATGTGAGGAGGTAAAATTTTGAGTAACAAAATTATACCGAATAATACTGTCGCAGTATCCGGAAATGTATTTTCAACGAAAAATAGTAGTGAAAAAGAGAACGTAGAAGGGTCTGCTGAAGCAACTATTGAAAATGCCGGCTTGCCAGTAGACAGGGAACAGCTTATTCAGCAGCTAGAGAAAGTTATACGTGCAGTACAAGGACCTGAAAAATCATTTGAAATTTCTATTCATAAACAAACTCATGCAATAATGGTTAAAGTATTTGATAAACAATCCGGTGATTTAATACGAGAGATCCCGCCAGAGAAACTTCTTGATGTTGCTGCAAATATGATGGAGTTAAGTGGACTAATTGTAGATGAAAAGGCATAAAACTAGGAGGTTAATATGAGAATTGGTGGATTAGCTTCAGGTATGGATATTGATTCAACTGTAAAACAGTTAATGAAGGCAGTGCGAGTTCCACTCGATAAGTTGAATCAGCAAAAACAATTGCTGGAATGGAAAAGAGATGGTTATCGGAATGTGAGCACGACATTGGTTGGCTTCAATGAGAAGCTGTCGCTTTATAATAAGACTGACTCTATTGACTCTAAAAAGGCTTCAGTTACAGGAGCTTCCAATGTATTAACGGCTACTGCTACTGGGGCCGCCAATAATTCAGTCCTAAATATTAGTGTTACCAATCTGGCGACAGCTTCATCTGTCGTATCCACGAATGGGAAGGCAAATGCGACAAAAATATCCGATGTTTACTCTGGTGGCGCAGATAGCATCACAATTGGGACAGCGACTATTAGTTTCGAGGCTGATGAGACGATAGACTCACTTGTGAAAAAAATCAATAATAACAAAAATACCGGGGTAACTGCAGTCTATGACTCTGTCTCTGGCAATATGTCTTTTACCAATCGAGAGACTGGCGAGAAAGACATTTCGTTATCAGGAGCCCTATTGACGAGCTTAGGAATGACCAATGTCAAAAAAGGGGAAGACGCGACTGTTATGATTAACGGTCTGAAAACTACACAATCATCAAATAACTTCACCATAAATGGTGTGAATATCTCATTAACAGGCACATCACCTACAGGACAGACGACTCAAGTTCAGGTGACTCAGGACATTGACAAAATGGTTGATACCATAAAGTCCTTTGTAGAAACATATAATGCAACGTTAGCTACTCTTAATCAGAAAACGTCAGAAGAACGGTTTAGAAAATTCCTGCCTCTAAGTACGGAACAAAAAGCGGATATGAAAGACGACGAGATTAAGCTCTGGGAAAGCAAAGCCAAGAGTGGTATGTTGAGAAATGATTCAATTGTAGATAAAACACTAGCGGATATGAGAGCGGCATTGGTCGGCGATGTTGTGCTTCCTGGTGGTTCTGTGCTTCCTGATGGTTCTGTAGTTCCTAAAGATGCTAAAATAAATATGACACAGATCGGTATTACAACAGGTAGTTATAGCGAGAAAGGCAAATTAGTTCTGGATGAAACAAAGCTGCGTGAAGCTCTTCAAGCTAACCCTGATAAAGTAACTGCTTTATTTGCACAGACGGATACCTCAAGCAAGACAGATTATACATCGCGTGATGGACTATTCAACCGTCTGAAAAAAATAAATAACATCTCGTTAGGCACTTTGTATGATAAGGCAGGAACTTCAAAAGTAAGTAGTGATCCAACGGTCTCTTTTATTGTATCCAGTCAGATGGGGCAAGAATTAAGGAATTTTGAAACTCGGATAACGGATATGAATGCAAGGCTTACTATGAAAGAAAATCAGTACTACAAGCAATTTACAGCTATGGAAACAGCGATGAATAAATATAACAGCACTTCATCGAGTTTAATGAGTATGCTATCTAGATAGCATAAGGAGGAATTTCTTTGATTACATCACCTTATCAAAAATATCAACAGACCCAAATGCAGACAGCGCCGCCAGCCCAGCTTCTGTTGATGCTTTATGATGGTGCCATCCGTTTCGTGAAAACAGGCATTTCAGGGATCGTTGAAAAGAATTACGAAAAAGCAAACAATAATTTGTGTAAAGCGCAAGCAGTTATCAATGAACTAATCGCGGCGTTAAATCATGATTATCCTGTTGCTAAGACACTTTATCAAGTATATGAGTATATGATCTACCTGCTAATCCAATCTAACATGAAGAAAGATACACAGCCGGCGAATGAGGTGTTAGAATACTTAATTGAATTGCGAGATGCATGGGAAGTAGCTAGTAAATCCTCAAGCCTTCCTTCGGAACAGATCAAATGAGTGAACTAAATAAATATATAGGACAATTAGAGCAGATAACTTTACAATTAATAGAAAGTATTGATCAGAGTACCTCTGAGCAATTAGCGGAATTTGCAGAGCTTAGGGAGCAGCTTGTTTTTTCAATTGAGGAAAGTAATGATTCACTTACGACTGAACTAAAGCACCGTATAAGTACATTAAGTGAGTTTGATCACATCATTTTATCGAAAATGAATCAGTTCAAACAGGATGCTAGTGACTGGCTGTCTAAGCAAGGTGCAATAAAGGTTCAAAAAAATGCCTATAATTCCAGTTATGCAGTGAATAGCATGTTCATTGATTGGAAGAATTAACTCAAAGGGCTGGGAATATAATGAAACAACTTAGTGTATGTATGATTGTAAAAGATGAAGAAGCCCTATTACCACGATGTCTTAATAGTGTGAGCTACTTGGCCGATGAAATTATCATCGTTGATACTGGTTCAAAAGATCAAACCAAGCAAATTGCTGCAGATTTTAATGCTAAGATTTTTGAATATACCTGGAATAATGATTTTGCTGCTGCAAGAAATGAGTCTCTTCGTCATGCGACTGGGAAGTGGATATTGGTGTTGGACGCCGATGAGTATTTGGGGGCCGATGATCTGCAAAAATGGAGTGCCTTTTTAAGGGAAGAACAGCCGCAGAGTCACCTTGCCTATACGTTATCAGTCATTAATTTCACTGGAGACAATGATCGTTCGGATGAAATAAATACAGCACCTGTTACACGTCTTTTTCCTAATTTTAAAGGTATTCATTTCGAACGCCCTATTCATGAACAATTGACTAGAGGCAGAAGTAAAGATTTATTTCATAAAAATATATCACTGAGTATTTATCATACGGGTTATCAAACTCAGCGTGTCACTGAGAAAAACAAGCATGAACGCAACATGCAAATCTTTAACAAAATGAAGGAAAGTAATAAACTTAGTGACTACGATTGGTTTACACTAGGCAATCAGTATCGATACGGCCAAGAAGATGATGAAGCACTTCGATGCTATGAGAGAGCGTTAAAAGGAGGCAATTCTCAAGAAGCATGGTACCCGCATTGCTTACTTGGCGCAATTGGTCTTTATTATAAGAGAAACTCTCTTGCCCAATCCTGGGGCTTGACAGAAAGTAAACTGTCTAAATACCAGGACTTTTCCGAATATTATACAATTAAAGGAATTCACCTTGAGAAAATGGGTTTTCTTGAGCAAGCGACCAGTTGGTATCTCAAGGCAATTGATGTTGCTGAACAAAGAACCCAATTGAATCAAGAAGCTTGGCTTTCCGACCCTATGTATAGCTTTGAGACCCCTGCTCAACAATTGGTAGATATTTATTTTAGACTTAACGACAATCAGCAGGCTATATACTGGTTGTCAAAATTATTAAATAAGGACACCAGAAACGTAAAGGTGTTGCTACGACTTGTAGAGTGGTTATGTCTCAATGAGGAACCATCAGCAGTCATCGGATTTTTGGATAAAATTTATGATGTTAGGGAAAAAGCTGAATCTAGCCTGTTATTCAAAATATCTCTTGTGTTGGGTCAAGCTGAACTAGTTCACTATTATGAACAACTTATAGACGGAGTATCTACACTTAATACTCTGGATGAGTTAAGATATACTACACTTACCGGTACAAAAGAGAGCTGGGAGTCCTTAACCATCCCAAACAGCAATAAGGATCAAGAAAATGAACTGCAGTTATGGGCACAAATAGTCATAGCGACAATTAAATGGGGCACATATAAAAAGTTTGAAGAAGTAACAAGACACTTCAAAAATGAGAGCATTCCTAAGTTAAATGAACTTGTATTGCAAATGTTGACCGGGAAAGCAGCATTGAACGAGCAAAGCTTGGAAATGCATGCAAACTCATTGTTTTTAGTTGCGAAACAACTCTTTTTAATAAGAGAATATGAATTATTCGACCAATTCATACAAGCTTTCAAATCTGCAGAATTAATTAATCAGTTGGCTAATTACTTCTATAGTTTGAATATGACCGAAATGGCAATGAATTATTATTCAATATTACTGTCTCAACAACAATTGAATTTCAATAGTCTGGTGAATCTTGGTTTTTATCATGCGAATCAAGGTTATGATTCTGATGCAGTGGAATTCATTAGCGAAGCATTGAAGTTACAACCGAAGGCAAGTTATCTATACTATGTCCTAATTCAACATGCACCGGAGGGGCAAAAAAACTATTTTATAGAAAAATTTATTGCAGAATGTCCCGAACTTGTTAATATTACATTTGTGCTAAATTTTTTAAACGGGTTCAAATAAAAAGCTAATAAATAAAACAGCCTGAGATCTATATTTAGAACTCAGGCTGTTTATTTTAACTGAAAGTATATCTTCGCATAGATAAAATCCCCTCTAAACACTCCCTTCTTATGCAAATCCAAACCCAATTAGATTACCAAACATTACAAACTTGTATGAAATCTTTTAACTTAATGATCTTAAGAAAACGACCGATAATAAAGATGAGAGTCTCTAATATTATCGATTTTTTTCTTTTAAATGAGGATTTTGCAATATTATGTCGAATTAAATATAGAGGCGAGGTTCCTATGACTTTAGAGTACAAAGTAATGCCTTCTGAAGACTTGCGGCAGATGCAACTGATTCAGCTTGAGATGTTATTAGAGGTGGATCGCATTTGTAAAAAATACGATATCCAATATTGTATTATAGCGGGTACAACCTTGGGAGCTGTTCGTCACAAGGGTTATATCCCTTGGGATGATGATGCAGATGTCGCAATGCTGCGTCCAGAATATGAACGATTTTGCAAAGCATGCGAGGAAGACATCGATGCTAGTCGCTTCTTTTTACAAACCCATGCAAACACTTCAGGTTATCGATGGGGTTATGGGAAAATTCGCCGTGTCGGAACAGAATTTGTTCGGAAAGGCCAAGAGCACATGCCTTATCCAACAGGGGTGTTCATTGATATTTTCCCATTAGATAACGTACCGGATAATCTGGCCGTTAGAAGGCTTCATAACTTGGCATGCACCGTTATTCGGAAATTGTTATGGTCCGAGGTTGGAGCAAAGTCTGATTCAAAGCTATTCATGCGTAGTTTATACCGATTGCTGACGCTTTTTTCGAGGGACTTTGTATTTTCGCTATATGATCAATTAATGCGAATAAGTAATAAAAAAAATACAGAACTTGTTAGAATACTAACCTTTCCAACCCCGAATAACGGATATTATGGCTACTATAGAAAATGGTACGTAGAACTTGAAGATATAGAATTTGAGGGACATTACTTCCCCGCTGCAAAGGATTACGATGGGTATCTGAGTTTTAAATTCGGCAATTACCTTGAATTACCTCCATTGGAACAGCGTCAAGGACATGCCTCCACATATTATCAGCTTCTACCAGTTAATAAGGAGTAATAAGAGATTGGAGTGTAGCTAATGAAAAAGGTGATTACCTACGGCTCGTTTGATCTGTTTCATGAGGGGCACTACAGATTACTGCAAAGAGCTAAAGAGTTAGGAGATTATCTTATCGTTGGAGTAACAACCCAGCAGTATGATGAGTACAGAGGGAAAATGAATGTTATTAATTCTCTAATGGAGAGAATTGAGAATATTAAACAGACCGGACTTGCCGATGAGATTCTTATTGAGGATCATGAGGGGCAAAAGGTTGAAGATATTCAGAAGTATGGTGTCGATATTTTTACTGTTGGTTCAGACTGGTATGGAAAATTCGACTTCTTGCAGCAATATTGTGAGGTTGTCTATCTGGAACGAACTAAAGGTATATCCAGCACGATGATACGACAGCAGAAATATAACATTGTTAGACTAGGTGTCATTGGTAGCGGGAGAATTGCAATGCGTTTTGCACCTGAAGTTAAATACGTAAGTGGAACTAATCTTGAAGGTGTGTTCAACCCCCGAATAGATAGTGCTAGGAAGTATGCAGAACAGTTTGAATTAAAGTTTTTTACAGACGATCTTAATTCATTTTTTGAAAAAGTGGATGCTGTTTATATTGCTTCTCCTCACAATACACATTATGAATACATCCGTAAGTCCTTAGAGCAAGGTAAGCACGTATTATGTGAAAAACCACTGGTTCTAAGGGCAAGCCAGGCGGAAGAGCTTTATCAACTGGCAAAGGATAGAGGGCTGGTCTTACTTGAGGCAATCAAAACGGCATATGCTCCAGGCTTCTTGAAACTGTTAGCTATAGCAAAGAGCGGGCGCATCGGGAAGATCCGGGATGTTGAAGCCAGCTTCACAAAGCTTGTATCTGGACAATATAGAGAATTAGCTCCTGAAGAAAATGGTGGCAGTGTTACAGAGCTTGCAAGTTATCCGCTCTTAGCCATCGTTAAGTTGTTAGGAACAGAATATAAAGATATTAGATTCGAGACCTTTGTGGACAGTAATAACATAGACCTGTACACAAAGATTTATTTGAACTACGAAAATGCAGTATCCACTGCAAAAGTCGGCTTAGGGGTTAAATCAGAAGGGCAATTACTGATCTCCGGGACACAGGGTTACATCTATGTTGAAGCTCCATGGTGGAAAACACAGTATTTCGAAGTTAGACATGAAAATTCCGAGCATAATGAAAAGTTCTTCTCGAAGTTTGCAGGTGATGGGTTGCGTTATGAATTGAGTGACTTTATCTCGATGATTTATGGTCATGAGAATAAGGGCTTTAAATTGACTCCAAAGGAATCTATCGTAATCTCTAAAATCATTGAATTTTTTCTGCAGAGAGAAGAGACAATGACTATGAAATATTAAAGAAAGAATAATTTTGTTGAAAAGGGGTGTTTCTCTTTTGTTCAAAGATAAGACACTGTTAATTACGGGTGGGACCGGTTCTTTTGGTAATGCAGTATTAAAGCGATTCTTAAATACAGAAATAAAAGAAATTAGAATTTTCTCCAGGGATGAGAAAAAGCAAGATGACATGAGACGTCACTATAAAAGTAATAAGCTAAAGTTCTATCTTGGTGATGTTAGAGATGTGCACAGTATTCAAGGTGCAATGCATGGGGTGGACTATGTTTTTAATGCTGCGGCTTTGAAGCAGGTGCCTTCGTGTGAATTTTTCCCACTTGAAGCTGTGAAAACCAATATTATCGGAGCCGAGAATGTCTTGACAGCTGCTATAACAGAAGGTGTAAAAAAAGTGGTTTGTTTGTCTACAGATAAAGCTGCGTACCCTATTAATGCAATGGGGATTAGCAAAGCCATGATGGAACGGGTATTTGTTGCCAAGTCTCGTACGACAGATAAGACAATTATTAGCGGAACTCGTTATGGTAACGTAATGGCTTCAAGAGGTTCAGTAATTCCGCTTTTTATTGAACAAATTAAGCAAGGTAAAGCACTTACGATCACTGATCCTAATATGACAAGATTCATCATGAGCTTGGAAGAAGCAGTAGAGTTAGTCCTATTTGCTTTCGAGAATGCAATGCCCGGTGACATTATGGTCCAAAAAGCTCCTGCCGCTACAATCGGTGTTTTGGCTCAAGCGCTAAAAGAAATATTTAATTCTAATGCAGAGGTTCAATATATAGGTATCCGACATGGTGAAAAGACTTATGAAACCTTGCTTACTGAAGAGGAATGTTTGCATGCAAGGGATTTGGGCAATTATTATCAGGTTCCGGCAGATAACCGGGATTTGAACTATGAGCAGTATTTTGAGGTGGGCAAGACTCCAAAGCCGCAGCTTGCAGCGTTTACTTCTAATAACACAAATATTCTCACTCTAGAGCAGGTTAAGGAAAAATTACTACAACTTGAGTACGTGCAAAGTGAGTTGATGGGATGAGAACTCTAGTTCTTGGTGCTGGCGGGATGGCAGGGCATTTGGTTACTCTATTTCTCAGTGAAAAGGGACATAGTGTTACAGGATTTGCAAGAAACGATCTTCCTTTTTGCGATACTTTTATTGGAGATGCTTTAAATAAGGATCACTTGAAGGCCGCAATGAACTGTGATTCGTTTGACGCAGTGATTAATTGTGTTGGCGTTTTGAATAAAGATGTGGACGCACATCTAACAAGTGGTATTTTCCTGAACAGTTATCTTCCACATTTTTTAGCAGAATACTTAGAAGGAACAGACACAAAATTAATTCATTTAAGTACAGATTGCGTGTTTTCTGGAAGGACTGGAGGTTACACTGAAAGCAGCTTCAAAGATGCAGATTCATTTTATGGTAGAACCAAGTCCTTAGGTGAGGTAGATGATTCCAGTAATCTAACGATCAGAACCTCAATTATCGGACCTGATATAAAAGAGCAGGGGACTGGATTACTCAACTGGTTTCTTAGTCAAAGGGGTTCTGTGCAAGGTTTTACTTCGGCCATATGGACAGGTGTGTCTACAGTTACGCTGGCTCATGCCATTGAATATGCGCTTGAGAAAGAACTGAATGGCGTATATCATCTGGTAAACAATGAGACTATCAGTAAATTTAAGCTATTATGCCTGTTCAACCGATATTTAAAGAACGGAGAGATTGAGGTCATTATGAATGACACACTCTATGTTGATAAATCTTTAATTAATACAAGGGAAGATTTTGATTTCAAAGTACCTTCATACGAACAAATGATCATAGATACCAAAGAGTGGATGGTAGCTCATCAAGAGCTTTATCCACATTATTTTTAGGTGGGTGGAATATTGAAGAAGCTTAAATTGATGACAATTGTAGGAACTCGTCCGGAAATGATCAGATTATCGGAGATAATTAAGAAAGCGGATCGGTACTTTGATCATTTGTTTGTGCATACAGGTCAAAATTATGACTATCATTTAAATGAAATATTCTATGAAGATTTGAAGCTGCGCAGACCTGACTACTATTTAAATGTGGCTGGGGAGCATCTTGGCCAAACTATTGGAAGTATTATCTCAAAATCGTATGAACTGATGAGAGATCATAAACCAGATGCCCTACTAATACTAGGAGATACTAACTCTGCAATTTCAGCAATCTCCGCGAAGAGACTCAAAATTCCTATTTTCCATATGGAAGCTGGGAATCGTTGCTTTGATGAAAATCTGCCCGAGGAGACTAATCGTCGGATCGTTGATCACATTGCTGATGTTAATCTGCCTTATACTGAACATGCCCGTCGTTACTTGCTGGCAGAAGGTGTGAGAAAAGAACATATTTATGTTACAGGATCACCGCTAGCAGAAGTGATTTTTGCACACAAGTCAGGAATAGAGAATAGTAGGGTATTGGAAGAACTGTCGCTTAAGAATGGAGACTATATTTTGCTCTCCGCTCACAGAGAAGAGAATATTGATATTGAAGAGAACTTTCTCAGTCTAATGAATGCAGTAAATGTCTTGGCAGAAAAATATCAAATGAAGGTAATCTATTCTATGCACCCTCGGAGTGCTCGTTTGATTGAAGAACGTGGGTTTGTTTTTCATCCGCTTGTTCAAAAACTGTCACCGTTCTCTTTTACCGATTATAATGCTCTACAAAAAAATGCGTTTTGTGTTGTTTCTGACAGTGGGACTTTACCGGAAGAAAGTGCGATTTGCGGATTTCCTGCGGTTAGCATTAGAACCTCTACAGAGCGTCCAGAAGCATTGGATAAAGGATGTTTTGTTATTGGAGGAATTACAGAGGAACAGCTGCTTCAGTCGGTTGAAATAGCTGTTGGCATGGCAGCCGAAGGAGACTATGGTTCTGTAGTAACAGATTATTCAGAGAGAAATGTTTCTTCGACTGTGATCCGTATTATACAGAGTTATACCGGAATTGTGGATAGGAAGGTTTGGAAGAAGTAATTTAATTAGAGAAGGGAGCCTTACGGATATTGGGATTTTCATTTGATGAAGAACCTCTAGTTTCAATAGTCGTTCCTGTATATAATTCCGAAAAACACTTAAGAAACTGTATGGAGTCTTTAATTCATCAAACATTAAGCAATATTGAAATAGTGGCTGTTGATGATGGCTCTACAGATAATTCTCTAGTCATTCTTAAGGAGTATGAAAAAAGATATCCTGAGAAGGTTATAGTTAGATCCATAGATCACGTACATGGGGCGGGTGCACCTAGAAATGTTGCCATAGAAATCGCAAGATCAAAATATATAGGGTTTTGTGATTCGGACGATGTAATGGATAAGAAGGCAATGGAGTTGCTTTATAATAAAGCAATAGAACAGGACTACGATATCGTTTGTGCTCCTTTATGGATCAAATCGCAAGATAGTAAAGTTCTTTATGGTGAAATGAGGGAGCCTCTTACAACAGAACAAATGATATTAGGTGGGCAGGTTTACTTACCAAATAAGCTTATACACAGACGATTGCTTCTTAAAGCTGGTAAAATGCCTGAGGGGATTAGTACGGAGGATTTGGGATATTCTCTTGTTTTACATTCATACGCTGAAAGAATAGGGTATGTCAATTCTCCTGTTTATTCCTACATAAAGAGATATGGTTCAGATAGTAACTCTGTTTTTGAACTCAGAAATCTAGACACCATAGAAGCTCGAAAATATGCGTTGAAACAATGCAATCAACTGTTTAGAGAGTATGTTGCTACTTATATCGCTCGTCATTTAAACAGTGATTTTCGGAAAAGATGGATATTTATTGATCGTTATATACAACAATTAAAAGAATTATGGCCAGAATTAAAAGATAATGAGATTTTGAAGAGAGATAACTATCTGTATACAAGACTGAGTAAGTTTTCTGATTTACCTAATGAAACGATCCCTCGTAATGTCTTCATTGGAGGCTTTGGAGCTTCATATTCTGATGAGCTAATAAAAAAATATCAAGAGACTGTTTATTATGATAATAGTAATATTATTATTTTGAACGAATTGAATTGTGATGTAAATGAAAAAGAAATTGTAAAGTTAGCATATAATTTGGGTGATTATGAATTTGTAAATGGATATTTTGCTATAAAGTCTATCGAGATGCATGGCGGTATTTATTTGGATAGGCGTATTCTAATTGAAGCTCCATTTAATTATGTTTTGCACTGTAAAGTGTTTTTTAACCTGCTAGATCAGGAATCTTATTCTGATTGGGTCTTCGGCGGGTTAGCCCAAAATGAAATAATGAAAAAGATATTGGCGACATATGATGAATCATGTTTAGGAAAAACTTCCTATACTTTGAGTGAGAGAATTAAAAATGTAATGGATGAGGAGGAAAATGTAACAGTACTTAATGATTTTATTGAATCAAAAGTAACTGTATTTACTCCCGAAGTTATGGTTTGTAATATAACTGATCCCAAGTCCTTGAAACCAGAACCGCATATCTGTTCCCATGATTTAACCAGTAGGGTTTTTGATGAAGAATATATTACTATTAAAAAGTCCACACTTAGAACAATTCTCCATAGCTCAGGTGCGAACGATGAATTAAATGAAATAAAAAAGGAAAATGCATTATTGAGAAATACAATTAGAGAAATAGAGCTTAGAGAAGAAGTACGAACAGGACTGGTGTAATATCAGAAGTTTCGCAGATCGTTTGAAAATCTATTAGTCGCCTATTCGAATTTTAGTGTAGTTGCTATTCCGAGGATTATAGACATAATGATGGAATAAGGAGTGAAGAAATGAACAGCCCATTGGTCTCTATTATTATTCCTGTGTATAATGGTGGGAATTATCTTCATGAAGCAATCGATAGCGCTCTTGCACAAACCTATTCTAATATAGAGGTTATTGTAGTTAATGATGGATCCAATGATAACGGACTTACTGAAAGTATTGCATTATCATATCAAGATAAAATTCGCTATGTTCCCAAGGAGAATGGTGGAGTTGCAACTGCGCTGAACTTAGGTGTGAAGCTAATGAAAGGAGAGTATTTTTCATGGCTTTCTCATGATGACTTATATCAGCCTAACAAAATTGAAAAGCAGATTAAAGAACTACAAAACCACGGAGAGAGCACAGCAATTATATATAGTGATTATCACTTGAAAGATGAAAAAACAGGATTATGTATGCCAATACAACATCATATATCTTATCCGGTAGATAGACTAGGAGAATCAGTCTTTCCTGTATTACAGGGATTAGTTCATGGCTGTAGCTTACTTATTCACAAGAGTCATTTTAAGCGAGTGGGAATTTTTAATGAAGATTTAATAACTACACAAGACTATGACTTGTGGTTTAGGATGTTCCGTCATCAAAAGCTAATTTATTTAGAAGAATCACTGATGATCTCTAGGCTTCATGACTTACAGGGGAGTAAAACTCTAAACTGTCATGATTCAGAGCGGGAGCAACTGTATCTAAACTTCTTAAAAGAGCTAACTGTAACTGAGATCATTTCTATGTACGGAAGTCCTTATAATTTTTATCATAGAATGTGTGTCTTCTTAAAGGGCGGAAAAATGAGCAAAGCTTACAAATATGCTGAACAAGAAGCATTAAAATGTCCTATTCCAGAGGATTTTTCAGGGAAAATTTCGGAGTTGCAACATTATATTCAAGGAATTTCGCAAGGAAAGGCAGAGAATATCTGTATTTTTGGAGTAGGAGAATACGGAGCTCGCCTATTTGAAGAACTGCAAAGTAAATCTGTTGTTATCAATTTCTTTTCTGACAATAATCCAGATAAATGGGGAGAAGTTTGGGGAATAAAATGCATATCCCCTGAAAAACTTGAAAAAGTGAAAAATCATACTTTGGTAATTGTAGCTAATCGATTACCAGGGGATATTTTAAAGCAATTAGATTCTTTAGGGTTTAATTATGTAACGACAAAGCAGGAAATAGATAAAGTGCTTTTTGGAATTCCGCCTATCAAAATAAACGTAATGAGTTAAGCAAAAAGACTTATATAAAAAGTATCTAATAATAAGTATTCATGTATGAGGAGCATACGGCCATGAACCCAGTTGAAAATGAAAAAGTTTCTATTATTATTCCTGTATATAACACAAAAAACTATGTTAGACGTGCAATTGAGAGTATTCTCAATCAGTCATATAAGAATATCGAGTTAATAATAGTAGATGATGGATCGACTGATGGTTCAAGCGCTATATGTGACGAATACAAACAAAAAGATTCCCGAATTAATGTTATACATCAAAAAAATAGTGGAGTTTCTGCAGCAAGAAATAATGGAATCATAAATGCCACCGGGCAATATATTCAATTTGTTGACTCGGATGATGAAATAAAATCAGATATGATAAAAACTATGGTTGATGCTATTGAAAAAAATAAAAGTGACCTAGTTATTTGTGGATACTCAGTAATTGGAAAACAAGTGTTTAATAGTGCAACTCGTTTATACGATGCAACTGAGTTCCTAGTAGAATCATACTTAAATCCAGATATATCTTCTCTAGTCTTAAGCTCATGGAATATGATCTTTAAAAGCTCTATTTTGAAAGACAATAATTTGAGATTTGATCCATCTTATGTTATGGGAGAGGATGGACTTTTTACATTGGATTATTTAAATAAATGTGAAAAAGTCCTTACTATAAATAAAGTGTTTTACAATTATTATGTTTTCACCCCAGAGGAGAGGATAAGTGCTATATCCTATTTTTCTCCTGACTTATATGAACTTCGAATGGAATATTTTAAAAGATTGTTTTTAAATGCAAAAGAGAAGTTTAACACTGACCAGAAAGAGATGTTGCTTCAAACTTATTATGACAAACTAGTTGGCGGTTTAATAAGGTTGGGGGCTTATTCTAAGTACTTTTCAAATGATGAAATTATTCAAAGACTGAGCGTAGTGGTTAGCGATGAACTTGTTGTAGAAGCAGGTAAATCTTACAAAAGGAAAGGAAAGGAAGATAGTGTTCTTGTTCCTTTGTTCATGAAAAATAAAAATTTGGAATCTTTGAAGGAAGAAATTGAAAGAAAAGGTATTTATTATATCGATAAGTATGGTGAAAGAGAATCTGTAAGATCTATTTTCGCTAAAAAGTCAATATAGCTTTGAATTCACCGTATTTAATATCCTAATTAAATGGGAGATAGAGAATATGATTAGTGAGATAATGGTAAAGAGAATCTTCTCAGATACAAGAAATGTTTATAATAATTTGATGGACGAACAGTCTCAAGAACTTTTCAAATTGCGCATGTTGTTTAATTTAACATCTGATTGGAAATATATTAAAGAACTAACCGCGAGGGTTCCTGATTTTTCTTCTATAGGCACTCATCAATACATAGATTTTTCTATTAAATGTCAAGAATATATTTCCAATGGTAAAAACCTTATAATTTATGGAGCCGGAGCTTGGGGAGAACATCTTTACAGTTATTTATCTTACGGGATTAAATGGACTTGTTTTTGTGATAAAGATGAGAATAAACAAAAAGATACATTTTGTGGACTTCCAGTTATTTCTCCAGAAGAACTAAGAAAACAACATCTTAACGATATTGTCGTAATTGCTTCGTTAAAGTATAAGGAGGAAATTTATAATGAACTTATATCATTAGGGCTCAGTTCTGAAAACATACTTACTTTTAATAGTGATCCTTGGTCAATTACTACATTTCTAAACGATAAACAGTATTTCGAGGATTCAATAATTAAACCATCCGATAATGAGGTCTTTATAGACGCCGGATGTTTCGATTTCGGTAACTCATTAGTATTTCAAAAATGGTCTAACAATAACTATGAAAAGATCTATGCGTTTGAACCTGATCCATTAAACCATGAGAATTGTAAAGAGGCTATCCTTAAAAATGAAGTTAAAAATGTAGAACTGATTAATGCTGGTTTGTGGAGTGAAAGCACGACTCTTCATTTTAACGCTGATGGAAGTGGTGGCTCATCTATAGAAGCAAACGGAGAAACTAATGTAAATGTAGTTAGTTTAGATAGTTTCTTAAATGGTCAGAGAGCCTCATTCATCAAAATGGACATTGAAGGTGCTGAACTTGAAGCTTTAAAGGGAGCAAAAGAAACGATTTTAAAATATCGCCCGAGACTAGCCATTTGTATTTATCATAAGCCTGAGGATATTTTAGAAATTCCTCTGTACTTACAAAGTTTAATTTCTGATTATAAATTTTATATCAGACATTATAGCAACTATACAGTTGAGACAGTTCTATATGCTATATAACCAGTCGAACGTTTGGAGGGATCGAATTGTTCTTAAATAAAAAAACACGGATTATAAATTTACTGGATTCGATTTCTCAGATGCAGGGATTGTTAACTAACCTAAGTGATCCTTTCAATGCAATCTCTGATTGTCTTGCTGCAATTGAAGCAATATTATTTCAATTATCTCAGGAAGATCCTGTACCTCAAAAAACTATAGACCGACTTCAGAACATTCATCATTCTTTTGAAACGATTCTTAAAAGGAAGTCAGATTTAAATGAGAGTATTGTCATTCATATTGGTGAACAGATAGTTGCATTAAGAGAGGATTTTGATCGGGAAATTCAAGTTAAGCTTAATGTAGTATTCTTGCCCTATAAAGCGTCTATGTGGGATAGTCTGGCTACTGTATACGAAGCTGCTGTCAAAGATGAAAACTGCGTTGCTACGGTCGTACCTATTCCCTATTATAAGTTATCTCAAGAAGAAGTCATTCCTACGTATGAGGGAGAACTTTTTCCAAATGATATTCCAATAACGCATTTTAATGACTATATCTTAGAAGAACAACAGCCAGATATTATTTTTGTGCATAATATCTACGATGAATATAATACGATTACGCGAGTTCATGAACACTTTTTTACATCAAATTTAAAACAATATACAGATATGCTTGTTTATGTTCCGTATCACATTTCTTCCTTTATCGCTCCAAATGAAGAAACGCATAGTTTAGCCTATGATCTTCCGACGGTGGAAAATGTAGATAAAATTATATTGGTAGGAGAATATTTGAAAGAGGCAGCTATTCGTAATGGGGTTCCGCCCGAGAAGCTTCTTGTACTTGGTTCACCTAAATTGGATGCTATAGTTAACGCTATGAAAAAAGAGACTCCAACACCTATAGAGTGGGGCAAAAATCTCGAAAACAAAACAGTATATCTTATTAATACTGGTTGCATGTTCTTTTCAGGAGTACCTTTCGAGGCATTAGAAAGATTGGTAGACTTTTTAAGTATTCCTAAGATTGATGAGCGTAGTGTTGTAATTTGGCGTCCACACCCACTTACTAAAATTTCTATAATGAAATATGCGCCCTATCTGTTAGATTATTATGTGAACTTGACGGAAAAGTTTATTAAAGCAAAAGATCCGCTCTATAGTCGAGTTATTTTTGATGAAACAGAGGATTATATACCTTCTTTAAAGGCAGCAGACGTTTTGATATCTTCAGATGGCTCATTGCTCCGTTCCTATGTACTCACAGGCAAGAAAGTATTGTTTTGGGATGAAAAGGAGCCTGCAGGCTCTCTTCTTCCTCCTGACATTTTTTATTATGCATTTGATCGTTCTGAACCATGGTATCAACTGGTCAAAAAGTTCCCCGCCGGATATGACCCATTGGCCAAGAACCGTATAAATGTTGCGGCAAATGTATATGAAAATATCGACGGGACGTCAGGTGCTAAAATTTATGCTGCTATAAAAGAATGTCTGTTTTAAGGGAATACTCTTAAGAGGTGGCAAATGAATTTATCCTTGGTTATGATCGTTAAAAACGAAGAACAAAATCTAAGACGTTGTTTAAACAACGTCTTTACTCTGGTAGATGAAATTATAATAGTAGATACGGGTTCTACAGATGCCACGAAAGAAATAGCATTCGAATTTAACGCTAAGATTTATGATTATGAATGGAATAACGACTTTGCTGCTGCTCGTAACTTTGCATTATCCCTGGCCTCCTCTGAATGGTGTTTGGTGCTTGATGCAGATGAGTACATTGAAGGAGATTATGCTCATGTGATACAGAATTTTATAACTGGTCCTCCAGTTATAGGTCAGGTTAAAAGAATTGATAAGTTCATGGGCAAAGACGGAATCAGCTATGAGCAAAGTTACATTTCTCGTCTGTTCCCATCTGACTGCCGGTACTACGGTAGGATTCATGAGCAGATTCAATCTGGTCTGCCTAGAATTAGAGTAGATGTTGAGATTCAGCATGATGGTTACTTTGAGCAGAATAAGTCAGACAGAAATATTCCTATTCTTTTAAAAGAAATAGAGGACCAGCCTGATGATCCCTACTATTATTATCAAATTGCAAAAGAATTTCGTGGTTTGGAGATACATGAACAGACCTATAACTTTTTAAAACAGGCTTATAGTAAGATCACCCGCAAAGAGGGGTATGCTCCGAGTCTAATTGTTAATTTTCTGTATGCAATTATTGCTTCTGGACATTTAGATGAGGGTCTACATATTGTTGAAACCGAACAAGATTTCCTCAGTAATTCTTCTGACTTTTATTTTGTTGCTGCACTTTATCTGCTCGAACTGATTCTTAGTGACCCTGGAAAGTATAGCGATTTAATTCCTTACATTGAGCGTTTCTATCTGAGGGCGCTTGAGATAGGGGAGACGGGACAAGAGGGCAGTGTTATCGGAACGGGCAGCTTTGCCGCCCATCATAATTTAGGCGTGTATTACGAAGTCATAGGTGATGAAGTTAAAGCAAAACAGCAATATTTATATGCAAAAGACTTCGATTACACTCCCTCAATTGAGAGATTAAAATTATTTGTTTAAAACTATAAGGGATTATTTTGTTTCATATTCGGTTCAACTGGTTAAACATTTATTAACGATACCATATTAATTGTTCTGATCTTGTCTTTTGTAGAAAAATGTAGAAAATGATTACTGAATATTGTAGTGGTAATTTATTGAATGTAATCATTTTCTTTTCCAATTGACAATTGAGAAGCAGCGATGGTATAGTCGAGTTGTGAGCAAGACTCACGTTCATCTGATGACGAAGGGAATGTTTAATCAATGGAAGGTAAAGTAAAATGGTTTAATGCAGAAAAAGGTTATGGTTTTATCGAAACTGCAGACGGTGGGGACGTATTTGTACACTTTTCCGCGATTCAAACAGACGGTTTCAAGACATTGGATGAGGGTCAATCCGTAGAATTTGATATCGTTGAAGGTGCACGTGGACCACAAGCAGCTAACGTAATCAAATTATAATCATCCGGCGAAGCCGACCTACATATATATGGTAGATGGTTAGCAATTGATACAACGCTAGCGAGAACCTTGGGAATATTCCCAAGGTTCTTTTTATTGTATACGCAATCATTGGGCGGATGAGCACACATAGATGATTTTTTATAACTATAATTTTCCATAAAAAGGTTTAGTCCTCCAACTACTCGGGTAATGGGTTACGTTGAGCTTTTTAGCTTACCAGGCGCACACTATACTTTCTGTAGGAGGATGAACTGCAAAATGAAAAAGATGTGGCGCGGTCTTATGACCGGAATGCTGGGAGTGAGCATGTTGCTCGGCTCTCTGGGCAGTGTATCTGCAGCCCCTGTTCCCAAAGATATTCAGGGACACTGGGCTCAGGCGCAATTGCAGCAATGGCTTGATAAGGGCTATCTTGGTGGGTACCCTGACGGTACCGTTAAGCCCAATAATGCGATTACACGTGCAGAATATGTTGCCTTCGTAAACCGACTGTTCGGATTCACAGAGACAGGAACTGTTAACTTCACGGATCTGAAGAGCTCGAATTGGTCCTACATTGAAGTAGCTAAGGCTGTCAAAGCGGGATACATCGGAGGGTATGAAAATAATACGTTCCGTCCTAATAATCCCCTAACCAGACAGGAGGCAGCTGTGATCACTGCCAAGCTGTTGAGGCTGAGCACGAATGCGACGACTACTAAATTTAAAGATAGCAACCAGTTTGCTGCATGGAGCCGTGGTGCGATTGCAGCAGCTGCAGATAAGAAAATCATCAACGGCTATCCAGACGGAACATTCGGCCCTAAAAAAGCGCTGACCCGTGCCGAGGCAGTAGGTATTATAAGCAACTCGGTAGTGTATAAACCAGCAACACCAGGCGTTGTGAATCCTACGCCAGTACCTACACCAACGCCGTCGGCTACACCTGTACCTACAGCCAGTCCTACCCCAGTTCCTACATCTGTTCCAGGTGGGGGCAGCGGAAGCGGTGGTGGAGGCGGTGGCGGGACCATCACTACTCCAACGGTTACTGGTGCCACCTATGGACATGTCGGATCGGTTACTGCAGATGTGTACCTCACACCTTCAGTAACAGGTGAAGTGTATTATGTTGTGGTTCCATATACGAGCACGCTGATAACACCAAGTGTGGCGGAAGTAAAAGGTGGACAGGGTGGTGCTGGTGTAACGGTTGTAAACCATGGAACTAAGGCAACTGCCGCTAACACAACCGTCTCCTTCTCGGTTTATGGCCTGCAAGGCAACACAGAATATGCTACATTCGCTGTGGTTACGGACACCTCCGGCAATTGGTCCTCCGTAGCAAAAGTGCAGTTGAAGACAGCCCCAGCCAATGCAGATGCCATTACGCTGGCACAGCCGGGACAGATTGGAACCGTAACCGCTGACGTGTACTTCAAGTATGGACAGGCTGGCGGAACGGCCCAGCAGGTTAAGTACGTAGTGCTTCCTGAGAATGATGCTGTACCAAGCGCTGGACAGGTGGCAGCCGGTCAGAATAGTGCAGGTACCACGCTGGCAGCGCCATGGACAGGTACTGTGTCTGTACTTCCAGGGACAGGTCATACGTATACCCTAACTGGACTTAATGCTGGAACGGGTTATAAGGTTTATCTTGTTAGTGGCTCCGGCAGCAATTGGTCCTCCGTAGAGGTTGTTCGCTTGCATACAAAGCAGCCATAACAGAAGGGATTCAGGTAGCAGATTCACAAGTGAGGACTTTAGTTAACAACTGTGAATGAGCAATTATAGTCTGTAGCAGAATAGAATTGTAATCGTCCGGAAAGGGTCGTTTCTATCCTCTTTCCGGACTTCTTTTTTAAAGGCGAATATCTTGCGGGAAATTTGTTAGCTTAATGTAAAGGCTGTCATGATTTGTTTTTTACTTAGCTCTAACAATTTGGTATAATGGAGCTGTAAACAAAGGAGGAGTGCCCCATGCAATTTAGCATTCGAGGTCAACAAATTGAAGTGACCGACGCTTTGAGAGACTATGTTGATAAGAAGCTCAGCAGACTTGAGAAGTATTTCGATGCACCCCCTACCTCAGAAGGATATGTAACGCTTAGCGTTGTACGCGGCCTTCATACAGTGGAAGTAACGATTCCGCTTGCAGGTGTGACGCTTCGTGCGGAAGATCGCAGCGATGACATGTATTCATCCATTGATGCCGTAGTGGACAAGCTGGAACGCCAAATTCGTAAACACAAGACCAAATTGAACCGCAAGTTCCGTCAGGAAGGCAGCCTGAAGACATTATTCGTGGAAGGCAACGGCAGCTCTGTAGCTGTAGAAGAACAGGATACGGACGATGATTTGGAAGTTGTACGGAACAAGCGCTTTACTCTGAAGCCTATGGATGTGGAGGAAGCTATCCTGCAGATGAATATGGTAGGACATAACTTCTTTGTCTTCTCCAATATTGATACATCCGAAGTGAGTGTTGTTTACAAACGTAATGATGGAAAATACGGACTGATTGAACAGAGCTAACTACAGCTAATTCCTATAATTAGTGAGAGTTAGAAGCGTTTATTATCAGTCAGATGTAAAAAAATTAAACGAGCCCTTATTCGCGTGAAGCGAATAGGGCTCTTATGCGTATATATAGTTATGTATGAAAATGTGCCAAGTATTTGCTTGTATTGCGGCATCTCTTACAAACTGTTACAATTTATGAAGCAGCGGAATCGTTTCTGCATTTTGGCCCTTTCAATTTAAGTGGGGATGGGCTAAGGTTCCACCATCTGTGTTGCATGAAAGGGGTTAACCATGCTAGGACTTGTAAAGAAAATTTTTGGTGATACTAATGATCGTGATGTTAAACGACTTTCGAAAACAGTCGAAATTATTAATGGACTGGAGCCGGATTTTGCGGCGCTTTCCGATGAAGCACTGAAGGGCAAGACAGAAGAATTCCGCGCCCGGATCGAAAAGGGTGAGACGCTGGAAGAGCTTCTGCCCGAAGCTTTTGCTACGGTGCGTGAAACATCCAAGCGGGTGCTGGGCAAGCGTCATTATGACGTACAGCTCATTGGTGGTATGGCACTGCATGAGGGCCGTATCGCTGAGATGAAGACAGGTGAAGGAAAGACCCTTGTAGGTACACTTCCTGTTTACTTGAATGCATTGCTCGGTAAAGGCGTTCATGTCGTTACAGTCAATGACTACCTGGCTCAGCGCGACAGCGCCGAAATGGGACAAATCTATAACTTCCTGGGCATGACGGTCGGGGTTAACCTGAGCGGCATGGACCATGCTTATAAACAAGATGCATATGCCAACGATATTACGTATGGTACGAACAATGAGTTTGGTTTTGACTACTTGCGGGATAACATGGTGCTCTATAAGGAGCAAATGGTTCAGCGTCCGCTCTATTTCTGTATTATTGACGAAGTGGATTCCATCCTGGTCGATGAGGCGCGTACACCGCTGATTATTTCGGGACAAGCTGAGAAGTCGACAGAGCTGTACTATGCAGCTGACCGGTTTGTAAAGAAATTAAAGGCAGAAGAAGACTACACGATCGACATCAAGGTGAAATCTGTTGCCTTGACTGAAAAAGGTGTAGCCGTGGCTGAACGTGCTTTTGGCGTAGAGAATCTCTATGACCACAGCAATGTAACGCTGAACCATCATATTGTTCAAGCACTCAAGGCGAATGTTATCATGCGCCGTGACGTGGATTATGTGGTGAATGAAGAAGAAGTGGTTATCGTTGATGAATTCACAGGCCGGCTGATGGCGGGCCGCCGCTATAGCGACGGTCTGCATCAGGCGATTGAAGCCAAGGAAGAAATTCAGGTACAGAACGAGAGCATGACGCTGGCAACGATTACCTTCCAGAACTACTTCCGGATGTACCGTAAGCTGGCTGGTATGACTGGTACGGCGAAAACGGAAGAAGAGGAATTCAAGAAGATTTATGGTCTTGAGGTTCTTCAGGTTCCAACGAATAAGGTGAATCAGCGTCAGGATATGCCGGATGTGGTCTACAAGTCCGAGAACGGCAAATTCAACGCTGTTGTGGCTGAGATTGTGGAGCGTCACAAGAAAAATCAGCCGGTATTGGTAGGTACCGTTTCAATCGAAAATTCCGAACTTCTCTCTGAAATGCTGAAGCGCAAAGGTGTTAGACACCAGGTATTGAACGCGAAGCATCACGCGACGGAAGCGGAAATTATCACTCATGCAGGACAACCAGGTACGGTTACGATCGCTACCAATATGGCGGGTCGTGGTACAGATATCATTCTGGGTGAAGGTGTATCCGAACTCGGTGGATTGCATATCATTGGTACAGAGCGTCATGAATCACGGCGGATTGACAATCAGCTTCGCGGACGTGCAGGACGTCAGGGCGACCCTGGCTCCACACAATTCTACCTGTCCCTCGGCGATGAGCTGATGAAGCGTTTTGGTGCAGATAATGTACTGAACATGATGGACCGTCTTGGTTTTGAAGAAGATCAGCCGATCGAGAGCCGGATGATTACACGTGCTGTCGAGTCTGCCCAGAAACGGGTGGAAGGCAATAACTTCGACATTCGTAAAGTGGTCCTCCAGTATGATGATGTAATGAACCAACAGCGCGAAATCATCTACAAGCAGCGTCGTGAGATTCTGGAATCGGAGAATATCAAGGATGTTGTAATGGAAATGATCAAACCGGTCGTAGACCGGGTAGTTCGTGCCCATTGTAGCGACGATATTCCTGAGAACTGGGAACTTCAGGAAGTTGCGGACTATGTGAACAGCAAACTGCTGGATGAAGGCACATTGACTCGTGATGATCTGTGGGGCAAAGAAGTTGAGGAGATCACTGATTATATCTTCGATCGTGTACTGGAGAAATATGCAGCCCGCGAAGAACGTCTTGGCTCAGAGCTGGTTCGTGAGTTCGAGAAGGTTATTGTACTTCGTTCCGTAGACAGCAAATGGATGGATCATATTGATGCGATGGATCAACTGCGTCAAGGGATTCACCTTCGTGCATACGGCGGTACAGATCCGCTTCGCGAATACCAGTTCGAAGGCTTCGAAATGTTTAATGAAATGACCGCCAATATTCAAGAAGAAGTGGCTACTTATATTATGAAGGCACACATCGAGACGAATCAGGAGCGTCAATCCGTAGTGGAAGAGGATAAAATCTCTACCAACGGTGAGCCGGCTGAGAAGCGTCCGGTGCATGTGGAAGAAGCAATCGGCCGCAACGATCCTTGTCCTTGCGGAAGCGGCAAGAAATACAAGAACTGCCACGGCCAGAACGCGTAAGCTAACAAGGGACCGTGAATGTACCTCTATAGAGTGGTATGGGACATTAAAGAGAATGTTCTTTAAATAAATAGACATTTCTTGTTACAGAGTCTGCTATACCGTTTCTAAAGGGTATAATAACAACAAAGAGCGGCTGGGCCCGGGGATTCCCGTTTGCGGCCTGGCCGCTTTTTTAAATTCGTAGTTTTGGTGAATAGGAATGTAGAGATTCCAACTCGCTACTTCAATATGCGGGAAACGCAACAACTTATACTGAAAGGTGAAGTGACATATGATAGATCCAAATGTAAAGCAGGACCTGCGGGAAATCGGCAAGAAATTAACCAACCTTAGGGGGTCTCTTTGACTTAGACCTTAAGCAAGAGATGATTGCTAACTTCGAAGAGAAGATGGCGGCTCCCGGGTTCTGGGATGACAGCGAGCAAGCCCAAGGCATTATCGCCGAGATGAATGCTGTTAAATCTTCGGTAGATCAGTATGAGAAGCTGCAGCAGGATTATGATGATGCTGCGATGATGGCTGAGTTGGCCGATGAAGAGGGCGATGAGGAACTGGCGGCTGAGGTCGCTGGCAACATCCGCGCTCTGGCCGGTAAAGTGGATGAGTTCGAGCTGCAGTTGCTGCTGAACCAGCCATACGACAAGATGAATGCCATCCTGGAGCTGCATCCGGGTGCAGGCGGCACGGAGTCCCAGGATTGGGGACAAATGCTGCTGCGGATGTATACACGCTGGGCAGAGAAACGCGGCTTCAAGGTCGAAGTGCTGGATTATCTTCCAGGTGATGAGGCAGGAATCAAGAGTGTGACCCTGCTAATCAAAGGCTTTAACGCTTATGGTTACTTGAAGGTAGAGAAGGGCGTACACCGATTGGTACGTATCTCGCCTTTTGACTCCTCCGGCAGACGGCATACTTCCTTCGTATCCTGTGATGTGGTACCAGAAATATCGGATGATGTGGAAGTTGAAATCCGTACAGAGGATCTTAAAATCGATACTTACCGGGCAAGTGGTGCCGGTGGTCAGCATATCAATACGACAGACTCGGCGGTACGGATCACGCACTTACCAACTGGTGTGGTTGTGACTTGTCAGAATGAACGTTCTCAGATCAAGAACCGGGAACGGGCAATGACAATGCTTCGTTCCAAGCTGTATGAGCGCAAGCTGCAAGAGCAACAGCAACAGTTGGATGAAATCCGAGGAGAACAGTCGGATATTGCCTGGGGTAGCCAGATTCGCTCCTATGTGTTCCATCCCTATAGTATGGTAAAGGATCACCGCACTTCCGTGGAAACCGGAAACGTGGGTGCTGTAATGGATGGCGATCTGGACGCATTTATTGATGGATATTTGCGCAGCCAAATCAAGACTGAAGCTGAATAAGTACAAATGAATTCCTACGCTTCCTCGGAGGCCGTAGGAATTTTTGGCGTCAAGAGAAAAGATAAAGTTACTTTGAAGGAGAGCCTTTCATGCAAAAGATCAACTCACGCAATAAGCCGCCGTTCATTCCATTGAATGGACCACTGCGCCATGCAGTGGATTTAGGACTGATTCTGTTAGGGTCACTGATTACGGCGCTTGCGTTCAATTTATTTTTCCTGCCGAACCGGATTGCTTCCGGAGGGGTATCCGGCCTATCCGTACTGGCCGAAGCCTGGTTTGGGGCAGAGCCTGCTTTTACCCAGTGGGCATTGAATATTCCACTCTTCGTGATGGGGGTAGTATTGCTGGGCAAGCAGTATGGAATGCGCTCTTTGCTGGGCAGCTTCGTGCTGCCATTGTTTATTTTTTTGACTAAAGATGGGCCTGTTCCGACTACTAATCCACTCCTTGCTTCCATATATGGAGGGATTGGGGTAGGTCTTGGCCTTGGGCTGGTCTTCCGTGGACGCGGCTCGACAGGCGGTCTCTCAATCTTGGCCCAGATTATTCAGAAGTTCTCCGGTCTGAGCTTCTCCATGTCAGTTGTGCTGCTGGATGGTACGGTGATTACGCTGGCAGCGTTTGTGCTGGGGATGGAGCAGGCGATGTATGCGCTGATTGGTTTATTTGTTACCGGCCGGGTCATTAATGCGCTGGAGGTTGGCTTTAGCTATACCAAGGTTGCGTATATTATCTCGGAGCAGACAGAGGAGATCACACAGGCGATACTGAATGACTTGGACCGTGGTCTAACGAAGCTGAATGCTCAAGGTGGCTATACAGGCGATGATCGCACGGTGCTTATGGTTGTGGTCGGCCAGAACGAAATCACAAGACTTAAAGCAATCGTCCGTTCGGTTGATCCGGGCGCGTTCGTAATCATTACAGAAGCCCATGAAGTGCTGGGCGAAGGATTTAAAAGAGAAGCGTGAACTCTCCTGCGCGGGGAGTCGCGCTTCTTTTTTTTATACCGAAACTATGTACAAAGTTAACTTAACATGTTGTATTTATATTAATTGAGTCGTATAATAATACATATTTCAGAGCGGCTATACAATAGACTGAATATCAGGCAAGACCAGATAGATTAGAGTATCAACATCAAGCAGAAAGTGGGGATGACAGTGGAGAGCAAGCTGAGGGCGGCAATTGTTGGTTCAACGGGATACGGAGGCGTGGAGCTGATCAGGCTGCTGCAAAGTCATCCTAAGGTGGAGATCACATCAGTGATTTCCTCATCTAGCGCAGGGGTGCCTATTGAAGAAGGATTCCCGCATCTGACCGGGGTAGTGGAGCTTAAGCTGGACGGAGTGGATGCAGCAGAGATTGCCGGGAAGGCGGATGTTGTATTCACAGCTACCCCGTCGGGGGTAAGTGCGAAGCTGGTCCCACAGCTGCTTGAGGCAGGACTCAAGGTTGTGGATCTGTCGGGTGATTTTCGCTTGAAGGACGGCGCGGCTTATGAGCAGTGGTATAAACACCCGGCACCGGCCGAAGCTTATCTGGAGCAGGCGGTATACGGGCTGTGCGAGGTGTATGGAGAGCGGGCGGCGGGAGTTGATTTTATATCGAATCCAGGCTGTTATCCTACAGCTACGCTGCTGGGGTTGGTTCCGGCCATTGAAGCGGGCTGGATCAAGCATGATAGCATCATTATAGATGCGAAATCAGGGGTGTCTGGAGCAGGTCGTGGAACGAGCCTGATGGTGCATTTTTCAGAGATGAATGAGAATTTCAAAGCTTATAAGGTCAACAAGCATCAACATATACCGGAAATTGAACAGACGCTTTCAGACGTTGCCGGGAAAGATGTTACGGTGACATTCACCACACACCTCGTCCCTATGACACGGGGTATTATGAGCACGATGTATGCGGGAATGAACGGGCAATATACGGAACAGGATTTTGTGGACTTATATCGTAAGTATTATGCAGGCAGACCTTATGTGCGCGTGCGTGACGCGGGAGTGATTCCGGCAACGAAGGAAGTTAGCGGCTCCAATTATTGTGATATTGGCTTTGCGGCAGATGCCCGTACCGGGCGTATTACGATCGTATCCGTTATTGATAACATCGTGAAGGGTGCAGCTGGGCAGGCAATACAGAACCTCAATTTGATGATGGGATGGGAGGAAACCCTTGGCCTCGGCTATACACCTGTGTATCCGTAGAGTTCAGTGGTAAAAGAGACAATGAGCGAGAAGCAAACATATACCGTCATGGAAGGCGGCAGCATCACAACACCTAAGGGCTTCAAAGCAGGAGGCTTGCACTGTGGCTTGAAAAAAACAGACCGCAACGACCTCGGCGCTATCCTGTGTGAGGTGCCTGCTACAGCGGCAGGAGTATATACAACGAATGTATTTCAGGCTGCTCCACTGAAGGTGACCCGTGAAAGTCTGGTGAATGGAACGCTACAGGCGGTTGTCGTGAACAGCGGCAATGCCAATGCCTGCACAGGGGAACAAGGGGAAGCAGATGCATACGAGATGCGCGCCGCTACTGCCCGTCAGCTGAATGTGGCGGAAGAGAATGTGGCCGTTGCTTCAACTGGTGTGATTGGGGAACTGCTCAAGATGGATGCTGTACGGAGCGGGATTGCCGGATTGCCGGAGAAGCTGGATGGGGGAGCTGCCGGAGCAGAAGAGTTCTGCCAAGCGATTCTAACTACAGATCTGGTGAAAAAAGAGTGCTGCGTAAAAGTGTCCGTAGGCGGTGAAGAGGTCGTGATTGCTGGAGCCGCCAAGGGCTCCGGGATGATTCACCCCAACATGGCAACGATGCTCGGCTTTATGACTACAGACGCAGCCATTGACGGTGAGGACTTGCTGAATCTGTTGCGCGCTGCTACGAATGTTACTTTTAATATGATTACTGTTGATGGTGATACTAGTACGAATGATATGCTCGTGGCGATGGCCAGCGGGCTTGCTGGAAATAGTAAGCTGAACCGGCTGCACCCCGATTGGGATAACTTTGCCGCTGCGTTCACGCATGTATGCCAGAGTCTGGCGAAGTCGATTGCCCGTGACGGTGAAGGTGCAACGAAGCTGATCGAGGTTCAGGTCAGCGGGGCAGTGGACGATGAAGCTGCTGCTGCCATTGCGAAGACGGTGGTCGGTTCCAGTCTGGTGAAATCGGCGATTTTCGGCGCGGATGCGAACTGGGGACGGATTATTGCTGCTGTAGGGCGTGCTGGAGTTCCGGTTTCACCGGAACGGGTGGACATCTCGCTGGGAGCAATTGAAGTATTGCTACAGTCGAAGCCGGTTGCTTTTGATGAAGAGCAGGCTTTGGTCTACTTGCAGAAGAGTGACACGGTTCTGATTACAGTAAAGCTGCATGATGGAGAGGGAACGGCTACTGCATGGGGCTGCGATCTTACTTACGATTATGTGCGCATTAATGCTGCATACCGCACCTAACCCTGCGGGCATGGCTGCTGAAGTGCTTCAGGGAGGGCTTGGATAATGGTACAGAATGCAATAGATAGAGATGCTAAGGCGACCGACCGGTTGTTCGTGATGAAGTGCGGTGGCAGTACGCTGGCGGCGCTTCCGGATTCGTTCTTTGAGGAGCTGCGTGACCTGCAAGCGGAGGGGATTCAGCCCGTGATCGTACATGGGGGCGGACCGGCTATTTCAGAGAACCTGACTAAGCTGGGCATCGAGAGCAGCTTCGTAAACGGCCTGCGAGTGACCACAGAAGAAGTGCTGGACGTTGTGGAGATGACACTGGCGGGTAGCATTAATAAAGCGATCGTACGTCGGATTCAAGGCAGCGGGGGGCTTGCGCTTGGATTGTCCGGCGTGGATGGCAACTTGATTACCGTTCGTCCGGTAGACAATAGCGCTGAGGTAGGGCTGGTCGGAGAAGTAACCGGGGTGAAGGCAGAGATTGTGACGGGTATCCTCGCCTTGGGTTATATTCCTGTGATTGCCCCGATCGGGGTGGATGCGGGAAGCCAGCGCTACAATATTAATGCAGATACGGCAGCGGGAGCTGTGGCTTCTCATATTGATTCACCGCAAATGATCGTAGTGACGGATGTTCCCGGTATTATGCGGACCATAGACGGGGAGAAGGTGGTTCTCCCCTCGGTGACGGTACAGGAAATTGAAGCGTTGATTGCCAGCGGCGAAATCTATGGCGGTATGATCCCCAAAGTTCGTGCAGCGATCGATTGCATCCAGGGTAATGTGTCTGAAGTGGTTATCGTGGATGGTAAGGAGCCGCATGTGTTGGGACGGGTACTACAGGGAGAAGATATCGGAACGCGTATCGTCCGATAAAGAGTACATGTATCTTGGACGTATTCAAGTTCACTATAAATAGGCAGCCCATTAGCGGCGCAGATGACAGGAGAGTGACAATGGAATGAGCAAGCTTACACAAGTGGAAGAAGGTAAAGCGGCAGGTGGCGCGGCAGGACAAGAGGAGCCGGCAGACAAGTTGAGCGCAGTGTTCCCATCCTATGCCAGATTCGATATCAGCCTCGTTAAAGGTAAGGGCAGCTGGGTGTGGGACGACAAAGGGAACAAGTATCTGGATTTCACCTCCGGACTGGCAGTGACTAGTTTGGGTCATGCTCCGGAGAAAGTCGGCGCCAAGCTGAAGGAGCAGATCGATACACTATGGCATGTCTCCAATCTGTTCCATATTCCGGGACAGGACAAGGTAGCCCAGCTGCTTACCGAGAACAGTTGCGCGGACCAAGTCTTCTTCTGCAACAGCGGGGCGGAAGCTAATGAAGCGGCTATCAAGCTGGCACGTCGTTACCAGCAGAAGATCAAGGGTGTGGACCGTTACGAGGTTATCACTTTCGAGCAGTCCTTCCATGGCCGCACATTGGCAACATTGACGGCTACCGGGCAGCAAAAGGTCAAGGAAGGCTTCCTGCCGCTTCCGGCAGGCTTCAAAACCGTGCCACTACATGATTTGTCTGCGCTGAAGGCGGCAATCGGTGAGCATACAGCAGCGATCATGATTGAAATGATTTTGGCCGAGGGTGGCGTGCTTGAGGTACAACCAGAGTTTCTCGAAGCCGTGTCTGCACTTTGTAAAGAGCATGGACTGCTGTTGATTGTAGATGAAGTACAGACTGGCATGGGACGCACAGGCAAGCTGTTCGGTCATCAGCACTACAATATTGAGCCGGATATTTTCACATTGGCTAAAGGCGTGGCGAGTGGCTTCCCGGCAGGGTTGATGCTGGGCAAAGGTTATCTGCGCGAAGCGTTTTCACCTGGCAGTCATGCGACTACTTTCGGGGGAACCCCTCTGGCGGCAGCAGTTATGTCAGCGACCATTGAGACGATGCTTGAAGATAATGTACCGCAGCTTGCGGCTGAATCGGGCAGCTACCTGGTCGGACAGCTGAAAGAAAAGCTGGCGGATGTTCCTTTTATCACTGAAATTCGCGGTAAGGGTCTGCTGATCGGTATTGAATGCAAGGGTCCTGTAGGCGATATTGTGCTGGCTGGACAGAAAAAGGGGCTGCTGTTCGTAACAGCTGGACCGAATGTCATCCGGTTGCTGCCGAACTTGTATGTCAGTAAAGAGGAAATCGATCAGGCGGTGGACATCCTTTCGGAACTCATTCATACTTATGCTACAGAAGCAAACGGGGAGGCCTAGTTCATGAATCAGGTTATACCAAGTGAAACACAGGATATTGCCAAGAAGCTGAAAGGGCGCGACCTTCTGGAACTGAATGATTACAGCCCGGAGGAGATTACGTACCTGATTGAGCTGGCGATTGAACTGAAGAAGAAGCAGAAGAACGGCGAGGTTTATCAGCCGCTGAAGGGTAAGACGATCGGTCTTATTTTTGAAAAATCATCCACGCGTACCCGCGTATCGTTCGAAGTAGGCATGTTCCAGTTGGGTGGTCATGCGCTATTCCTGAGCAAAAATGACATTCAGCTCGGACGTGGCGAAACCGTTGGCGATACAGCACAAGTGATGTCCCGTTATCTGGACGGAATCATGATCCGGACCTTCGGTCATGACAAGGTAGAGGAGTTGGCAAAGTACGCTTCTGTGCCGGTTATCAATGGCTTGAGTGACTTAGCTCATCCCTGCCAGGTGCTGGCGGACTACCAGACTGTATACGAGCACAAGGGTCGCTTGAAGGGCTTGAAGCTGGCTTATATCGGCGACGGGAACAACATGGCCCATTCCCTGCTCATCGGCGGAGCCAAGCTAGGCGTGCATGTATCGGTAGCGGGCCCGCAAGGCTATGAGCCGGATGCAGCAGTAGTGGCAGAGGCACGCGAGATTGCCAAGGAGACTGGCGCAGAGATCGTGGTTACGACCAGCCCGCAGGAAGCGGTGCAGGATGCCGATGTCATTTACACGGATGTGTGGGCCAGCATGGGCTTCGAAGAAGAGCAATTGGCGCGTGAAGCGGCGTTCAAGGACTATCAGGTTAATGAGGAACTGGTGAAGGGTGCGAAGAGCGACTATCTGTTCCTGCACTGCTTGCCAGCACACCGTGAGGAAGAAGTGAGCACAGGTGTGATCGACGGCCCGAACTCGGTGATTTTTGACCAGGCGGAGAACCGCCTGCATGCGCAGAAGGCACTCATGGCTGCACTGATGGGTTAAGGAACTGAATCTTATTTAAAATATAATTATCTATATAAGATGGATTTGATAGTGGCATCTTGATGCTCGTGAGGAAGTAACGTAGTGGAAGTTTGGAACTGGAGAAGCGTCAGCGGTCGTCTTTATCATCAGATTTCATCCGCAAAATGCGGCTTAAATATAGAAATCTGATGATAACAACGATCGGAAGTCCAAACATTCCGCGCAGTTACGACCAGCCGCGAGACTTCAAAGGTGCTCGTATTCAATACATCTTATATAGCCCACACGAAAGGAAGTTGCTTGTTCATGGCTAAGGAAAAAATTGTACTCGCCTATTCCGGCGGACTTGATACATCGGTCATTCTGAAATGGCTGAAAGAGACTTATGATGCGGAGATCATCGCGTTCACAGCCGATATCGGCCAGAAGGAAGAACTCGATGGCTTGGAGGAAAAAGCGCTCGCTACCGGCGCGTCGAAGGTATACATCGACGATCTGCGCGATGAATTCGCGAGTGACTTCATCTATCCGATGTTCCAGTCGGGCGCGTTGTATGAAGGGCAATACCTGCTCGGTACAAGTATCGCTCGTCCGTTGATTGCCAAGCGGATGGTGGATATCGCCATCGCTGAAGGCGCAACAGCCATCGCGCATGGCGCGACAGGTAAAGGCAACGACCAGGTGCGTTTTGAGCTGAATGCTGCGGCACTGGCACCTGGCATCCAGGTAATTGCACCTTGGCGTCTGGAAGAATTCCGTAACCAGTTCCCGGGCCGTGCGGAAATGATTGCATACGCAGAAGCAAACGACATTCCGGTTCAGGCTTCGGCAGCGAAGCCGTATTCCATGGACCGCAACCTGCTGCACATCAGCTATGAGAGCGGCGTACTGGAAGATCCTTGGTTTGATCCAAGCGCACCGGAGAACAAAGGGATGTTCCTGCTGAGCAATGCGCCTGAGGATGCACCTGATGAGCCGGAATATCTGGAGCTTGAATTCCTGAAAGGCGACTGTGTAGCTCTCAATGGCGAGTCATTGTCTCCGCTTCAGGTAATGGAGAAGCTGAACGAACTGGGCGGCAAGCACGGCATCGGCCGTGTGGACATGGTCGAGAACCGTTTTGTCGGCATGAAGAGCCGCGGCGTATATGAGACACCGGGCGGAACCATTCTGTTCACAGCGCATCGGAAAATGGAGTCCATCACAATGGACCGTGAGGTCATGAACCTGCGCGACAGCCTGATTACCCGTTACAGCACGTTGGTATACAACGGCTTCTGGTTTGCTCCTGAGCGCAAGGCGCTGCAAGCATTGGTTACCGAGAGCCAGCAAAACGTCACAGGTACAGTGCGCGTCAAGCTCTACAAAGGCAACATTATCGGTGCCGGCGTGAAGAGCCCAGTGAGCTTGTACAATCCTGAGATCGCGACTATGGAAGCTGATCCAACTCAGGCTTACGACCAAGGGGATGCAACAGGCTTTATCCGCCTGAATGCCCTGCGTCTTAAAGTATCTTCTGGCGTGGCAGAATCGAATAAATAAGTAGAGAGTACGTTCAGATAGAGCAATCAAACAAGCGGACCGTTCAGTGGGCCGTTCCTCCCGCAAGGACAGGAGCGGCTCTCTGGCGTCCAAGGAGGAGGAGTCGACAGGTGAGCAAGCTGTGGGGCGGAAGATTTACCAAAGGAACGAACAAGCTGGTGGAGGAATATACAGCATCCATCGGGTTTGATAAGGCATTGGCGGAAGAAGATGTGCAGGGCAGTCTGGCCCATGTCACCATGCTGGGCAAATGCGGAATTCTGCCGCAGGAGGATGTTGAGACGATAAAGGCGGGTCTGAACAAAGTGCTGGATAAGGTTCGTGCGGGAGAGGTTGTTTTCTCGGTATCGGATGAAGACATCCACATGAATATTGAGAAGCATTTGATTGAAGAAATCGGTCCAGTCGGCGGCAAGCTGCATACCGGACGTAGCCGTAACGACCAAGTGGCGACGGATATGCATCTTTATCTGCGCAACCGCGTGGTGGAATTGGTGGGCCTACTCCACAACCTTCAGGAATCCCTGATTGAGCAGGCAAAAGATAATGTAGAGACGATTATCCCTGGCTACACGCATTTGCAGCGGGCACAACCGATTCTGTTCGCCCATCATTTGCTGGCCTATGTGTCCATGTTCCGCCGCGACGCGGAGCGCCTGACGGATAGCTACAAACGGATCAACGTGCTGCCGCTGGGAGCGGGTGCGCTGGCGGGAACGACGTTCCCTATCGACCGTCATTTTGTGGCGGAGCAGCTCGGCTTTGACAGTGTGTACGAGAACAGTCTGGACGCTGTCAGCGACCGCGACTTTATCGTAGAGTTTTTGGCCAATGCTTCGCTTGTGATGACACATCTGTCCCGGCTGAGCGAGGAACTGGTACTGTGGAGCAGCACTGAGTTCAGCTTCGTCGAACTGGATGATGCCTTCTGCACCGGCAGCAGTATCATGCCGCAGAAGAAAAATCCCGATGTTCCGGAACTGGTCCGGGGCAAAACAGGCCGCGTATACGGCAACCTGATCGGTCTGTTGACCGTGCTGAAGTCGCTTCCGCTGGCCTACAATAAGGACATGCAGGAAGACAAGGAAGGCATGTTCGATACGGTGACTACATTGACAGGGGCGCTGCAGTTATTCGCTCCAATGATCGCTACGATGAAGGTGAACAAGGGCCGCATGCGCGAAGCGGTGAACACCGACTTCTCCAACGCGACAGATATCGCTGATTTCCTGGTGGGCAAAGGTTTACCGTTCCGTCAGGCGCATGAAGTCATCGGCAAGACTGTATTGTACTGTATCAACGAGGGCAAGTTCCTGCTGGATCTCACGCTCGATGAGTTCAAGCAATTCTCGCCGTTGTTCGATGAGAACATCTATGCGGTACTTCAGCCGGAAGCTGTTGTGAACGCACGTAATGTATACGGCGGCACAGCTACCGTGCAGGTGAAGGCTGCCATCGAACGGGCCGAAGCTGCCCTGCATGAAGCGAATGAGTGGGTTGTAAAACACAGCAACGCTGTTTTGTAGGTTGTTATTACAGATGACCCTACGATAGGCGCGAATATTCCTGAACATGACAAAGACTGTCTATCCCTGGCTACTGAAGCAAGGGGGAGACAGTCTTTTTTTGCAAAATAAAATCTATTTATTTGAGTGGCAGCCAGGCCAGAACATCGCGGATCTTGGCATCCCAATAACCCCATTCATGCTCTCCTGGGCCTTCATCGTAGGTTAGCGATAGGGTAGTCTTGCGGCAAGCGTCCCGGAATGACAGATTGTTCTCATACAGGAAGTCCTCTGTTCCACAGCATTGATAAAAGGCCGGTTTCGGCCCTTGTGATTGATCCAGTTCCTTTAAGAGCCACAGGAGATCATCTGGTGTGCCTGCAACGTCTTTTTCGCCGAAAATCATCTGATACCCTCTTTTGGCAGCCGGGTCATCCGTATTTTTGAAATGCTGTGCGATATCCAGTGAACCTGACAGACTGGCCACGGCTGCAAAGCTTTCGGGCTTGCGCAGTCCTAACTTGAATGCTCCATAGCCGCCCATTGATAATCCCGCTACAAAGTTGTCCTCGCGTTTATGCGAGAGCGGGAAAAAGGAACGTGCCAACGCAGGTAATTCCTCGCTGATGAAGGTCCAGTATTGGCCACCCATGGCCATATCTGTATAAAAGCTGTGATGCACCTGGGGCATCACCACTGCAATCCCCATTTCGGCAACATATCGTTCGATCGAGCTCCGACGCAGCCAGATGGAGTCGTCATCCGACAAGCCGTGTAACAAGTACAGCGTAGGGTGCAGCTCACCACGCGTTACATTGCTCATACCGATCTGTGAGGTTGTTGTTTGCGGTAAAATTACAGTCATGGAGGTGCTGAGACCTAACACTTCCGAATAAAATCTACATTCAATTAAAGCCATTGTATATCCTCCTCCCAGCACAAATAATAGCATAGTCCCCAAATGGTATGAAACATCGAAAGCTCTGATTAGCGTTTTCATTGGCTCATGGATTGGGTATTTTAGCTTACGGGGTGTAATAAGCATCTTTAAGCGCACTTTTATGGCTAGTTTTGAAAAGGAGGAAATACAAGATGAATAAAAAATGGATGATTGGCACATTGGCTCTTTCCCTTGGACTACTGTCGGCCGGAGGAGGGGCGGTGGCAGCTTCGACACCTACAGCAAACCCTATAGTAAACCCTATAGTAAACCCTATAGCAAAAACGGTGGGGGCCTCGATACCGGGCAAGGAAGGTCCGGCGACGATTAACAATTTGACCGAGAAAAGTATTATTCCACTGCTAGTACATGCGAATGCTATCTTTTCCTACGCCAGCCAGGGCGGGGGAGATTACAAACGGGAGATTTTTCAGTACAAAGGCGACGAATATCGTTATCTCTCCAGCGACATCGGCACAGAGCAGAAACTGCTGAATTACATAAAAAAGGCGTTTACCCACAATGCAGCGGTTTATTATACCCGGTCACAATTTATGGATTATGAAGGACGGATGACACAAGTGAACCGGGATTATGGGACATCATTGGATTTTGGAAAGGCTACTGCCCGAATGGTCTCCAAAAATGCGTTAGCCGCAGTATTTGAATTGACAGTTCCCTATAAGAATCAAGGGGCTATCAAGGATGTAATCGTAAAGCTGAAGAAGGTGGAGGGATACTGGAGAATTGATGTGTCACCGAATGCTCTTTTTTAAGAGAGAGTGGAGAGCGGAGAATTGTCAGTACAAATAAAAAAAGCTCTACTGCAGGCAGCGGAGCAGATCGGACGGATAGGCAACGCCGGCATATTTTCCGTTACGAGTGACAATCACGCAATCATCCTTGGATTCATCCGGACGGTTGGTAGCCGCCGCCATCACGGTCTCCAGAGGGGCTTCAATGTCCAGCATTAGTGGAGCCTTGTTCATCAGCTTCAGAACTGGTTCGCCGTAGAAGGAATCTGCGCCCATCCGGCCGGTAGCACGTAGGAAGAAACGTTCACTCATTAGCAGTCCCAATGGCTCGTTAGCTGCGTTACAGACGACAATGCTTTTGGCTTCGGGATGCTGGAACATCACGCGCAGCGTTTCGCGGCAAGTACGGGAAGCATAGACAGCGGGCTCAGTGCGAATCAGTCCTGCAAGATCATTGATAATAGCTGTAGTCATTCTAAGTCATCCTTTCGAAATCGGGTGTATTCCTACTGTACTCCTGAATCGTAAACTGCGATGGTTCTCTGCGTAATTTACCCGTAAAAACAGGCAAACTGCCTGTACACGAATATGAAAATAAAACGGTCGAACCTTCGAGGGTCCGGCCGTTTTTGATAGAGGCGATAGGTGCCTGCTACTGACTGCTGCGCACACCATCCTCCATAAAAGGACGCTCTGTAGCTTCTGGAGTGGGGTTCCGGCCCGCACCGGGCTGATTGGCTGCGACCAGCCGTTTTTGCGCAGGGTAGACGTCGCGGGACAACCGGGAAGTCTCCACGGCTTTACCGTCGACATAGCGGGTGATGTAAGTCTCGACTACATATCCTGTTTTGCCCTGCTGGATTACACGGGAGCTACCAGGCGACAGAGAGGCATCGCGGACGAAAATATCTTTCGGTGGCAGGATCTCCACCGTTTTCGATTGGATTCCATAGCTGATATTCTTAGGGAACGTGCCGAACAGCTTAACAGTCAAGGCGCGTCCCTGAACCTCGGCTTGGATAATGATGTACTTGCCGGTATTATTCCGGAAGCGGAAGTTGATATATCCTTCAGCGAACGTAGCATCCTGTCCCTTTGGCAGATAATTGACGGGTACGGAATGATTGCGCCGCTCTACAATCTCAAGACCAGTACGCAGCGCCGCATTGTACAGCGTACTGGATACCTGACAGATACCGCCGCCCATGCCGGGCTGCAGCCTGCCGCCGACGATGACTGGCGCCTCCCGGAAACCATATTCCTGACGGGCTTTTTCAATGGCCTTGCCATAATCAAACACAGCACCTGGCGGGAGAATGGTTCCGTTAACAGCTTTGGCCGCGGCATCTACGTTATGTGTGCGGCCTGGTCCGCTGCTGCCGAGTGAAGTGCTGAATTGTGTGATTTTACGCTCGATACCCTGATCTTTTAATTCTTTCAAGGTGATCGCTGGCTCCAGCACGGTTAAGGGGACTTCCAGAACAAGGGGAGTATTCTGTAGATCCTCCAGCTGTTGGAAGTCTGTAGGGAGCGCTGCCTGCAAAGTAGTCTCCAGCGCGGTCCAGTTCACCTCGCGTGAATTGGTTCCCGGTGTGTAGACCACCTGATCGCCAGGGGTAATGACCCGGGTGGCATCCACCGGGACGCCGAAGGCGGATCTCTCCCATGCGGGGCTGAGAATATCTTTGAGCTGTTTGATATCCAGACGAGAGGTTAGGCTCCAGCTATGGGGAAAGCTGCGGCGGGCGTTGAAGCGATCCCACAAATTTCCCTCTTTAAGCTCCTGAAGGGCTTGCAGGAAAGCCGGAGCTTTGTAGGTCAGCCCGGCCTGCTTCAAAGTGATAGCAACATCTGCAGTACCCTCCGCCTTGAGAACAAGCGGAAGGGCTTCGAGTGCGAGAAGCCGCTGCTCGAGACCGGAGCGAATATCATCGATATTCATACCGCCAATCTCCCAGCCGGCAAGGTTGATTCCGTCAGGCAATGTGCGCTGACTCGTATAGAGATGAAGCCCGCCGGTAACAAGCGAACCTGCTAGAATAAGACTGATCAATGCAATGAGAGCAGCGTGAATTTTTTTCATAGGAATCTCCTCTTGAGGGGTTAAATTGGTTAGGAAAGCCGTGATATTTCAAGTATATGTGCGGCCAATGTAAAACTTTCGGGTACTCAAGGAGTAACAGATTTGTTACAATAGAGACGCCTGCTGTAAAGTGCAGTTTATGGAAGTCTGGGCTGGACCTTGTCGAAAGACTTCACGGCGGAATATGTCATAATCGGGAAGTGATAGAGTGATTGAAATGCAGGATGTGTGGAAGACGTACCCCAATGGCACTCATGCGCTGCAGGGCGTGTCCGTCAAGATTGACCGTAACGAATTCGTATATGTTGTCGGTCCGTCTGGTGCAGGGAAGTCGACTTTCATGAAATTAATTTATAGAGAAGAGATGCCGACCAAAGGTCAGATTTCCGTGGGCGGTTTCAATATAGGCAAGCTCAAACCGCGTAAAATTCCTTATGTGCGCCGGAATATTGGCGTAATCTTTCAGGATTTCCGGCTGCTCCCGAAGCTGACGGCCTTTGAGAACGTTGCTTTTGCAATGGAAGTTATTGAGGCTCCGAAGAAAATTATCAAGAAGCGCGTCAATGAAGTACTAGATCTGGTCGGTCTGAAGAACAAAGCCAACCGCGAGCCTTCACAGCTCTCTGGCGGTGAGCAGCAGCGGATTGCGATTGCCCGGGCGATCGTTAATAATCCGTCCGTTATTATTGCGGACGAGCCTACGGGTAACCTTGACCCGGAGACCTCCTGGGACATTATGCAACTGCTGGACGAGATCAATTTCCGTGGCACTACGATCGTCATGGCTACGCATAACCGTGACATTGTTAACAAAATGCGCAAGCGGGTTCTGGCCATCGAGAACGGCAACATTGTGAGAGACCAAGTGAGAGGGGAATACGGTTATGAGTTTTAAGACCTTCTTGCGACACGTGCGGGAAGGCTTTAAAAACGTATTCCGCAACGGCTGGATGTCCATAGCCTCCATCACCTCGATTGTCGTCTCGTTGTTCGTGCTAGGTGTCTTTATTCTGCTTGTACTTAATGTGAACGCTATCGCCGATAAGGCGGACAGTCAGGTTCAGATCAATGTGCATCTGGCGCTTAATACCGACCAGAAGCTACGTGAGACGGTGGAGAATGAGATCGGCAGCATGCCGGAGGTCAGCAAGATTACTTTTGTATCCAAGGAGCAGGGTCTCAAGGAATTCCGTGAAGATATGGGCGCGGACGCCGCTGAACTTCTTGAAGGATTCGATGAGGACAACAACCCTTTGCCGGACAAGCTGGTAATAGAGGTCATTGAGCCGACTACTGTCCCTTTTGTGGCTGAGAAGATCCAAGCGCTGAACGAGACTCATGAAGAGCAGCCTATCTATAAAGTCAATTACGGAAAAGGCTCAATCGAGACGTTGTTTAAAGTGACGCGTGCTGTGCGCAATATTGGTTTTATTTTTGTAGCAGGATTAGGCCTGATGTCCATGTTCCTGATCTCCAATACGATTCGCGTAACCATTTTGGCCCGTCGCAAAGAGATCGGCATCATGAAGCTGGTTGGGGCGACAAATTATTTTATTCGCTGGCCTTTCTTTATAGAAGGGGCACTGATCGGATTAATTGGTTCACTCGTCACCTCGGGCCTGCTTTACGCAGGTTACACCAGTCTGTTGTCTTCTGTGCAGGGTGACCCGATGCTGGGGCTGAAGCTGATCCCGTTCGGTGAGATCTGGATGCTCCTGTGCGGTCTGCTGGTTGGGCTGGGCATGCTGATTGGCATTTGGGGAAGTACCGTGTCCATTCGCAAGTTTTTGAAGGTATAACGAGATTTCGAAGGTTCAAGTCAGGCTTCTGATTTTAATTTTGATTTTGGATAAAGGATGGGGAGTGCGAGTTGAAGAAGATTGCTGCCGGGTTAGCCGTATTATTGCTGACTGTCACTATGTTCGGGCCCTCTGAAGGATATGCCAACAAAAAGAGTGTCGCCGAAATCGACAAGCAGCTCAAGAAGCTGCAGCAAGAAGTTAAGGAAGCCAAAGAGCAGCAGGTGAAGGCTGCTTCGCGCAATCAGGAAGCACAGCACTATAAGAACAAGACTAATATGAATTTGCAGTATGTGCTGGGGCAAGTAGATATGGTTAAAGGGAAGATGAAAGATATCTCTGGCAAAATCGCCGATACAGAGAAGTCACTGAATCAGACGGCTGTTCAGTTGGATGATGCGGAAGCGCGTATCGCTTCTCGGGAAAAGGTTCTGGAGTCTCGGGTACGCCTTATGTATACGGACGGAGCCGTATCCTACCTGGATGTGCTGCTCTCGTCTAATAGCTTCACAGACTTCCTGGACCGGGCGGATTCCCTGAAGCTGATCGTGGATCAGGATCAGGATCTTCTGGTGCAGCATAAGGTGGACAAGCAGCTTGTCATCGACAAGAAGCAAGAGCTGGAAGGAAAGTACGCCCAAGCCAAGCAGCTCTATACCGATTTGGAGGAGCAGCGTAGTCTGCTGAAAGAGAAAGAAAAGGATAAACAAGAACTTATCGCTTACTATGACAAGGAAATTCAGGACTCTGATGATATCAGTGAGGAACAGAATACGAAGCTTGTAGAGCTGGCCAGTCAGCGTTCTAACTTGGAGAAGGAAAAGGATAAGCTTAAAGCAGAGGAAGCGGCGAGAAAGGCAGCCGCTGCTAAGGCTGAAGCTGCCCGCAGAGAGGCTGAGGCCAAGAAGAAGGCAGCTAAGGCAGCATCTTCTTCAAGCTCCACAGCTTATGCAGGCGGAGACGGTCCGCTTTTGAGACCTGTAGGTGCAGCGCGAATCTCTTCTCCTTATGGTTACCGAACCCATCCGGTCACAGGAGAAGTAGGGAAACTGCATACCGGTACAGACTTTGCCGTTTCGCAAGGAACCAGTATCCATGCTGCAGATTCCGGCACAGTGCTGGTAGCGGAATGGTGGAACGGGTACGGCAACTGTGTGATTATTGATCATGGCGGCGGCATGTGGACACTGTATGGCCATATTCGTAACGGCGGGATCAAGGTTAAGGCCGGTGATCATGTGAGTCGTGGTCAGGTCATTGCGGAGTCCGGTTCTACCGGACGTTCTACGGGTCCCCATCTTCACTTTGAAGTCCGGATCGACGGTAAGCCTGTTAATCCGATGCCGTACCTGTAATTTTCGGACTAATAAATATTAATTGGACATAGGGCATATACTGGAAGGGATACCGTTCTATGCTGAACGGGTAAAACGCAAGGTTCGAGAGAGGGACAAGAAGGGACGGTGGGAACTGATGTTGAAGAAAAGCACAGCGGCGTTTTTGATGATCGCCGCCCTACTGTGCGGCAGCTTGCTGACCCTGAGTGTGACCGGTTATATGCAGATTTCCGGACAAGCTGCAGGGCAAGGTGCAATTTCCTCTGCGCTTAACGGAAGCAGCGGCCTGGATCAGAAGGAAGCCAAGAAGCTGGGTACGGCTCTTGGTTTGATTGAGGGGAATTACTATGAAACTGTAGATCGGAACAAGCTGATCGACGGTGCTGTCAATGGGATGATGGAAGCGCTGGGCGATCCGTATTCCAATTATATGGGTAAAGAAACGGCGGAGAAATTCGAGGAGAGCATCGAAGGCTCATTCTCCGGAATTGGAGCCGAGGTCTCCTCGGAGAATGGCAAGGTTGTCGTTGTGTCTCCGATCAAAGGATCACCTGCTGAGAAAGCGGGCATTCAGGCCAAAGACGTGATTCTTTCCGTCAACGGTGAATCCTTGGAGGGTCTGGAGTTAAATGCAGCTGTTGCTAAAATTCGCGGTCCTAAGGGCAGCAAGGCGACGCTCAAAATTCAGCGTGCCGGCTCCGCAGAGCCGTTGGAGTTTGCCATCACCCGTGATGACGTGAAACTGGAGACCGTCTACGCCAAGCTGGAAAAGGGCGATGTCGGTGTCATCGAGGTGACTCAATTCTCCATGAATACAGCAGAGCGGTTCAAGGAAGAGCTGGACAAGCTGGAGAAGCAGGGCATGAAGGGATTGGTCATCGATGTCCGTAACGATCCTGGTGGTGTACTTCCTGTAGTGATTCAGATGGCGGAGCAGTTCGTTCCGTCAGGTAAAACCATTGTGCAAGTTGAAGATAAGAACAAAAATCGTGAGCTTAGTAAATCCAAAGGATCCAGCAAAGCATATCCGGTTGTTGTTCTAATGAATAAAGGCAGCGCAAGTGCATCGGAAATTCTGGCAGGGGCCTTGCAGCAATCGGCAGGCGCCAAGCTGATCGGTGATAATTCGTTCGGTAAGGGCACGGTGCAAACCAGCTTTGATAAGCAGCTCGGAGACGGCAGTTTGCTGAAGATCACGATTGCCAAATGGCTGACGCCTGACGGCACTTGGATTCACGGCAAAGGCATCAAGCCAGATATTGCAGTGGCTCAGCCCGACTATTTCTCGGTAGCTCCGATCAATAAGAGCGCGACCTTGCAATACAATATGAACAGTGCAGATGTAAAGAGCGCACAGATTATGCTGGATGGACTAGGCTATAAGCCGGGCCGTAAAGATGGATATTTCGACGCTGCTACCAAAGAAGCGGTGAAGAAATTCCAGAGCACAGCCAAGCTAACAGTCACAGGCATTATCGATGCCAAGACTGCAGAGACCCTGGAAGCGGCATTGATCAAGGCTATCCAGAATCCGGCCAATGATAATCAACGGAATAAGGGAATTGAAGAGATTCAGAAGGAAATCAAGTCAGCATCGTCGAACAAGTAAGAAGGCTGAATTCAGCCTTCTTTTTTTCTTTGATTTTAGAGAAATGTAGTAGCCGGACGAAAAGGAGCGTGACGAACGGTTGAATGTGATGCTGGAACTGTTGGGAAGCTTGGGCAAGGCAGCGCTGAATTTGCTAATCCAGCCCTATTACTATATTGCTCTTATCTTTGTTGCCCTGTATTACCGAAGACAGGTAGCCTTGGAACGGAAGCTGATTCATGTAAAGCTGCATAGTCCGGGTCAGGAAATTTGGCGTACGGTCTGGAGTGGCCTGATTATGGGACTTCTGGTATCTGTTGCTGCTGTCTTACTGGGTGTTTCGATCTCTGGTCCAGCAGTGGCCTGTATTTGGATTGTTACCCTGCTTCTATTGCTGATTCGCGTTCGTTATCTATGTTTTGCCTATGCTATAGGCATACTAGGTGTTATACAATTCGTGTTTTCTTTCTTTCCGAATGCATTCCAGACGGGGACAGTCGGAACTCTAGTTACCGGTCTGCGGGAAATGGACATTCCAGCTTTGCTGGTGCTGGCCGCTTTGCTGCATCTGGCCGAGGCCCTGCTGGCTCGTTGGCAGGGCCCCGGATTGGCTTCGCCGCTCTTTCTGAAAGGCAAGCGTGGCAAGGTCGTTGGTGGCTTTCAGCTGCAGGCCTTCTGGCCGCTGCCGCTGTTCCTGCTGGTTCCTGCCGCTGCCGGAACCGGAGATCTGCCATGGCAGCCGCTGCTGGGCGGCGGGCTAGGCATCGTGTCCCTGCCCGTCATCATCGGCTTTAGCGAGATGACGCACAGCCTGCTGCCGGGGCGCAAAGCGGCCCGTACGGCAGGGCGGCTGCTGATCTACAGCGGCGTCCTGCTGGGCCTCAGCCTGCTGGCCTTCTGGTGGAGCCCGCTGACGCTGCTCGCGGCGCTCGCAGCGGTCCTGCTGCACGAAGGGCTGTCCTGGTACAGCGCTCTGGAAGAGCGCAGCAGCAGTCCCATCTTCGTGCATCCCCCGCACGGCCGCAAAGTGCTGGCCGTGCTGCCGGGCAGCCCCGGGCAGGAGCTGGGCATCCTGCCCGGCGAGGTCCTGCTCAAGGTCAACGGGGTCCTGTTGACCGAAGCCGCGCAGCTGCATGAGGCGCTGCGCAAGAACCCGGCGTTCTGCAAGCTGGAGGTGCAGAACCGGGCAGGCGAGAGCAAGTACCTGCAGACCGCCATCTATGATGGTGATCATCACCAGCTCGGCATCATACTTGCGCCAGAGCCGGATGAGACGACCATCGCGCTGGCGAAGCCAACGAGCATCTTCGGCATCATCAGTCTGCGGGCCAGCCTCAGCCGCAGCAACCGCTCAGCGGCTAATGATCTTAAACGGGCGAAATCCGCTGCCGAGTCCAAAGCGGATTAGGCCTTTGGCGATGCAGTTGGACAATCCATCCACGCTTGCTTGCCTAAAAAAGCTGAATCCAAGGTAGGTAGATGCAGATAATCCTTGGCCGTGTAAGGTGCTCTAGAGCTGTGGAACAGCTAAGTCTTCTGAAGTTAGAACAAGAGACTAATGAGTCCTCCTGTCTAACTTTTAACTTTATAGCAGTAGAAGGTCCGAGTTGTGCTTAACAGGAAATTATCCTGTTAAATAAAGTGAAATGAAATAAAGCGCCGGATTAACAGGATAAACTCCCGTTAATCCGGCGCTTTATTAGGTTTTCATGGCTATGGGGAGGAAATAACAGGATCTTTTCCAGTTATTCTTGCAAAACTATGATTTAACGGGCAGAATAACGGGAGTTTATCCAGTTGTTTCTGCGGGCTAAGTTATTTATCTGTTATGTAGAATGAAGTTAGGATTCTAACCTGGGGTTAGTCATGCAATGGCGGAACGTTGGGGATTTTAGTCGCTGCCACTCGTCATCATGTCTCCCAGCGCAAGTCACGATCACCACTCACGATCACCGCTCGCCATCACGCCTGCCAGCACTAGTCACGATCACCACTCGCCAGGATTTTAACCAGCCTGTCAGTCAACCTATAACCTCACTCCCGAATGTTCTTCAAATAAAAAATCGCAATCTGCGTGCGGTCGCGAAGGCTGAGCTTACTCAGGATGTCGGTGATGTAGTTCTTGACGGTGCCTTCGCTCAGGAATAAGGCACCGGCAATCTCCTTATTGGAGTGACCTTCGGCGATAGAAGCGACGATAGCTTGTTCCGCTTTGGTTAGCCCGTAAGCTTCAAGGCATTGCGCGGGTGTGTTTTCCTGTTGTGCCGCGGGCTTTAGGAAGGTAGTCAGCTTACGGGCAATATCGGGATGGATTAGCATGTTGCCTTCATGTACAGTTTTGATCCCCTGGATAATACGGTCTGGCGGGATGTTCTTGAGCAAGTATCCCTGCGCTCCGTTCCGAAGGGCCTCGATAATATATTCATCATCGTCGAAGGTGGTCAGCATCAACACCGAAATCTGTGGATAGCTTGCTTTTATCAGCCGTGTGCCTTCAACGCCTCCGCAACCGGGCATGCGAATATCCATTAGCACCACGTCTGCCGCTAAGCCCCCCGACAGCAGAGCCAGTGCCTCATTGCCGTCTCCAGCTGTCCCAACTACCTCTATATTGCCGTCCATGCCCAAAAGCACCTTCAGACTTTCACGGATAAACGAATCGTCGTCAACAATGAGAACTTTGATCATAATATTCAGCAGATCTCCTTTAATCTGATTTTTGACTAACAGCCGTACTTGCCGCCAGATGGCTTTAAAATACTGGAATTCACGCATAAAACCTAGAAACAGCGTATGCTTTCTATAATTGCTTTCTTGGGGAAAGAGCGTTTATCTATCACAAAATGAGTTCTTACTTCTTACTTCGCCAAGCAACGGACTCCAGAGACTTTATTGCCTATCGATTCAACCACTCAGGAAGATAACGGACCCCAGAGCTCCTATGGGCAGAAATCCTGTTCAAAATCCGCTGTTTAGGAGGGAATAACGTCATCTGAGTCCACTACATGTTCCAGGAGCAGCTTGATGCACAAATAAAGACGTTACGGTCCGTTAGCTCCCCTGAGTGAGCTTCAACCTGCTGAACCGGGTGTTATGAAGAAGTTGTTTTGGCAAGTTCTGATTACGATGTTGAGCCTCAACTTATATAGCTAGAGTATTTCAGACTGTTTATATACTGGAAGTCGAGTGATTAGGGTGAACTCCGGTTCCAGCCGCAGCTCCAAGGTACCGCCGACCAGGGAGGTCCGTTCCTCCATGCCTTTTAGTCCCATCCCTCCTCGATTCAGTAATCGGTTCTTATCAAGGGGAAGCAAGCCATTGTTGCTAATCTCCATGGTTACCTCGCTGGTTGAATAGCCAAGTCTGATGGAAATCGCTGTGGCCTTACCATGTCGCAGCCCATTAGTGATGGCTTCGCGCGCATTTTTATAAAGCACGACTTGCAGGCTTGGGTAGAGCTGGAACGGCATGCCTTCCACCTTGTAGGAGGTGACTATTCCGGTATCGCGGCCCGTCTCCTCCAGTAGTCTGTCCAGTGCGTAAACACCTTCGAGCTGAGGCGCGTAGTTAATACGCCTAACAGCTGCGCGCATATCATCCATGCTGGCTGCGAGCTGGTCGCGAATCTGAACCATGAGGGCCATTCCAGTGTCAGGGGAAGAAGGGAGCGTATGAATGGCTGCTTCCATCATCATTTTCACCCGAATCAGCCGATGTCCAATATCATCGTGCAATTGGCGGGCGATCCGAACTCGTTCTTCGGATTGGGCGGTATTCTCGACTTGGGCTGCGAATTGCTGAAGCCGGGTTCGGGCCTCATCCAGCTCAAAATGCCGTTTGCGCAGCTCATCATAGAGAAACAGCGTTTCGGCCTGCCCATGCTTGGCCCGGTGCAATAGTACCATGAGACAAGCAGCCAGCAGGAAGGCGAGATTGATGGAAGTGATCGCGAGCTGTGAGCTAGAATGAAAGGCGGTGTTAAGTGCGATCAAATGCACAGTAGTAAAGACCACCGGCACCAGCCGCGGCTTAAGCTGTGAGTAGAGCAGTAGGGAAGATATAGCGGGAAAGATCATCAATGGGCCATATTGAATACACAGCCAGGCTGTGAATAACATCTCAATGCCACTGAGCAATGCCCTAAAGGCTAGAGGCAGTTGTCCTTCCATCACGACCAGCAACAAAAGAATCAGCAGGTGCAAAGTGAACAACTCGTAATCGGCATATTCCTGAATATGCATCGTTATCAGCGCAGGGATCACAATAAGTCCATAACGCAGCAATGTCAGCTCTCGATTCACAGCGGTGCCTTCCTTTTATTCATTTTATATTACTTAGCATAGCACACAGACTGTGAATTTCAGGAGATGACTTTAGTCACCTTCATATAGTGACCTTCTGTACCTTAACTTCTATGCTTCCCGCGATACAATAAAGACATAACAGTTTGAATTGACAGGAGAGATGATGCATGGCACTTGCGGTACTGACCGATGTAGTGAAACGATATGACGGCAAATTGACAGTGGACCATTTGAACGTCAGCATTCAGGAGGGGGAAATCTTCGGCTTGCTAGGTCCGAACGGTGCAGGAAAAAGCACAACCATCAGCATGCTCTGCGGCCTCTTATCCATGGATGGCGGTAGCATCGAGGTAGACGGAATTTCGGTAGCGACGAATCCCCTTGAGGTGAAACGCAGAATCGGGCTAGTGCCGCAGGATCTTGCGCTCTATGAGGTTATGACGGCAGCGGAGAATGTGACGTTCTTCGGTAAACTATACGGATTGCGTGGCAAGTTGTTGAAAGAACGTGTGGAAGAGGCACTGGCTTTTACCGGGCTTAGTGATCGGGCGAAGGATAAGCCGTCTTCTTTTTCCGGGGGGATGAAGCGCAGATTGAATATTGCTTGTGCCATTATGCATCGTCCGCGCCTAATTATTATGGATGAACCAACCGTGGGGATTGATCCACAGTCACGCAATCATATTCTGGAATCGGTCAAGAAACTGAACCAACTTGGTTCTACGGTGATTTATACCAGTCATTACATGGAGGAGGTCGCTGCTATTTGTGATCGGGTAGCGATCATGGATAAAGGCCATATCATCGCCTGCGGTACGGAGAAGGAGCTGCGGGAGCGGGTGGCTCGTGAAGAAAAAATCGTGATCAAAGCAAGCAATATTAACCCTGGGCTGATTCAGGAGCTGGGTCTGCATCCTCGGATCAACCGGGTAGAGGTCAGGGAGGATGTTGTGGAGATTTATCTACCTTCTTCTCAGGGGGAGCTTCAGGATATCTTGTTTATTTTCGCCAAACACGAAGGAATTATCGCTTCTCTGCATGTCGACGAGCCTAATCTAGAGACACTGTTCCTGAGTTTGACCGGACGGTCACTGCGGGATTAATGGAGGTGGGATAAAAGAATGAATACATGGACCATTATGACCTACGAGCTTCGCCGACTGTTCCGTTCGAGAGCGCTTCTGCTGAATCAGTTCTTGCTGCCCCTTCTGCTGATCTTTCTGCTCGGTACCTCATTGTCGGGGGTAGTAGGCAGTCAAAGTAAACAGACCATCCACTCCGTTCGGGTTGGTGTAGTGAATCTACCGACCAAGAACACGGCAGAATCGGCACTTGTGGCGGATTTTCTGTCAACACCTGAGCTGCAAGATATCATCATTCCTATATCGTTGCCAAGCCGGGAGGCGGCAGAGAGCGGGCTCCGAGCGGGGAAATATGGATATGCCGTCATAGTACCCCCAGGTTTTGACCAGAAGGTACAGAACGGGGAGCAGGCTCAGCTGGAGTTTATCCTTGGCAAAGATCATACCAACAACCTGGTGGCCGGTACGGTGTTCGATAACTTCGTCGACCATATCAATGATATTCAGGCGGCTGCAACGATTTTGGGTCCAGAAAGTCTTGCAGCGTTTGCCCCTTCGAATGAGAATACTCCGTCCCCTTTGAAGTTAGGAGAGCTTGGGGAGGACGGGGGCTCGTACAGCGCCACCCAGTTCTATGCGGTATCGATGCTTTTAATGTTCCTGCTCTATTGCGGCCTGACCGTTAATATTTCGTTGTTCAATGAAAAGGAAGAACATACATTGTTTCGCTTGAATTCCATGCCCGTCAAAGGCTCCCAGCTATTCATTGGAAAAATGCTTGGTGTGGGTACGGTCTCTATCGTGCAATGTTCGGCTATTATTCTGCTATCGCATTGGCTGTATGGCGTGTATTGGGGTAACCGTCCAGTTCTGCTGATACTTTTCTGTCTGTTGATGATTATTGCGTCCATGACGCTATCTATCGTAGTGTCCATGTTTTTCAAAAGCGGAGCAAGTGCCCGCAGTGTGATTACTGTGCTCACCGTCTGCATGACATTTCTGAGCGGAGGGATGGCTCCCCTCCCCGAATCCTGGGTCAACTCAGTGGGGACGTTCACGATTAACCATTGGATGATGCAGGCGATCCTCGGAATGATGCTGCATGTAGATGTATCCAGGATCATGCCTAATCTGTTGGCCATGGCGCTGATCTGTATTGTCCTGTTTGGCGCTGCCCTTATCTCATACCGGAAGGTGGGATACCATGCGTAACATCATGACCATTGCCTGGAATATGGCAAAACGAACCATTGGTTCCCGTTCCGGTCTGCTCATCTATATTATTTTGCCTTGTATTGTGGTGTCGGTAATTATAACGACCACAGGCAGCTCAGGCGAGGAACCTGCTATTGTGCTGTATGCCAACCTGGATAGCGGAGCAGGTGGACGGCATGTCATTGCGGAGCTTGCTGCTACCGGTGATTACAAGCTCGTCCAGACTTCTGACGAAGCAGAGCTAAAGGCTAAGGTTACGGATCAAAAAGGAACGGCTGGCGTATTCATTCCACCTGTTTATACAGAGGACCTGCTTGCCGGGAAGAAGCCACAGATCAGCTTCTACGAGCTGAAAGTCTCGGAGACCTCGATTATGCTACAGCGCAAAGCTGGAGAAATTGCCGGGCGGATGGGCCATACAGCTGAGGCAGTGCGGACGGCTAGCGCAGCCGGGGGCAATGCTGAATCTAAGTTCTCAGCAGTATTGCAGCAGGCTGAACAGCATAAGGTCGGAAGTAAGCGTACCGATTATAATCTGTATCCCCGAGCGGAGCAGACTAGTGTCACCGGGTTTACATTGTTGTTCCTGATGGGACTTGTGACCAGTTCCGTCTCTATCATTGTCAAAGACCGCAGGGACAGAACCATGATGAGAATGTTTAGTGCTCCTGTTCATGCTTACGAGATCGCTATAGGCAACTTCCTGGGTAGTTTTCTTGTCGGGTTAATTCAGATTATCACATTACTTACGTTGACTCGTGGAATTCTTGGATATGATTTCGGGGTTCCGCTATATCTCTACTTCCTGGTGCTGGCCGCTTTTATGCTGGTATCCATGGGGATTGCCAGCACCATCACAGGGCTAGTCCGCAACCAGAACAACACCGGTATGCTGAACGCACTCATTCTAACGCCAACCTGTATGTTAGGCGGCTGCTTCTGGCCGATCTCCATCATGCCAGATTACATGCAGAAAATTGCCAACTTTGTTCCGCAAAAATGGGCAATGCAGGCGGTTGATGTCGCCGCAACCGGAGGTGGCTGGTCCGAACTGTGGCTGCCGTTCGCCATTTTGGGCCTCATGGCAGCTATATTGCTAGCGATTGGATCAGCGACGCTCCGCCCTAATGAGGCGGGAAGCGGAGCATAGGCTGACAACTCTAAAACGATAGTTAATATACCGTTCCTCCCGAGAGATAACTTTTGGGGGAGCGGTTTTTTATTTTGAAGAAACAGGAAATTAGGGTTTGACTTTCTAAATCTACAAATGTAATATTATCCCTGAGATTAGAATTACACTTGTAGATATAAAATGGAGGAGGCAACACCTATGACCCCTGTACCCAAAATATCCGAATCAGAGTGGGAGATTATGAAGATTATTTGGAGTGATCATCCCATCACAGCAGAACATATTGCCGCTACGCTGCCTCATGACATCCAGTGGAGTGAGCAGACCGTGCGTACGTTTATCACAAGGCTGCTAAAGAAGAAAGCCATTGGCTATAACAAAGAAGGTAGAACCTACCATTACTATCCCTTAGTTTCGGAGAAGGAATGCGTGAAGGCAGAAAGCCAATCCTTTTTACAACGGGTATTTGGCGGAGCTGCAGATCTGATGGTGACGAATTTTCTGGAAGAGGCCGTATTGTCCGAGCAGGAGATTGAAGAGCTGCAACGGATTCTTACCGAGAAAAAAGACCGTAAAGGGAACAACTCAGCCGGTGAGCAAAGATGAATGTATTCTATGCGGGATTTGCTGCTTTTCTCGAATCCACTCTCGCAGCTAGTGTTGTGATTCTTGTGGTACTGGTTCTTCGCAGGGTGTTCCGGCAAACGCTGGCCCCGCGCATTCGGCATTGGCTATGGCTGTTGGTTATTATTCGGTTGCTGATGCCGGTATTCCCGGAAAGCCCGGTTAGTATTTTCAAGGTGGTGGACTATGGCCGGTACGTCAAAGAGACGCTACTACATTCTGCAGAGCAGATTGGGCAACGCCACACTATGGGTGATGGACAGTTGTCTGTACCTTTGCCGGAAGAGGGAGTGCTAAATCAGCCGAGTGCTGCCTCAGAGGAACAACAGGGAATTTATCAAGGTGCTGGAAATGACGAGAACGCTATCACTAAACAATTTTCAACGCTGATGAAGGTTATGGCGATCGTGTGGTCCTCGGGCACCCTCATCCTCTTAATCCATCTTGCGGTGTTCGCAAGACGTATGGACCGTCGGAGACAGCAGTTGATCCAGGTGACTGAGCCCCATATTCTGAATCTTCTTGATGAAGTAAGAGAGGTGTTCAAGATCTCCCGGCCCCTACCGCTCTATACGGGTACTTCTTTGGCAAGTCCCTATATTTCTGGTCTGCTGAAGCCGTGGATCTTTGTTCCTCAGTCGTTGCTTCGGGAGATGGATTCAGCACAGTTATCCCATATTCTAGCGCATGAGTTGGCACACTATAAGCGTAAGGATATGCTGTGGAACCTGCTCGGGGGTATTGCCGCCGCGATTCATTGGCTCAATCCGCTGATCTGGCTTAGTATGAAGGCGATCAAGGCCGACAGAGAGCTGGCTTGTGACGCCTATGTACTGGAGACAATGGGCGAGGAGGAAGCTCCAGCCTACGGAATGACGATGGTTGCTTTTATGAAGCGTTACTCCGCTACAGGGCGTCCACCGACATTGCTCTATTACTCGAACTCCCGTCGCCGGCAAGAACTTGTCAGGAGGATCTCCATGATTAGCTCATTTAAAAAAGGGTCCTATAAAATCTCTATGACTGCCCTCTTATTCATCGTAATTCTTGGCGCAGTTACACTTACCAATGCTTCAGGAAGCACAGTCCCTGTGGGAATTAACGATCCGAAGATCGTTAGTAATGATATACTTCCGGCTCAAGGCAGCCGGCAGTATAACCGATTGGACAGAGCGGTGAAGAAAGCGGGATTTGCCTTTGAGGCGCCGGCTGTGCTCCCTATGGGTTATGGACTGAAGATGGCGCATCTCTCAGCAGCGGGTGCCAATAAAGGCACGGATCTTATGAATAGTGCTACCCTGACTTTTGAGGCCGGAAGTGGGAAATACAGGACAGGGCAAATTATCCTGGAGGCTTTAAAACAAGTGCCAAGCGAGGGGATATATACTCTTGAGGACATGGCAGAGAAGGTGAAGCAACGAATTAATGTTATTCGTGAAAATAAAGCTCAAATACAAGAACAGCAAATTGTAATTGGTGATTTAAATATTCTCCAGATCCATGCCACTGAGGATAATCGCTTGAAAGATATCTACTATTTGTGGGAGCGTAATGAAATCGGTTATAAGCTGAACCTTGGTGGTGCTTCGCTAACCGAAGAACAGTCGGAATCATTAATAGCTTCCATGAATCTTCCTGATGAACGGATGAAAAATACTTACGTCAATAAAGATCTGCTGATTGTTGATATCCTTGACGTGGAAGACCTGGAGCTGGCAGCTTCGTCCATAGGTTTTACACCTAAGTTTCCCTTGAAAGTATTGAACTATGAACTTGAACGTGCCAATGAGACCAGCAAAATCAACTTTAGTTATCCCGAGAATGAACAAGACGAGTTGTCACGAGTGCTCTATAACAGATATGTTGATGAAACATCAAGTGACAACGAGCATTTGGCACGTTTCACTTTTGCACAGATCAAGGATGATGGACTGTATGCAAAGATAAAGAATGATGGGCAAGCGCTGTTTGGGCGAATCGATCGTGGCCAGGTTCAGGTGCCGGTAACACCGGTCATTGTAGGGGGGCAAGAAGTATTGCAGACAGCTCCCTATAAAGTTGACGGAGAACTAAGCGCACCACACGAGCCTGATTTTATCAGCTACTTCTGGCTGGAGCAGGGAGTATGCTATCAGGCAGTATTCAGCAACGCGCAGGTACAGAATGAACAGGACATTGTGGCTGCATTGATCCGGTCCCGACCAGTGGATCTTGAAGAGCTAAGATAATAACGCACAGTCACTAAGGGAAGACAACGACAACGGCGTAAACTCATGTTATAATTAATGTACATGTATTTAATTGCATATTTTATTGCTATTAGGAGGAGCCTGTCACCAAGGGCTCCTCTTTGTCTTTTTTAGGACATCATTATCTCATAGGAGGGGCCCGGACAGAGAAAAAGGAGTGGGAGAAACCATGCAATTTATTCTTTATCTGATGTTGATTTTGTTATTTACCAAGTTGGCCGGGGATTTATCTGTAAGACTGGGGCAGCCGGCAGTACTCGGCAAGCTGATAATCGGAATTGTACTGGGACCTGCAGTGCTGGGTTGGGTGCAGGATGGGGAATTTATTCATTACATGTCGGAGATCGGCGTGCTGTTGCTGATGTTCATAGCCGGTCTGGAGACGGATCTGGAGCAGCTCCGCAAGAACTGGAAATCGGCTTTTGCTGTGGCAGTGGGTGGGATCATATTACCCTTTGCAGGTGGCTTTGCTATAGGAGAATGGTTCGGTTTTACTGACCATAATGCCTTGTTTATGGGAGTCATTTTGAGTGCCACCTCTGTGAGCATCTCTGTTCAGGTTTTGAAGGACATGAACAAGTTGAATTCGGGCGAAGGTTCGACGATACTTGGCGCTGCCGTAGTGGATGATATTCTGGTAGTGATTTTACTGGCCGTGTTGATGAGCTTTTTCGGTACAGGGGCGGAAGTGTCTATCGGACTTCTAATTGGTAAAAAGGTACTGTTTTTTGCCGTCGCAATCATCGCGGGTGCCTTCCTGGTCCCAAGGCTAATGAAATGGCTTGCTCCACTTAGAGTTACTGAGGCTACGATTACTGCAGCGCTCGTGATCTGCTTTGGTTATGCGTACTTTGCTGAATTGCTCGGGATGGCCGGGATTATCGGCGCTTTTGCTGCTGGTATTGCTATTGCCCAGACCTCATTCAAACATACGGTAGAGACCAAGATTGAGCCCATTGCATATTCAATTTTTGTACCGGTGTTTTTTGTGAGTATCGGATTGAACGTAACCTTTGCTGGTGTAGGAGGACAGATTGGTTTTGTCGTGCTGCTTACTGTTGTCGCTATTCTGACCAAAATGCTGGGCGGAGGCCTTGGGGCACGTTTGACCGGATTTAACACCCGTTCCTCGGCAATTATCGGCGCAGGTATGATTTCAAGGGGTGAAGTTGCCTTGATTATAGCGGCTACTGGACTACAAAGTGGACTGCTGCATCCAGAGTATTTCACATCCGTAATTATTGTAGTGATTGTGACAACCCTTGTCACTCCACCGCTACTGAAATACATGTTCCGTGAGCCCGAGATGGTGACAGGTGAGTAAACGTAACTGTGAATAATTGCATATAAATGTTATAATTAAGAAAACTTTGCAAAAGGAGCTGACGTTATGTCCGATAATCACAACATACCGCCGCAGTCTCCACCAATGGACCCTTATGGAGCCAAAGCGAATTTTGATGTCAACGAAAAGAAATTGCATCTTGAAGGTCCTCCAGGGTTCATAAGACAAGTGACGAACCTGCTAATTCTGGCGGGAATTATCGCGTTTATTGTTGTTTTAGTGAGAGTTTTTTGATGAAATCATTAATTTAATTTGAAGAGCGAACGGGTGTATGCCCGTTCGCTCTTTGTTGTTACAACATTTTTAATTGCGATAACGTGCCTAAACCTTGAATCTGTCGATTTGACTATGTAACCGTTCAGCCATTTGGGATAGAGATGAAGCAGAGGAGAAGATTTCTTCCATAGAGGCCAGTTGCTCCTCTGTTGAAGTGGAGATCTCTTGAATGCCTGATGCGGATTCATGAGCGATCGTAGATATAAATTCCATTAAACCGTTGACTTGTTCTGAACTTGCAGACATCTCTTCTGCAGCAGCAGCAACCTCTTGAATTTGAGACAATACTCTTTGTACCGACTGATCGATATGTTCAAATGATGTGCCTGCCATATGTACCACAAGAATGCCTTCATCCACTCCCAGTATGCTGGCTTCCATAGATTGCGTTGCGTCCTGTGTTTCCTGTTGTATAGTTGATATTAGTTCGGCAATTTGGCGTGAAGAATGGGAAGACTGTTCAGCTAGATTTCGAATTTGGCTTGCCACTACTGCAAATCCTCTGCCCTGTTCTCCTGCCCGTGCAGCTTCAATTGAAGCGTTTAATGCCAGCAAGTTTGTTTGTGCGGCGATGTCGGTAATTATTTTAACAATTTCCCCAATGCCCTGGGATCTCGTCTCCAACCCATGAATCACGTTCGATAGATTTTTGATGGTTTGGTGGATGGAGCTCATCTGATCCATAACCCGTTGAATGACCTGGCTGCCTTCAAACGATTTTTCTGCGGCTTCAGAGGCGGAGGAGGAGACATTTTGTGCATTGGCAGCAATATGTTGTGCGCCTGAGGACATTTCATTGACGGCTAACACACTTTCTCGTACGCTATGAGTCTGTTTGTTTGATCCGGTGGCCACTTCTTCTATAAAGGTAGCAATTTGTTCTGTCGCTACGTTGGTCTGTTGAGCGCTTGCCGTCAATTCTTCCGAAGCCGCCGCCAAATGCTCAGCGCTTGTAGTGGTTTGGGCAATCAGTTCCCGAAGATTGGTCACCATTTGGTTGAAGGATTTGGCTAAATCACCGACCTCATCCCGGTTCTTCGTCTCGATGGCTTTAAGAGTCAAGTTACCCGAAGCGATTTCTTTGGCAGCGTTAGCTATAGAAACGATGGGTTTGGAAATGATTCTGGAGATAAAGATTCCGACAAGAATAGCCAGAAGGAAGGCTGCGATACTAATAATCATAATTGCTCTTTTGATTGAGGCAACCATCGCTGAATTGTTTTGAGATCCCTCATCAACCAGCTTCTGCTGTCTGTCAGCGATAGTGTTTGCAAGCTCCTGCATATCCCGACCAATCTGAAGTACATCAGCAGAGGATTTTATTCCAGCTTCTTTATTTGAGTCTATTAATGCAGCAACCTTGGTAGCATCTGCGTTGAATTGTTGATTCAGTTCCTGCAATTTTTTGATGTCGTTTTTATCGATATCCCGCCGTACCATACTTAAAGTGGCGGTCGCTAGTTCTGACATTTTCCCATTCACATCATGCAGCTTATCAAGCTGCTCTTTGTCCTGGTTAAGCATATAATCGCGTAAACTGCTCATTTGCTGTATAGAGTCTGCTCGGATATCTTTGGAATTAGCTAAAATCTTCTCTCGCCTGCTAACCAGATCGGTGTACGATTCATCAATCTCCTGTAAATAGTAAAAAGATATGAAACTGATAAATCCTAAAAAAATTGCAATAATTAAAAAACCAGTTAATATTTTGTTGCTGATACTAAACTTCATAAGTCATCCCCTTTTGAAATCAACTATTCCTCACAATTCGACAATAACACGATTTTCCATTCTTGAAAAGTCGATTTATTAGGTTGTTATCGGAAATTATGAATGAGTTTAGATAGGGGTGATAATTCGCATTAGTGAAAAATTAGATCTTTATGCTCATAAAAATAGATGTGATTGCTAATTAAGTATGAGAAAAGCTCCCGGCCGTTTAATAGGCGGCGCGGGAGCTTTTCTTACTTTCGTATATATACTATACCTGCATAAGTCCGTTATTTGCCCTGAAGCTGGCGCAGCACGATAATCTCTACGCGGCGGTTCTTCTGCCGTCCGGCTTCGGTAGAATTGTCGGACGCCGGGCGCGTATCGCCATAACCCGCGTACTGGAATGTACTTGGCTTCAGCCCTTCTTTGTCCACAAAGTAACGCAGGACAGAAAGGGCCCGGGCCCCGGACAACTCCCAGTTGTCGCTATAACGGGATAGCTTAGAGAGTGGCATGTTGTCGGTGTGGCCTTCAATGCTTATAGTAGCACCGATTCCGTGGAACAGACCTGACAGCTGCTTCAACGCAGGAAGGGCAGGGGCTTTAAGCGCCGCGTTGCCAGGATCGAATAGAAAACGGTCACTGAGTGTGATCGCGATGCCTTGCGGCTTATCAGCTACAAAGATCTGGTCGCCCAGATTATTGTCCTTTACATATTTGGTGATCACGCCCATCAGTTCGGCAAGCCGGGCTTCCTGCTCGCGAAAAGCCAGCTCTCGATCTGAAGGTTTCAAGTTGTCCGACTTCGTTGGGGAAGGTCCTTCGCTGGACTCGGCTCCGCCTGCGTCCTGCCCTTTTCCCGGTGCCGGACTACCTGGTTGCGACTGCCGGCCTGGGCTGGTGCCGTTTAATCCTTTTTGCCCATCCAGAAGACCGTTGCCTCCGCCTGGTAAGGCGCTCCCGTTCTTGAAGGTTTGGGATAACGAGCCAGTGACGACATTATACTTCTCCGTGTCCAGGCTGCTCATTGCATAAAGAACAACGAAAAAAATAAGCAGTAGCGTAATAAGGTCTGCGTAAGTGATCATCCAGCGGTCACGGCTGTCCTGTTCGGTTCCTCTCTGTTTTCGGCGATTTCGCTGTCTCATGAATGGCCTCTTGAGCGGATAGACTCAGCGGGAGCTGGAGCCGAATCATTAATGAAAGAATTCATCTTCTTGCGCACCAGTTGCTGATGTTCCCCGTTACGAAGTGCGAGGATACCGACGAGCAGCATTTCCATAACATGCAGCTGCTCCTGGCTGCGGGATTTGATTTTGGACGCAATGGGTAAAAAAATAAGATTGGCGCTGGCAACCCCATACAGCGTTGCCGTAAAGGCGACCGCGATGGAGGGACCTAGGCTTGAAGGATCAGTTAGACTTCCTAGTACGTGAATCAAACCCATCACCGTACCGATGATGCCCATAGTAGGCGCATAGCCTCCGGCTGCCTCAAAAATCTTGGCATAGCTTTCATGTTTGGCTTCCAGAGCGTCCATCTCCAGCTCCAGGATTTGCCGGACCTGCTCAGGGTCGGTACCGTCGATCATGAGTTGCAGGCCTTCGCGGGTGAAGGGGTCAGGATGCTCCTCTGCCCTTTTCTCCAGAGCAAGAACCCCGTTGCGCCGCGTAATCGCTGCCATTGCAATGATTTCTTCGGCTTTTTCTTCAGTGTTTCCGGCGTTTTTGCCAAAGGCCAGCGACAGCGCTGCAGGAAGGGTGCGCAATCTGGATGCCGGAAAGCTGATCAGTATAGCTGCAAGCGTTCCTCCAAACACAATGAGGGCGGCATTCGGCTGTAGCAGGCCGGTGAGGCTTCCGCCTTCCCAGAAGAAGCCGCCGATCATGGCCGCGAGTCCGGCTACAATACCGATTATTGATGTAATATCCATGCTGCATGCTCCTTAAATTTCTATATATTATGGTTTGCAACGTTACCGTCAACACTGTATAATGAACGGGAACAAGTATTCTTATCTTCCAAATTTTATCACCATCGTATGAAGAGCTTATTTTCAGATAACAATAATATATTAATATATTTTAGTCGATAGAGGAGAGACGGGCAAATGAGTGATATTGTCCTCAGCACGAAGACTTTTGAACTGGAGTCCGAATATACACCCCAGGGCGATCAGCCTCATGCCATAGAGGAATTAGTAGAAGGCATCCGGCAGGGCAAGAGGCACCAGACGCTGCTGGGAGCGACAGGAACGGGAAAGACCTTTACCATCGCACAAATGATTTCGAAGCTTAACCGCCCCACACTGGTGATCGCACATAATAAGACATTGGCTGCACAGCTTGCGAGTGAGTTTAAGGAGTTCTTTCCTAGCAACTCGGTAGACTATTTTGTCAGCTACTACGATTACTATCAGCCTGAAGCCTATATTCCTTCCTCCGATACCTACATTGAGAAAGATTCCAGCATAAACGAAGAGATAGATAAGCTGCGTCACTCGGCGACCAGTTCTTTGTTCGAACGTCGTGATGTAATTATCGTGGCGAGTGTGTCGTGTATCTATGGCCTCGGCTCGCCGCAGGAATACGGTGGGTTGCTGCTATCGCTGCGGGTTGGCATGGAGAAGCCGCGAAACCAGATTCTGAGCCGGCTTGTGGATATTCAGTATCAGCGTAATGATATGAATTTTGTACGCGGCACCTTCCGTGTGCGGGGCGATGTCATCGAGATCTTCCCGGCGTCGCAAGGGGAGCATGCCATCCGTGTCGAATTGTTCGGCGATGAGATCGAGCGTATCACAGAGATTGATGTACTGACAGGTGAACTGATCGGTGAGCGCGATCATGTCGCTATTTTTCCGGCATCTCACTTTGTAACGAAGGAAGAGACTATGAGGGTGGCGCTCGTCAATATTGAGCGTGAACTGGAAGAGCGGCTGACTGCGCTGCGCGATGCAGGTAAGCTCTTGGAAGCACAGCGGTTAGAGCAGCGTACACGCTATGATATCGAGATGATGAAGGAAGTGGGCTTCTGCTCCGGGATCGAGAACTATTCTGGTCCGCTTACCTTCCGGGAACGGGGGGCGACCCCCTATACTCTATTGGATTATTTTCCGGATGACATGCTTATTGTCATAGATGAATCGCATGTGACGCTGCCACAAATCCGGGCGATGTACAATGGTGACCAAGCGCGCAAGAACGTTCTCGTAGACCACGGGTTCCGATTGCCGTCTGCGCTTGATAACCGGCCGCTCAAATTTGAGGAGTTCGAGGGCAAGGCAAGCCAGCTTGTATATGTGTCGGCTACACCGGGACCGTATGAAATGGAGCATTGCCCAACAATGGTGCAGCAGATTATCCGGCCTACTGGCCTGCTGGACCCTATTATTGAGGTTCGTCCAACCGAGGGTCAGATCGACGATCTGATCAGCGAGATTCACGATCGTATCGCCAAGGATGAACGGGTGCTCGTCACTACTCTCACTAAGAAAATGTCGGAGGATCTGACCGATTATCTTAAAGAAATCGGAATCAAGGTCCGCTATATGCACTCTGATATCAAAACCTTGGAGCGTATGGCCATTCTACGCGATCTCCGTCTGGGGACGTTCCATGTGCTCGTGGGGATTAACTTGCTGAGAGAAGGTCTGGACTTACCAGAAGTATCATTGGTTGCCATTCTTGATGCCGACAAGGAAGGGTTCCTTCGTTCGGAGCGCTCGCTCATTCAGACCATTGGGCGCGCCGCGCGGAACTCCGAAGGACGGGTACTGATGTACGGTGACCGAATCACGGACTCTATGGATAAGGCAATTAGTGAGACCCAGCGCCGTCGTTCCATTCAGATCGCCTATAATGAGAAGCATGGTATTACACCAACAACGATCCATAAGCGGGTACGTGATGTCATCGAAGCAACGAAGGTTGCAGAATCGAAGGCTGACTATCTGACCGGAGCGGGTAGCAAGATGAACAAGAAAGAGCGTCAGTCTCTAATGCAGCGTCTCGAAGCCGAGATGAAGGATGCGGCCAAGAACCTACAGTTCGAACGTGCCGCAGAGCTTCGTGATGCCTTGTTGGAGTTGCGTGCCGAGTAGTGGTGTAAAGTCGCTCTTTTTTACGATAAAAGAATATTATTTGAACGGTGCTATCCCAGGCCGTTCTTTTTAGATCATTCCTTTGTACGGCTTTCAGTTCAGTCGATCCATTCCGCACAATCCCACCCATCACTACAGTTTCTTGAGCGATATCCTGAGAGTTTTAGCTCTTCGGGTCTAGCCGGAAGGTTAAGTGGGGTGGGTGAACTCTAGGAGGTTATAGTGTTGGCGAACGAAAATATTGTAATTAAAGGCGCTAGGGCGCACAATCTTAAAAATATAGACGTGACGATCCCCCGTGACCGCTTCGTCGTGCTGACGGGACTTAGTGGTTCCGGCAAATCGTCGCTGGCGTTCGACACGATTTATGCTGAAGGGCAGCGACGTTACGTTGAATCGCTGTCGGCCTACGCACGCCAGTTTCTGGGACAAATGGAGAAGCCGGATGTAGACTCCATCGATGGATTGTCGCCAGCAATCTCCATCGACCAGAAGACCACTAGCCGCAACCCTCGTTCCACGGTAGGGACGGTCACAGAAATCTATGATTACCTGCGGCTTTTGTTCGCACGTATCGGTCATCCGCATTGCCCGGACCATGGTATTGAAATCACTTCGCAGACAGTTGAACAGATGGTGGATCGTATTATGCAGTATCCAGAACGGACACGTCTGCAGATACTGGCTCCTGTGATTTCAGGACGTAAGGGCGAGCATAAAGGTCTTTTCACGGATATTTCCAAGCAAGGCTTTGTTCGCGTGCGCGTGGATGGTGAATTGCGTGATGTAAGCGAGGATATCGAGCTGGAGAAGAACAAGAAGCATACCATCGAAGTAGTTGTGGACCGGATTGTCATCAAGGAAGATATCGAGACCCGGCTGACAGATTCCATTGAGACTGCGCTGAAGTTGTCGGGCGGCAAAATCCTCGTTGATATTATTGACCAGGAAGAGTTGCTGTTCAGCTCCAACTTCGCATGCCCAGTCTGTGGATTTAGTATCGAAGAATTGGCGCCGCGGATGTTCTCCTTCAACAGCCCGTTCGGAGCTTGCGGTGAGTGCGATGGTCTTGGTGTGAAAATGGTGGTCGATCCTGATCTGTTGATTCCAGATACGGGGAAATCTATTGAAGACGGGGCCTTCCTTGCCTGGACCGGAAGCACCTCCAATTACTACCCGCAATTTTTGAAGTCTGTCTGTGAGCATTTTAATATTCCACAAGACATACAGGTAAGCGAACTGACACCGGATCATATGGATAAGCTGTTGAACGGCACAGGTAGTGAGAAGATACGTTTCCGTTACGAAAATGATTTTGGGCAAAAGAAAGATGCTTTGGTTGCCTTTGAAGGTATCATTCCCAATCTGGAGCGTCGCTACCGCGAGACGGCTTCGGACGGGATCCGTGAGTTCATCGAAGGGTTTATGAGCGCGAAGCCTTGTCATGTCTGCAAAGGTAAACGCCTCAAGAAAGAGATTCTGGCAGTGACGATCAATGATCGCAATATTGCTGATGTTACGGATCTTTCTATTGGTGATTGCGAGCATTTCTTTGAACATGTTGTTCTTTCTGAGAAAGAGCAAGCCATTGCCAACTTGATTCTCAAAGAAATCAGCAGCCGTCTCGGCTTTTTGGTAAACGTAGGCCTGGATTACCTGACACTCAGCCGGGCAGCAGGCTCCTTGTCCGGGGGGGAAGCACAGCGTATCCGGCTGGCGACTCAGATCGGCTCCAGCCTCATGGGCGTACTGTATATTCTGGATGAGCCGAGTATTGGGTTGCACCAGCGTGATAATGATCGCTTGATTTCTACCCTTGCGCATATGCGTGACCTTGGCAACACCTTGATTGTGGTAGAGCATGATGAGGACACGATGATGGCTGCCGATTATATCATTGATATCGGCCCAGGTGCAGGGATTCATGGAGGACAAGTCATTGCTCAGGGTACACCGGAAGAGATTATGAAGGACCCTAATTCCTTGACAGGAGAATATTTAAGCGGTCGGAAATTTATCCCTGTCACCTCCAAGCGCCGTCCGACGGATGATCGTTGGCTGGAGATCCGTGGTGCTAAAGAGAATAATCTGAAGAACGTCAATGTTAAAATCCCACTCGGTGTCTTTACGGCTGTAACAGGCGTATCGGGGTCCGGTAAGTCTTCGTTGGTCAATGAGATTTTGTATAAGAGTCTCGCTCGCCATCTGAACAAAGCAGTGAAGGTTCGTCCGGGACTGCACAAGGAGATCAGAGGGCTTGAGAATCTGGACAAGGTGATTGAAATTGACCAGTCGCCAATCGGACGGACTCCGCGTTCTAATCCGGCCACCTATACCGGCGTGTTCGATGACATTCGTGATCTGTTCGCCAAGACTAATGAAGCTAAGGTGCGCGGTTTCCAGAAGGGACGCTTCAGCTTCAACGTCAAGGGTGGGCGTTGCGAGGCCTGCCGTGGGGACGGAATCATCAAGATCGAGATGCACTTCCTGCCTGACGTCTATGTGCCTTGTGAGGTCTGCAAAGGCAAGCGATATAATCGTGAGACTCTGGAAGTAAAATATAAAGGCAAAAATATTTCCGATGTGCTTGAAATGACTGTGGAGGATGCGACGGAATTCTTCGTTAACATTCCGCGTATTCACCGTAAAATGCAGACGCTGCTTGATGTTGGCCTCGGGTACATCAAGATTGGCCAGCCGGGAACGACACTGTCCGGTGGGGAAGCACAGCGTGTGAAGCTGGCTTCTGAATTGTACCGCCGCAGCACAGGCAAGACCCTGTATATCCTGGACGAGCCTACTACCGGGTTGCATGTGGATGACATCGGCCGCCTGCTGGAAGTGCTACATCGCCTTGTAGACTCCGGAGAATCTGTGCTGGTCATTGAGCATAATCTGGATGTCATCAAGACCGCCGATTATCTGATCGATATGGGACCAGAAGGCGGCAGCGGTGGAGGAACCGTGCTGGCTACAGGCACACCAGAAAAGCTGATTACTGTTGAGGCGTCTTACACGGGCAGATACTTGAAGCCTATCCTGCTCCGTGACACGGAGCGGACCGAAGCTCTGCGGTTGGAGACATCGGATATTAGCTAGAGGATGTAATCTTAGGTAGAGGGCCACGCGATAGCGTGGCTCTTTTTACATAGCCAAAAGAAAGGTAAGCTTATACAAGCTGAACAAAAAAGTAAAAGCAAGCGAGATGGCACAGAGGGGAGAGTTTGGGATCATCCCTTTTTGTAAATGATGAAAATCATCTCTTTTAAGTGAAAAATGGATGAAAATTATATTTTTTATGACATTTACCTCATTTTTTGCACAATACCTCTTGCGCAGCCCAAATGGTAGCGATAACATAGAAGGGAATATGGGAATAAAGGTGCTTGCTTGACAAAACTTTTGAGGAGGTATCGCCATGCTGCTTGCAGAAGCTGCCGCGCAAGAACCGTCTAAATTTCATACCTTTGATGTATTCATGATTTTGTTCACGATCCTCATCTTGGTTGGGGTAGTACGGCTGCTGAAGGCTCCGCAGAAGAACAAATTCGCCATTGCTTTTGGTGCAGTGAGCTTGCTTGTCTTCGTCGTTTCCGATTATGCCATGGTGATGAACTGGTTGAGCTAAAATAAGGGCAATCCAGGATAACTGAAAAGTGAAGTCCGAAAGACTCCTTTACCGCCGTGGCGAAATAAAGGTGTCTTTTTATTTGCGATAGAAGCGGATTATGTACAATCGGGGTTATATTAAATATTGGCAAACACATGGCGAATAGGTGTGATTTTTGATACAATAAATAAGTTAAACGTATAGAAATGACCCGTCTTGGACGGTTTGGGAGGATATAAATGAAAGAGCAGGACATACGCAGAGAAGACGTGGAGTTGCTGGCTCCGGCTGGTGACTGGGACTGTATGCGGGCGGCTGTGGCGAACGGAGCGGACGCTGTCTTTTTTGGCGTAGAGAAATTTAATGCACGGGCTAGAGCGAACAACTTCCGCATGGACGAGCTGCCGGAGATTATGGCTTTTCTACACAGCTATGGTGTAAAAGGCTTTCTGACCTTTAATATACTTGTGTTTGAGAATGAACTACCTGAAGCTAAGGAACTGATTGATGCCTGCGTGGATGCAGGTGTAGATGCGGTGATTGTACAGGATTTGGGACTGGTTAAGCTGATCCGCGAGATTTCCCCGGACTTCCCGATTCATGGTTCCACACAGATGACCATTACTTCGCCGGAGGCGGTTGAATTTACAAAGCCGTTCGGGATGGAACGTGTGGTACTGGGCCGCGAAAATAACTTGAAGCAGATTCGCACGATCGGTGATCAGGCACGTCTGCCGATGGAAGTATTCGTTCATGGTGCGCTTTGCGTCTCCTATTCCGGTCAATGTCTAACCTCGGAAATGTGGGGCGGACGCTCCGCCAACCGTGGGGAATGTGCGCAGGCCTGCCGTTTGCCATATGACCTGATGGTCGATGGTGAGATCAAACCGATGGGTGATGTGACGTACCTGCTTTCACCGAAGGACTTGGCGGCCATTGAACTGATGCCGGAATTGATTGAAGCGGGTGTAACCTCTTTTAAAATCGAAGGACGTCTTAAAACGCCTGAGTACGTAGCTAACGTGGTTAGCAAATACCGTAAGGCCATCGACCGTTACTTTGACGGGGAGTGGTCTGCGCCATCTAAGGAAGAAATGCGCGAGCTGCAGCAGAGCTTCTCGCGGGGCTTCACGCATGGCTTCCTAGATGGAACGAACAATAAGAAACTGGTTGACGGAACTTTCCCGAAAAGCCGTGGTGTTTACCTTGGCACGGTTGAACAAATTCTGCGCGACGGTGTAGTCTGCCGCATTCACGCACCGCTCAAACGTGGTGACGGGATTGTATTCGACGCAGGTGATCCTACGAAGAAGGAAGAAGGCGGACGCGTCTACGACTTGCGTCGTAAAGGCGTAAAGCTGGAAGGTGAAGCCGGTGAAGGCTGGGTTGTTGATATTATTGCTGGACGTAATGATGTGGATCTGCGCCGTTTGCATGTCGGTGACCGGATCTGGAAAACCAATGACCCAGCGCTGGACAAAGCGTTGCGTCAGTCTTACGAGACCGAGAAGCCATACCGGGTATTCCCGGTTCAGGTGAAGGTCAGTGGCCGCGCCGGTGAGAAGCTGGAGACTTGGTGGACGGACACGCAGAAGGGCGTGACCGTCCAGGTGGATTCGGAGCTTGCGCTGGAGACTGCGCAAAAGCGTCCGATGGACGCCGCCCTGCTGGAAGAACAATTCGGCCGCTTGGGCGGCACGGTGTTCCAGCTAGAGGCGCTGGAGTCGCATCTGGAAGGCGACGTCATCGTGCCTATGCGCGAGCTGAACAGCATCCGCCGCCGCGCGGTGGAGCTGCTTGCGGGCGAGCGCCCGAAACCGCCCGTCTACGTGAAACGGGCGGTAGAGGTCTACGGCGACGCGACCCGCAGGGGCGTCGCTGAAGCAGCCATTCCGGCTGTGCGGGATGGCTGGGGTGTGCAGGGCGCGTCAGGACTTACCGCGCTGTGCCGCAGCCTCCCGCAGGTTGAGGCTGCACTCAAGGCCGGCGTGAAGAACATTTACGCCGACTTTGAGTTCATCAAGCAGTTCCCGGCAGCCGTGGAGGCTGTGCGGGCTGCGGGCGCAAGCATTGCGCTGGCAACGCCGCGTATCCACATGCCGAACGAGAACGGCTACCATGCTAACATCCTGCGTCTTCAGCCGGATGCGGTGCTGGTGCGCAATACAGGCGCATTGTATTACTATCTGCGCCGCCGGATGGAACAGCCGGATGCTGTTCATCCACGATTGATTGGCGACTTCTCGCTGAATATCGCCAATCACAAGGCCGTTGACCTGTTCTTGGAAGCCGGATGCGATATGGTGACACCATCCTACGATCTGAACATTCAACAAATGGTGGATCTGCTAGGCCGCAGTGATACCTCGCGGATGGAGATCGTAATCCATCAGCATCTACCGATGTTCCACACTGAGCACTGCGTGTATTGTACCTTCATGAGCGAAGGAACAGACTACACGAACTGCGGACGGCCGTGCGAAGAGCATCGGGCGTCTCTCCAGGACCGGATCGGTATGTCCCACCCTGTACGTGTGGATGAGGGCTGCCGTAACACAGTGTATAACGCCGTAGAACAATCCGGTGCAGAGTATTTGAACAACTTCCGTGAGCTGGGAGTCTCCTCATACCGGGTAGAGTTCCTGGAAGAGACACCTGAACAGGTGGCTGAGGTAATCAGCTTGTACAGCCGTGCACTGCGTGGTGAAATCTCCGGCACCCAAGTATGGAAGAGCCTCAAGGCTACCAACCAGCTTGGTGTTACCCGCGGACAACTTGTGAATGCAAAATAATTAAAGATATACACAACAGGTGGACAAACACGGGAAATCTCCCGGATTGTCCGCCTGTTTTATTATAAGGGATTTGGGTGGATAGAGTATTCAGCAATTTTTAAGGAGCACTGAACTGCCATAAATGGGATATTACTGTTATAATTAAAAAATATATATGCTAATTCGTCATCTGCGAGATATCGAATTGATTATAATAGAAGGAGCCTATGTCATGAAGATTCGTAAGGCCATTATCCCGGCTGCCGGTCTCGGCACACGCTTTTTGCCTGCGACCAAGGCCATGCCCAAAGAAATGCTACCCATTGTAGATAAGCCAACTATCCAGTACATTGTAGAGGAAGCTGTAGCTTCCGGCATTGAGGACATTATTATCGTAACGGGGAAAGGCAAACGTGCGATTGAGGACCATTTTGACAATTCGTTCGAACTGGAGTTCAATTTGGCCGAGAAACAGAAGTGGGAACTGCTGGAATCTGTCCGCAAGTCATCCGAAATGGCTGACATCCACTATATTCGGCAAAAGGAACCGAGAGGTCTCGGTCATGCCATCTGGTGCGCACGCAAGTTCATCGGGGACGAGCCGTTCGCCGTTCTGCTCGGTGACGACATTGTCGAATCAAATAAGCCCTGTCTGAAACAAATGATTGAGGTCTATGACCAATATAAATCCTCTATTGTCGGTGTTCAACCTGTGCCTTGGGAAGAGGTGTCCCGATATGGCGTCGTGGATGCAGTTCCTATCGCTGATCGGGTCTACAAAGCCAACCGCCTTGTGGAGAAGCCTAAACGCGAGGATGCGCCCTCTAACCTGGCCATACTAGGCCGATATATCCTGACTCCACGGATATTCGATATGCTGGGTGAGCAACAGGTGGGTGTAGGCGGAGAAATCCAGCTTACCGATGCCATAGCACGCCTAAGTGAAGTGGAGCGGATTATTGCCTATGATTTTGAAGGCCACCGTCATGATGTTGGTGAGAAAATGGGCTTTATTCAAACCACAATACATTATGCACTCCAGCATGAAGATTTAAAAGACGATTTGCTTCTTTATCTCAAAGAGATCATAGAGAGTGAAGCAGCTAAAGCGACGAAATAGTCGACTTTCATCTACTAAATGCAAAACACGGGTAACTATCCTCTCAAGGAAGGTACCCGTGTTTTTGTGTAATGCATGTATTCAGGTATTTAGAATTGCGTGGCTACAATTTCATCGATTTGTGCTGCTTCTGTAGGCTCAGCAGCGATTAACTGATCGTATACTGCTTGATCCTGACCACCATTTTTCTTCAGTGCCGCCAAGTACCAGCGAGCAATTTCACGGTTGTTCAGATCGGTGTAATCTTGACCGAGACCAAGCTTTAGCGTTTCAGCTGCTGCCTCAATCTGTCCGGACATATATTGCATTTTACCGGCATTTAGCGCGATAACCGGAGTGACCGAGAACGGCCGTCCTTGCAGTTGTTCCGGAGGGAGTGTCTTAAGATGTTCTACACCAGCTACAACATGGTCATAGGCTGCCAGTCCTGTTTTGAAATATTCCTGTTCTTTTGCTGAATCCTTCTGGTTGTACGCTTCCTGACCGAGCGCGAAAGAATTGCTGATCAGCGCGCTGTACCATTCGATGTCCCAATTGAACTTGTCGGCATTATCCCGGTACACGGCTAGAGCCAGATCTTTTTGACCCTTGAGGTTGTAATAGGCCACCAGTTGGTTCAACAGATTCTTATTATACGGTTCATCCTTAAGCGCGCGGGTTACCAGGCTATAGGATTCGTTCAGGTACTGCTCATCCTGGGTTTGGTTATAGACTTGCTGATCCATTAAAGAGAGGTAAACTACCGATTCAGGATGAGTCGGACGGTTCTTCAAAGCTTTGGTAAGAGAGGCTTTGATCTCTTCATAGGATTGGCTGACACCCATAAGTCTCTTGGCACTGACTGCAGCATTGCTGGAGCTGATGTAGGTCACTGAGAGGAACAGTAGGAACAAGGAACCTAACGTAATTACCGCCAGATATCCTAGGCGAAGCCCAGCTTTGTTCCAATTCCGGCGTAGTGGTTTGCTGTCCATGACAGCAGCCATTCCGGCCAGGCCAAGAAACACAAGAATGCCCATAAACGCATAACTCATGTTGAAGTCCAGCAAGCTGTGAATAAGAATGGAAAGCGTAATAATGAGAAAGAAAAATCCGTTATTGAACTCATCTTTGTCCCGTCTCACATACCCACGAATATATTTATAGAAGATATAGAGAATGAAGCCCATGAATACAATGAAACCTAAAATACCAACCTCGATCAGGAACTGTAAAAAGAAGTTATGTACCTGACGGCTTGTATAAGGGTTGTTCTGGTAATGTTCATAAAGCGCAGACCATCCGCCACCGCCAGCACCAAGGATCGGATAATCCTTCACTACTTTGACAGCATCTTTGTAGAAGGTAAAGCGTTCAAGTACACTGTGCTGCTTAAAGTTGATATTTTCAAGACGTGTCTCGATATTGCCAGGCAAGATGCTCTTGGCGCTTGTACCAATAAGTAAGAACGCTATAAGACCAACCAGCACAACGGAACCCAGTGGAAGCCATAAGCCTGTCCATTTACGGGAAGCCCAGCTTCCGAGCTTTTCTTGCAGCCATGGAGCGGCAAAACGTTGGATGACCCAACCAAGACCCGCTACAACTACCGAAGCTCCAAGAAGGTAACCCCAGCCCTTGAGCGCTGCTGAAGAGGAGAAGGCAGTGTTTAATTCTATACCAAGATTCGTAACCTGGTTGGTAATGACGAGGGATACCAGCCCAGCAATGCCCAGATGGATAATCCACAGAATTTGTTGCGCAGGCTTTAAGAACAATAGAAGCAATATAAACACCACAGGAAGCAGTACAAGACCGCCGCGTGAGAGGGTTAGCAGCAGGGACACAATGATAGGGACTAACATAAAGCCGTGTGTCAACGTCCCATACCATTTGCGCGAGCGTACCAGCGCGAATACCGCAACGAATAGAAATGCCATCAGAAAAGCTGCATAGGTATTAGCATATTGAAAAATGGAAGTTAGTCGAAGACCGTTGGAATCTGTCATCACAGCATCTAAATATTTACCATTGCGCACAGTATTGGAGAACCAGCCCACTAGACTGCCGGCCAGTTTCCCGCTTCCAAGCCAATTCAGGAGACCAAAGCCTACAATGAGATAAGCAATCGTAAGCACTGCGTTCTCAATGACAACATTTACTTGCTTTTGCTTGAAGAGATATAACGCTATAATGAATACAGCAGCGTACATGCCCTGAATAAAGAACATATTCATCGCCATATAATGCGAAACAGCGACAAACAGCGACAATGCGTAGGTAATGGGGAGAAACACGGCAAACACGGTTACTAGGTCCCGCTGCTCGTCCAACTTGAACTTCTTGAAGTCTAGGCCCACCCAAACAAGTAGCATAAGTGCTCCAAGCAATGCAGATACATAGATTGGTTTCTCAAAGTCTACTAACTGCCCATTGAACAATCCCACCTGAAACGGGGTCCAGAATAAAAATAAAATAAAACCAACAACTAATGCCCACACCGGGCCCGATATCTTTGCAACATTTCTCGACTGCACAGCGTTTTTACCGTATACTGGTTTCGACACGTTATAATCTCCTTTTCCTGTAGGTACGACAATATTTTAGCACGAATTTATTGGTTTAACCTTAAAATAAATGGAAATTAATCACAAACTAAGTCGAAGATTAATGAATGAAAATATACTTGGCCTATGCTCTTAAAGCTCCACTTGGAAACTTTGAAAGTATAGGCCAATTTTATTGTGTATTCATTATTTTGTGAAACTTTCAATAGACGAAATTGAGATGACTATCTTTTAGAAGAGGCGCATGCTCATCTTTGGCTGACAAAACGGGAACAACATCAATAGGCCACTTGATTCCTATAAAAGGATCGTTCCACAATATCCCTCCGTCACAATCTGGCGCGTACAGTTCATCCACTTTATATTGAACTTCCACATTCTCAACTAGAGTCATGAAGCCGTGGGCAAAGCCCTTGGGTATTAATAGTTGCTTTTTATTTTCAGCGGACAGCTCAATTCCGAACCATTTTCCGTAATTGGGACTTCCTTTACGGAGGTCGACAGCGACATCAAAAATGGACCCCTGTGTACAACGCACTAGCTTACTTTGTGCTTTTGGGTTTAACTGGAAGTGAAGACCCCGCAGGGTTCCTTTAGCTTCGGAAAAAGATTGATTGTCTTGAAGAAAGTTTAAATTAATACCATGTTCCTTGAATATCCTCTCACTATAAGTTTCCATGAACCACCCACGGTGGTCTCCAAATATGGCTGGTTCAATAACCCATACACCACTCAACGTAGACTCAGTAAATTTCATTTTACTCACACTTTCTGTTATTTAATATTGAATTTTTCCTGTTGCAACCTTTATTAAATACTGACCATATCCGGTCTTACTCAATTTTTCTCCACATTTTAACAATTGTTCTTGAGTAATCCATCCATTAATATATGCAATTTCTTCAAGAGCTGCAATCTTAATTCCTTGATGGTCTTCAATTGTTCTTACAAAATTAGTCGCATCCACCAAGCTTTGATGAGTACCTGTATCAAGCCATGTATAGCCACGACCAAGTAGTTCAACATCCAATTCTCCAAGTTTTAGATATTCTTCATTAATTGAAGTTATTTCCAATTCTCCTCGAGGGGAAGGTTCAACATTTTTTGCGATTTCCACAACGCGGTTATCATAGAAGTATAGACCCGTTATGGCATAGTTTGATTTCGGAGATTGGGGTTTTTCTTCAACACTAAGGACTTTACCATCAATATTAAATTCAACCACACCGAAACGCTCCGGATCTTGCACATGATAACCAAAAACAGTGGCACCTTTTTCCTTGCTAGCTGCACGTTTCAACATTTTGCGAATACCGTTTCCATAATAGATATTGTCGCCAAGAATCATAGCTACGGAATCATTTGCTATAAATGATTCACCTAAAATAAAGGCTTGTGCTAATCCATCTGGATTTGGTTGAACGATATACTCTAGCGAAATCCCAAACTGTGAGCCATCGCCCAAAAGATTAGTGAATCGAGGTGTGTCTTCTGGTGTAGAGATAACTAAAATATCCTTTATACCAGCCAACATTAAAGTGGATAAGGGGTAATATATCATAGGTTTATCATAAATTGGTAGCAACTGTTTACTCGTGACCATCGTCAAAGGATATAAGCGTGTACCGCTACCGCCGGCTAAAATAATTCCTCTCATTTTCAATGCAACTCTCCCACTAAATTAGTAAAATTTCTGGTGAAACCACTAGCTGGAATTTGAGTTATGAAGATTCTCCTAGTTCATAGAAGCTGACCGTTTTCGCATTCGCTTACGATTCTACAGCGTAAAGCATAGAGAGTCTATTCCTTAAACTATACTTTGATTTTTTTTCGTATCTTAATCATCTATACTTATAAGTTAATTCTCTATTGTCTTGCTTAAGGGTGTTCGAACCGTGTTCTTCATACTATCCTTTAAAACACCTTAACCATCCTTTGTTTTTTGAACTGTTCCCATTTTCAAGGGGGGAGCCTTGGAGATATCAATCTATTTTATTATAATAGTAGTTACTTAGCTACTAAATTTTAAAAAGTTTCCCAGATGTGATGGGGCTTGCTTTTTGAGAAAATTGGCACCAGCATGAAGCCATACGCCAGTGTACTAAACATTTTGCGTATGGATTAGGCAGAGAACAGGACTAAAAAAAATCGAAACCGCGGTGTATGTATTGACATGTTGGAAGAGGAAGGTTAACTCCATATTCTCGTAGTTAACGTTACAAGGATATCCACTGTCAATGCAGCGGTTTGTATGGTACCATTAATTTGTTTATTTCTAAGGAGGCAGATGATGACAATGAAAATAGCTACTTATATCGAATGAATCAGGGGCATATTTGCTTCTATATAATTCGTAGCTGCAACAAACAGAGATAAAAGTAAGTCAGTGTAGAAATCAAGAGAAAAAACCGTAGAGGTACTTTTAATAAATCTAAACGAAATGGACTAATCCATTATGGTGAATTGTTCAATTGTTATACCTAATTATAATGGGCGCAAATTTCTAGAAGTATGCTTACGCTCTTTATATGAACAAAAAGAAACCTCAGAGATTTCTTTTGAAGTAATCTTGGTCGATAACGCATCAACGGACCTAAGTGTTGACTTTGTTCGAGCCGAATTCCCTGAAATTATTGTCATCGAATTGGATCGGAATTATGGGTTTAGTAGAGCGGTGAATGAAGGGATGTATGTTTCAAAAGGCGAATTCATCATACTTCTCAATAATGATACTGAGGTGGATGGAAATTGGTTAGTATCGTTATACCGACATATTAATCAAAGCAAGTCAGCATTTTCGGTGTCGAGTAATATGATCCGATTTGATGAAAGGGATATTATCGATGACGCCGGAGATGAGTTGACACTTTTCGGCTGGGCTTTTAAGCGGGGCGATGGGAAGAAAGTTTCTGAATTTCAAGGAAGTGGACATATTTTCAGTTCTTGTGCAGGAGCTGCAATATATCGGAAATCTATACTAAATGAAATTGGGCTATTTGATGAGGATTTTTTTGCCTACCTTGAGGATGTTGATATCGGTTATAGAGCTAAGTTGTACGGTTATCATAATTATTATTGTCAAGATGCCATCGTATATCACATTGGCAGTGGTACGTCCGGATCTCAGTATAACGATTTTAAAATAAAACTGTCTGCTAGGAATAATGTTTTTTTATTCTACAAAAACATGCCTCTTTTTCAACTTTTAATAAATCTCCCCATGTTGCTTATCGGATTCTTAATAAAATATGTTTTTTTTGTTACCAAGGGTTGGGGGAAAGTTTATCTAAGTGGACTTTACGAAGCGTTAATTCATCTGAAGTATGTTCAGCGGCAAAAATTTAGTGTTCGGCATGCGCTGTATTATGTAAAGATTCAAGGAGAATTATTTGCATCTACCATAAGGTATATAAAGAACAAAGCTAGGTGACATAAGGTAGAATAAAGTTAATTTACATTATTAATTAGGAAAGTGTGAAGACGGGTATGAAGATATTCAGTGAAATATACAGGTATAGAGAGTTATTATTCGAATTAGTGAAAAGAGACCTTAAAAAAAAATATAGACGCTCTTCGTTAGGGATCATATGGAGCGTACTTAACCCACTACTATTTATGGCAATCACTACAATTATTTTCTCTACTATGTTTAAAAATCAGATTAAAGATTTTCCAATTTATTTTCTTATTGGTCAAGTTGTGTATGCTTTTTTTGCAGAAGCGACTGGACTAGCTCAAACAGGTTTGATTGAAAATGGTTCTCTCATAAAAAAAGTGTATACTCCCAAGTATATCTTCCCACTTTCGAAAATATTTTTCTCGCTAGTGAATATGTCATTTTCATTAATAGCTATTCTTATTATTACTATTTTTATGGGATATAACTTGCCGTTAACATCAGTTCTGTTTTTCATTCCCATTTTGTTTGTGTTTTTGTTTTCTATAGGTATTGGACTGATACTCTCCTCATTGACCGTTTTTTATAGAGATATTTTGCATATATACGGAATTTTCTTGAGTTTGTTATCCTTTTTCTCAGCAACATTTTATCCGATTGAAATTATACCGGAAACTTACAGGTTTTTTGTGGAGCTAAATCCTATATATGTATTCATATACTACTTTAGAACGTTGGTTCTAGATGGGCAATTGCCAGATCTTAAATTAAACGTACTTGCCATAACTTACTGCCTTGTATCGCTTCTTTTAGGTTATAAGATTTTTAAGAAAAACGAAAACAAAATTGTTCTTTTTGTATGAGGTGAATAAATGGAAACCTTAGCAATTAACTTGAAAGATGTGTCTGTTGTCTTCGATTTGCATAAAGAAAATATAAGTGGCTTCAAAGAGTTTATAATTAAAAAAATTAAAAGACAGCTTGTTTCTGAGAAATTCCATGCTTTGAATCATATCTCGTTGTCTATTTTCAAAGGTGAGGTAGTTGGAATACTGGGATTTAACGGTGCTGGTAAAAGCACTTTATTGAAGACCATAGCAGGAGTGTTGAACCCAACAGACGGGCAAGTGGAGACGAATGGTAAGATTGCTCCATTAATTGAACTTGGTGCTGGGTTTGACATGGAACTTACTGCAAGAGAAAACATCTACCTAAATGGTGCTATTTTAGGATACTCCCGAAAATTTATTGAAAGTAAATTCGATGATATAGTTGATTTTGCAGAAATTCATTCCTTTCTTGACGTTCCTTTAAAAAACTATTCTTCTGGGATGGTTGCCCGGATTGGATTTAGTATAGCTACTGTAGTAAAACCGGATATTTTGATTGTTGATGAAATACTATCTGTAGGGGATTATAAATTCCAGCAAAAATGTGAAGAGAGAATCAAATCTATGATTACAGACGACACTACAGTCATAATGGTTTCGCATTCTATCGAACAGATCAGAGGAATGTGTCAAAGAGCTTTTTTACTTAATGGAGGCAAACTAATCGGCTATGGTCACGTTGAAGAAATATGTAATCAATACATGAGCCTTCAAACTCAAACTAACGAGGACCTGAAGGAGCATGGGTGAAGGGAAGTCTTTAAATGGATTTAGATATTATCATCGTCACATACAATTCGGAGAAATGGGTCGAGAAGTGTATTGGCAGCATATCTCGTTGTCATTATCCTAAAGAGAAATTAAACCTCTTTATTATTGATAACGCATCTTCAGATTCAACTATCTCAAAAATTGAATTAGAGATTCTTAAATATAAATCTTGTTTTGGAAGCATTAAGCTGATTCAAAGCAGTACAAATGTAGGCTTTGGGGTAGCGAATAATATGGCTGCGGCACAAGGGAAATCAGAATATATATTTTTCTTAAATATTGATACGGAAGTTCTGGAGGATTCTATTCTTAATGCGTCCATGATTATCAAACGCAGTATAGATGATGTTGCAGCATGGGAGTTCAGACAATTTCCCTATGAACATCCCAAGTACTATGACCCTATAAGCCTTTCCACAAGTTGGATTTCTGGTGCTGCTTTTATTGTCCGAAGGGATGTGTTTACTGAAGTTAAAGGCTTTGATAAAGCCATATTTATGTATGCGGAAGATGTTGATTTAAGCTGGAGAATTCGTTCCAAAGGCTATCGTCTAATTTATATGCCCCATTGTATTATCAATCATTATTCGTATAAAGAAGTTAATGAAATCAAACCGAACCAATTTATCAATAGCTTAATAAATAACCTGAATTTAAAAGTTAGATATGGTTCAATCCGTCATATTATTTTATGGCATATTAAGTTTTTATATATGCTTATTAGAAATAAACCGATTAATGGTATTAGAAAGAGATTGATATTGGCATATATTCGGAACATTTGGAGAATTCCTTCTTTTTATAGGTTAACCTTGAAAAAACTTAAACCCACATTCGTTGGTTGGGATTACGAGGTGACAAGAACTGGAGGGTTTTATTATAATTTCATACAACAGGAATACAAACCGCTTGTTTCTATTCTAGTTAGAACGATAGGTAGAACGGAACTACTAAAAGAGGCTTTGACGAGCATTAGAAACCAAACGTATACTAATATAGAAGTAATTGTTGTAGAGGATGGGAGCAGGCTTTCAGAGAAACTAATAAATGAAGATTTCCATGATCTTAATATTGCATTTTTTAGTACGGATGAAAAAGTTGGACGTTCCAAAGCTGCTAATATTGCTTTAGATAAGGCAAATGGAGAATTCCTTAACTTTTTAGATGATGATGATTTACTGTTTTCTGATCACGTAGAAGTGCTTGTTAACGAATTGTCTAATCATTCTATTTCTGTTGCATATTCTGTTGCCTTTGAGGTTCCTACGGAGTACTTCTCTGATCGCACAAAAAGAAATCATGAGTACAAAGTAGTTTTTAAGAATAAATTTAATAGAGTGAAATTATTCTACCAAAATTATTTACCAATACAATGTGTTATGTTTAGCAAGGAGCTCGTGCGAGATAAAATATATTTTGATGAGAAAATGGATGCTTTGGAAGATTGGGATTTTTGGATGAGATTGGCGTTGGAGAATGATTTCTATTTTGTGGACAAGACCACATCCTTATATCGTGTTCCTTTTCATTCAGCGCAAATTCAAACTCGTCAGCAAATTTTGGACAATGCATTAGATTATGTTAGAGAAAAGCAAAAAGAATATTTTTGTCAAATGAATGGATACGAGGTTTCAGTAAATGTAATGGATTTAATTGAGCAAAACCAAACAAATTCCTTAAAGAATAAATATAGACTTCTTTATGCTGTTTATAGATTTTTACTAAGGAATTTGAATAAATTAAAAAATATCTAAGGAGAGTTTATTGTGAAAACTTGTCTTATTACGGGTGGAGCAGGGTTTATCGGATGTGAAGTGTCGACATTAATCGAGGATGCTTTTGATAACATTATTGTTATCGATAATTTACATCCCCAAATACATAAATTAAGACAAAGGCCAGCGCAGTTGTCCCCAAAAGTCAATTTATTCGTGGCTGATGTTACTGATCCTGTTACTTGGGACGAAGTTCTTTCGAAATGGAAGCCTGATTTAATCTTGCATTTGGCAGCTGAGACTGGAACGGGACAATCGTTAACGGAGAGCAGTCGTCATGCCAATGTAAATGTAGTGGGAACGACACAAATGCTAGATGCATTAGTTAGAAACAATGCAATCCCTTCTAAAATTGTGCTTTCCAGTAGTAGAGCAGTCTACGGTGAGGGGAAATGGATAAGTAATGAAAAGAACTCCTTTTACCCGGGACAAAGAACTAATAAACAACTTGCACATGGTGAGTGGGACTTTAAAGACTCCGCCTTCCTTCCGATGAATAAAAATCATACAATTCCTATGCCGACTAGTATTTATGGTGCAACTAAGCTTGCTCAGGAACATTTGGTTACTTGTTGGTGCAACGCATATGGTGTTAATTTCACGATACTTCGTTTGCAAAATGTTTATGGTCCCGGACAGTCTTTAATTAATTCTTATACAGGCATTGTTTCTCTTTTCGTGAGACTAGCTAAACAAAAACAAAGTATTCCTTTGTATGAAGACGGTATGATGTTGAGGGATTTTGTTTTCATAACGGATGTTGCCCATGCTATTTATGAGGTTATGATAAATGAAAATGCTAATGGAAAAGTCTTTGATATTGGGAGTGGATACGGTGCAACAATTAAAGAAGTCGCTGAATTGGTAGCTAATCGCTATGAAGCACCATTTCCGGAAGTATGCGGGAAATATCGTAATGGCGATGTTCGTCATGCCCAAGCGGATATTTCAGATACCTTGGAAAACTTGAATTGGAGTCCAAAAGTCTCTTTGGGTGAAGGTATGAATTTGTTATGCGACTGGATCGATAATCAATTAGGAGAATAAGTCACACTACAAAGGGAGAGTAATGATGCTTCGTAAAAAGAGTCTGCAAATTCAAACAGTATTATATAACAATGAGCAAGAACGCATTATTCGGTCCATTAAAAGTATCGTTAGAGCAGTGGACTTTGCGATACATGATCAAGTTTTTGAGGAAATTTCAATATATTACGGGGATGGTTCTCAGCAGCCCGTGTTCACAGAGCAAGAGATTGAAAATCTTAATGCAGAGTATGGAGAATACATTAAGATCAAATACGATTGTTTCGAATCGAATTTGGGCTCTGCACGGGGGCATAATCGATTAGCCAATCATTCTCAATCCGATTTTATTATGATTATTAATCCTGACATCCTACTGGCACCAGACACAATTCTTCAGTTAGCTCTACCCTATGATAATGTGAAACAAAAAGTGGGCATTGTTGAGGCCAAGCAATTGCCAGTGGAACACCCGAAATTATACAATCCTAAAACTGGTGAGACAAGTTGGGCTTCTACAGCTTGTGTTCTTATTCCAAGGACTGTTTTTGAAGAAGTAAATGGGTTTGATGCGGATACTTTTTTTCTGTACTGTGATGATGTTGATTTCTCATGGATGGTTAGACTAAAAGGTTATCGGGTTATTTTTCAGCCGTCAGCCGTGGCTTTCCATGATAAGACTCTTTCTGAAAGTGCGGCATGGCAGACAAGTGATGCTGAGGACTATTATTCCGCAGAAGCAGGCTTATTAATGGCTTATAAATGGTCAAGACCGGATATTTTGAAAAATATCTTAACTTATTTCGAAAATTCTGGTATCAATTATTATGTAAAGGCTGCTAAAGAATTTAAAAGCAGAGAACGGGAAAATAAACTCCCCGTTCAAGTTGATTCCAATCATAAAATAGGGGAATTCATCGATAATAATTACGGCAAAATGAGGTTTTTATTATGAAAAATAAAAGTATGAATGACTATCCTTATAAATTTCAATATGCAGAAGATAATGTATATGGGCACGTAGTGAACTTATTAGGCCAATTTGAATTCCCGCAGCAAGGAGTCCATCTTGACATTGGCTGCGGTTGGGGAGCAATTAGCGATGAATTGATTGGAGATCATAAACTGCATTACATTGGTATTGATGCAGATCAAGACGCTGTTAATCATCTTCACTCAGAGGGTAAAGAGGCATATTGTTATCAACTTTCGAGCTATACCGCTAATCTTGAGTTTATTGAAAAAATCCTTAATGGTCGAGCCGTTTCATCGATATCAATTATTGATACATTCGAGCATGTGTTATACATTGAGGATTTACTACAGACAGTCAGCACTCTTTCTAAGAAACATCATGCGCCTGTAGTTATTAGTGTGCCGAATTTTGCTCACGACGATGTGGTCTTTAAATTGTTATGTCATAAATTCGACGAGACAAACACAGGGTTGTTGGATGAAACTCATATTAATATTTTCACTGAGGAAAAATTAGTGAATATATGTAAGAAACACGGTATGCATCAAATCAATAAAAAGGATGTTATATTGGAGAGAAGTGATCAACACTTTCCAAAGGAATTATTAACGCTTGCTGAAACATCTTCCTTACGTCAATTGCTTTTAAATTTGAGGGGGAATATGAAATCAGATGGTAAGGTAAATCAACTGGTTCGGATGTTCATTGCCAGCCATCCCTCACAGGCACCTGTTAAACAGCAAGATAGACCGTTTTTATCTATTGTAACGAGAACGGTTGGGGATAGACCAGAGGAATTAAAAGAAGTGTTACTTTGCTTAACAGGACAGGAATGTACTGATTTCGAAGTGCTTGTTGTTGGACATAATTTGACTGTGGAGAATCAGTTATTGGTAGAGAGTATTATTAATGCTAATCCTGAATGGATCCGCTCTAAAATTCGATTAATAAGAGTCAATGGTGGTAATCGTTCTACGCCATTAAATTTCGGATTCGAAAATGCTAGAGGACAATATATCACGATTCTTGATGATGATGACATTGTGTTCAGTAATTGGGTAGAAGAGTTCAAAAACCTTGCTAAAGATAATTATGGTAAAATATTGAAGTCTGTTTCGGTAAGACAAGAATATGAGCCAACAACTACAACTTTTAGCAAGAAAAGTTCTAGGGCTGTTTCTGGTTTTTTAAGAGATTATCCGGCTGAATTTGATTTTATCACTATGCTACATCATAATCAGTGTCCTGGACTGTGTTTAGCATTTCCACGATCCATTTACCATGATTTTGGATTGAGATTTGATGAAACTATCAATACTATTGAAGACTGGGATTTTATAGTTCGATCAGCTTTTATTTGTGGTGTAGCATCTAGCCATGCGGTTACTAATATTTACAGATGGTGGCTTAAAGGGACTAGTTCGCAATCACTTCATAACAATCAAGAATGGGAAGATAATTATCGCTACGTCCAGAATAAATTTAATTCGCAATATTTGATTATGCCACCAGGTAATGCAAAGCGCATTGCTTCTTTGGTGGGGATGCTTTCAGAACGTCAAAACCTGAATTCTGGATTATCTATGCCCCTCGATGATCAGCTTATACAAAAAAGGGAAATAGCTCATCTTATTTTAGTGTCGAACTCTTGGAATCTTACAAAGCCGCTACGGTTGGTAAAACATCTGTTTGGTAAAAAGACTTGTGTTCCAGAAGTCTTTAGTGCTGCTGAATCAGAATTGGATGAATTCATTAGCAATGCTCAAAATTCAAAAAGTTGGAAATTGACACGTGTATTCAGATCCAACTAAAAGGAAAAAATATGAAAAAAAGCAATAGAAAAAGTATTGATGATTGTTTCAACAGTCGAGAAAATAATTTCGACTTACTGAGGCTTATTGCAGCAATTTTGGTTATACTCTCACACTCATATCCTTTGACATTAGGTTCAAATGCTAATGAACCATTTATTAGGTTAACAAAAGGTCAAGAGACTTTCGGTGGACTTGGTGTAAGTATTTTCTTTATTATTAGTGGCTTTTTGATTACTTATAGTTTTGAGCGATGCAATAATGTGTTTGAATATTTTAGAAACCGGATTTTACGAATTTATCCAGCACTCATCGTACTTATCTGCCTGACGGTTTTTGTTTTAGGACCAATTTTAACAACTATAGATGTGAAAGCTTATTTTTTAAATACAGGAACGTTAAGGTATTTAGAATCGTTCATGCTTGTTAATATGCAATACGGGTTACCTGGGGTTTTTGAGAACAATCCATATCCCAATGCAGTTAATGGTTCCCTTTGGACGCTATGGTATGAATTTTTCTTCTATATTATCGTAGCGGTACTTGGATCACTAAAGCTACTTAAAAAATATATTATGGTGCCTTTATTCTTCATGGTTTTATTTGTGAATTTAAAACTCGATCCCTCTGTTGCGGTTTTTCAGTATGTTCAGTTGTTTATGTATTTTAGTTTGGGAATGATCGTTTATTTATTTAGAAAAGATATTAAATTAAATCCTTATTTGGCTTCTTTAAGTGCAATTCTCTTAGTTTTATTTTCGTGGGGAGGGCATTACAAACTTGCTTATATACTTTTTGGAACATATTTGATTTTTTATTTAGGACTTGGGATACCTAAGTTATTCAAAAAAATCCAAGAAAAAGGAGATTTTTCCTACGGATTGTATATATATGCATTCCCTGTCCAGCAAATAGTCAGCCTTTTATTGATTGACCAAATAACTCCTTTTTATAATTTTATTATTTCCACACCTATAACTCTTGCAATCTCAATTGTGTCCTGGTTCAAAATTGAAAAGAAGTCTTTGCAATTAAAAAAGAAGAAAATATCGCTGTAATTAAGAGCGCCTTTTGCTCGAGCTGTTATGTTTTTGCGTTATAATCGCACATTACATAGCACCAACTCTACATTAAATGTATAGACTAAATAATGGTGCAAGTGCTGAGTTTTGTAGTTATTGAGTAAGTTGGAGCATGTTGTAACTTTCGAAAAATAGAGGTGGGTTAACAGATGAAACTACTCGTTACTGGCGGTGCCGGCTTTATCGGCAGCAATTTTGTAATATACATGCTTAAGCAACATCCGGAGTATAAGATCGTCAATGTGGATTCACTAACATATGCTGGAAACCTGGAGAACCTGAAATCTGTTGAAGGTAATCCGAACTATTCGTTCGTAAAAGCCGATATTACGGATGTCCAAGCAATGGATGCCCTGTTTAGCCAAGGCGTTGATGTAGTTGTTAACTTCGCGGCAGAGTCACATGTAGACAGAAGTATCTTGGAGCCGGATGTGTTTGTGAAAACGAACGTGCTTGGTACACAGGTTCTACTAGATGCAGCGAAAAAATACAGTGTCACTAAGTTTGTTCAAGTGTCTACGGATGAGGTATACGGTACGCTGGGAGCCACTGGCTTGTTCACTGAGGAGACTCCGCTAACTCCTAATAGTCCATATTCCGCGAGTAAGGCAGGCGGGGATCTGCTGGTGCGTGCATACCATGAAACGTTTGGATTGCCGGTGAACATCACCCGTTGTTCAAACAACTATGGCCCTTACCAGTTCCCGGAGAAACTAATCCCGCTCATGATCTCCCGTGCGCTAGCTGATCAGGCTCTACCTGTGTATGGTGATGGCTTGAACATTCGCGACTGGCTGTATGTAGAAGATCATTGCAGTGCAATTGATCTTGTCATTCACGAAGGCGTGAATGGTGAAGTGTACAATATTGGTGGCAACAATGAACGGACGAATGTGCACATCGTGAACACTGTACTCCAGGAGCTTGGAAAACCGGACTCCTTGATTACTTATGTGCAGGATCGTCCAGGTCATGACCGTCGTTATGGCATCGATCCAACCAAGATTACCAATGAACTGGGTTGGAAGCCTAAGCATACCTTTGAAACAGGGATTAAAGAGACGATCCAATGGTACTTGAATAATCGCGAGTGGTGGACCCGTATTCAGTCTGGTGAATACCAAAAGTATGCCGAGCTGCAATATGGAAGTCGCTTAGGCGATTCATTGTAGGATCGATAAGTAACTTACGGAGGTTTACAATGAAAGTATTAGTTACAGGTGCTGCAGGACAACTAGGGCAGGACGTTGTTCTATTGCTGCAAAAAGAAGGTCATGAGGTATTTGGTTGTGACCGCAAAGAAATGGACATCACCGATCTGGAACAAACGGTAAAGGTGATCGGTGACTTTAACCCTGATGCGGTTATTCATTGCGCCGCTTATACGGCGGTAGATGCTGCAGAGAGCGATGTGGATGGTGCTTATTTAATTAATGCCACTGGTAGCCGCAATGTAGCTCTTGCATCCGAAAAAGTCGGTGCCAAGTTGGTGTACATCAGCACGGATTATGTTTTTGAAGGGCTGGGTTCAGAGCCATACCATGAATATGATAATACAGCCCCGCGGAGCATCTATGGAAAATCCAAACGGGCCGGAGAAAATTTAGCACAAAGCTTATCCAGCAAGTATTTTATTGTACGTACGGCTTGGGTATACGGCAAGTATGGTAAGAATTTTGTGAAGACAATGCTGAAATTTGGTCAGGAAAAGCCATTACTTAAGGTTGTAGATGATCAGAAGGGTTCCCCAACATACACGGTGGATTTGGCCAGCTTTGTACTGGAATTGATCCAGACTGAAAAGTATGGAGTATATCATGCCACCAACAGTGGGTCTTGTACTTGGTATGAATTTACTGGGGCCATTTTTGAAGACGCTCATGATATTCTGGGGTTGGATTTCACAGCCAAGCTTGAGCCTTGTACTACAGAGGAGTTCCCATTGCCTGCCCCTCGACCGCATAACTCTGTATTAGAGCATCTATCTATCCGCACCAATGGATTTGAAGATATTCGGCATTGGCGTGAAGGATTAAGGGATTTCTTGCTTGAGTTAAAAGAATAACAAATTATACTTCCGAACCGACACACGGTACGGGAGTTTTTTTTATTTTTTAGCTATAATTGAACAATAGTCTGTGAAGTGAAAAATAAAGATTCGAGGATCCTTATGAATAACAAAAAAGTTAGCGTACATATTGTTACTTATAATAGTGGAGAGGATATCCTAGAATGTCTGGATGCAGTTTTGGCGCAGGATTATCCTCTTGAACAAATTGTGGTGATTGATAACGCATCCGGAGATGGAACAGCGGAAAGGGTTAAGAACTATAGCATACAAAGTGGACATAGCGACCCAGTTAAGCTCCTTGAACGGATACAGCTTATTCAAAATTCGGTTAACACTGGCTTTGCCCCTGCGCATAATCAGGCCATTTCTCTAACCAATACGGATTATGTCCTTGTGCTTAACCCGGATCTTGTCCTGGCACCTGATTATGTCAGTAGACTGATTGAAGATATGGAAGCCAACCCACAGATCGGGAGTGCAACGGGAAAGCTTTTATTAAAAGCAGATCCTAATCTGGTCGACAGTACAGGGCTCAGAATGAACAGAGCACGTCGTGCCTTTGACCGGGGGCAAGGAGAAGCGGCTGTAGGCTGGCAGAATTCTGGTCTAGTATTTGGCGTATCGGGTGCCGCTGCGATGTATTCCAGAAGAATGATCGATGATATAAGCGTAGGCGGTGAGTTTTTTGATGCGGACTTTTTCGCATATAAGGAAGATGTTGATGTAGCCTGGAGGGCGCAATTGCTGGGATGGCAAGGTTACTATGATACAGAAGCTCTTGGATATCATGAGCGTGGCTGGAAGACTTCCGGGAGAAGCGGGAAATCGATGTTCATTAGGCGGATATCCTATATCAACAGATATAAGATGATGTATAAAAATGAACATAGCCGTACTTTGCTGGCGACCTTGCTCGTTTCAATGCCCTATGAAATTGCCGCGCATGGATATATGCTTCTAAAAGAGCCCGGGTTATTTAAAGCGTGGAAGTCCTTTTTCTCGCAGCTGCCTGCCCTTAAGGAGAAGCGTAAGGCCGTACAGAGTAAGGTGAAGGATAGGGAGAGAAGTAGATATTAAGCGGAAAGTGGATGATCTTAAGGAACGAAGGGGAAGGTTTGGAACTGTAGGAGCGAAAGCGCTCGCCTAAAAGCTTTCCGAAGGAAAGCTCGCGTCGGAAGCTAAGCTGTATCCAGATTTTCAACCGCTAAAATCGGCTTATAAAATAGAAATCTGGATACAACATCGACCAGAAGTCCAAACATTCACCGTAGTGACGACCGAGCTTTAAGCGGAAATCTTAAGTTCGTCTTATATAGAAGTAGCGTAATCAATATAAATCTAAAATCAGATTCCAGTTTAACAATAATATAGGATATATTATACAAAACCTCCCTGCCAAGGCCACGCCTTTCTTGGAGGTTTTGTGTTATACTATTTGTCGAGAGATTACTATATTTGTCAGGAGAGTAATAGCATTGAGTGTGGATGTAAGTATATTGATAGTCAATTACAACACCTGTCGCCTGACGATGGATTGTCTAAGGTCGGTATATGATTCGGAGACGAAGTTTTCCTATGAGATTATTCTTATAGACAATAATTCCCACGATGGATCCGTAGAGGCCATCAGTAGAGAGTTTCCGAATGTCACTTTGATAGCCAATGAGGAGAATACAGGGTTTGCTCGGGCCAATAATCAGGGCATGGAGATTGCTTCCGGACGTTTTGTACTGTTGCTGAATTCCGATACGGTCGTACGTAAAGATACGCTGGAGACGATGATTACCTTTATGGATAGCCGCCCGGACGTTGGGGCTTCTGGCTGCAAAATTATTTTGCCCGACGGATCACTGGACAAGGCCTGCAAACGTGGTTTCCCTACACCTTCGGCCTCTTTTTATTATGCCTTTGGTTTTAGCAAGCTGTTTCCAAATAATCCCCGCTTCAACGGCTACCAGTTGGGCTATCTGGACCCGGATAAGAATTACCCTGTCGATTGTCTGGTTGGCGCGTTCATGCTGCTCCGGCGGGAGACGATTGAACATGTCGGTGGTCTGGATGAAGAGTTCTTTATGTACGGGGAGGACTTGGACTGGTGTTACCGCATCAAGGAAGCGGGATGGAAAATTTACTACTATTCGAAGACTTCTATTATCCATCTTAAGGGCGGTAGCGCACGTCGCAGACCGTTCAAGATTGTGTATGAATTTCATCGGGCAATGATTTTATTTCATCGTAAGCATTATCGCCAGCAGTACAACAGTATGATTAATGGAATGGTTTATGCTGGAGTGGGTCTCAAATTTGTATTATCGCTGGTGCGGAACGCTATGATATCACCGAGAAAAGTACCTCTTCCAGCTCAGAGTCTGTCGGCTTCCGGCGATGCCGGTACACGCACCGAATCGAAAGCTGAGGTGAGATTATGATTCGCCGTAATCAACAATTTTTAACGCAAATGTATATGGTCGTGGATTTTCTGGTTATTCAGATATCTTTTCTAGCCGCATGGTGGCTTAAGTTTGAAAGTGAATGGATGGATTACGAAAAGTCGCTATCCTTACAGTCATATGCTTATTGGAGCATGATTTATGGCGGGATTGCCGTACTGATTGGGATTATGATGTCTCTCTATCTGCCGAAGCGCAAGAAGCGCTTTGTCGATGAATTCATGAAGATTTTTCAGGTGCATGCGATAGCTATTTTTATCCTGCTTGGCCTCATGTTCTTCGTAAAAGAAATCAATATCTCACGTACGTATCTGGCGATCTATATGGGTTTCAATATATTTGCCATTATGCTGTACCGTTATTTGCTCAAATCCATGCTTAAATCCATTCGCCAAAAAGGTCTCAACCGTCAATTTGTACTTATTCTAGGAGCCGGGACTCTCGGCAAAAGATTCTATAATAACCTAGAGCAATACCCCGAACTGGGCTATGAAGCCATTGGCTTCCTGGATGATTACCATACCTGGGACGGAATCGAGGAACAGCGCTACAAACCTATCCTGGGAACGATAGACCAGTTATCCGGGATGCTGGAGATGTTGCCTGTGGATGAGGTAATTCTGGCGCTGCCGCTGGATGCCCACTCGAAGTATCCTTCGATCATTGCCGCTTGTGAAAAAGCGGGTGTGCGCACGCTCATCATCCCCGACTTCTTCGATTATTTGCCGGCTAGGCCATACTTCGATAATTTTGCGGGCATGCCGATGATCAATGTACGGGATATTCCGTTGGATATGGCAGGCAACAAGCTGGCCAAGCGGATGTTTGACATCGTGTTCTCGCTGTTTGCGATTGTGATGATGCTCCCGGTAATGCTGCTGGTTGCGCTGGGTGTGCGTCTTACCTCACCAGGTCCGGTTATTTTTAAGCAGGAGCGGGTGGGATTGAACCGTCGCAACTTCATGATGTACAAGTTTCGCTCCATGAAGATGCAGGTGGATACCGGAGAAGATACGGGCTGGAGTACACGCGAAGATCCGCGCAGAACCAGATTCGGTACCTTTATCCGCAAGACCAGTCTGGATGAGCTGCCACAGTTCTTCAATGTGCTGCTGGGTCATATGAGCGTCGTGGGTCCGCGTCCAGAGCGGCCATATTATGTCCAGCAGTTCCGCGACGAGATTCCGAAGTATATGGTGAAGCACCATGTGCGTCCGGGAATTACAGGCTGGGCTCAGAGCAATGGATTGCGTGGCGACACCTCGATCGAGGAGCGCATCAAGCATGATATTTTCTATATTGAGAACTGGTCACTGCTGTTCGATATTCGGATTATATTTAAGACGATTCGTAACGGATTTATGAATAAGAATGCCTACTAAACCAAACCGCCTGGTGAACGTATGAGAGATACCCCGTTTTGCCTCCGGCAAAGCGGGGTATTGTGTTTAAATACCTCCAATCTTACTACTAAAAGGAAACTTTTATATGAACAAAAAAAAGAAGATTGTGGCTTCTGTAATCATGATTTTGGCGCTAGGACTCTTAGTTATATTCACAGTTGGACAGAAACAGGAACAGCCTGGCTCGGGCTTTGCCGCTCACCGGGTCGTTGCCCATGCGATGGGCGGCATTGGGGGGCATACGTATACCAATGCCTTTGAAGCATTTATAGCGAATTATGAACAGGGCACCCGAGTCTTTGAGACGGATCTGTTGTTAAGCACGGATAATCAGCTAATTGCCAGACATGAGTGGACGGCAAATATGAGCAAGCTGCTGGGTCAGACCGAAATTCTTTCATCCGCCAAGGTAGGGGCACCGTTGAGCCACGATGAGTTTATGAATAGCCCGATAATGAATATCTATTCGCCATTGGATTTAGAGAAGATTCTGGATTTAATGCAGCACTATACAGATGCGTACATAGTTACAGATACCAAGGAGTTTGACTCCGGGTTAATCATGCAGCAGTTCGAGATGCTGACCGAAGCGGCCCGAACAAGAGATCCTACGTTATTGGAGCGGATCGTTCCCCAGATTTACAGCCGTGATATGCTGGACGAACTTAACAAGATACACATTTTTCCAAATATAATTTATACCCTTTACACCTCCAAGGATACTAATGATGAGGTCATTGAATTTGTGCAGAACAATAAGGTGGATATAACAATGCCGGCCAGCAGGGCTAACAGAGATTTTGTGCAGAAGCTCAAAAAGGCCGGGGCGCGGGTATACGTTCACACCGTGAACGAGGAAGAGCAGATTGTGAAGCTGTACCGGATGGGCGTAGACGGATTTTATACTGATTTTGTTGCTGAGAATGATCTGAACCGGATCAAGGGACTGCGCAGCAGTCTGTAGTCTTTCATATGGTAAAAAAGCGAAAAAATGTTCGTATTTTTTACCGTCTTTAAATTGACACCCCCCTTCCCGCTGGCATAGACTAGAGTTATATCTTTAGCGGAGGCAGGGGGGATTTTGTCCTGCCTAAATGACTGATGAGGGATGGAAGAACATGAGAGCAGTGCAGCAGATGATCAAGCCGTGGCGGCATGTATTCAAGCTGGATCCGGATCGTGAGCTGGGTGACGGAGAGCTGGAGGCATTATGTTTGTCTGGAACGGATGCCATAATGGTAGGCGGCTCCTCAGGGGTCACTTATGAGAATACTGTGGACCTAATGTCCAGAATCAGACGCTACGCGCTGCCAGTGGCCCTGGAGGTGTCGGATCTGGAAGCGGCTGTCCCGGGATTTGATCTGTACATGATCCCTATGGTGCTTAATACGCCGGACCCGACCTGGATTGTCGGCCATCACCGCCGGGCGATTGAACGCTACGGCTATTTGATTCCTTGGGACATGCTGCTGACTGAGGGGTACATTGTGCTGAACGACAATTCTACTGTAGCTAGACTTACGGGAGCTGATACGGATCTTCAAGCTGAAGAGGCTGCAGCCTACGCGCAGGTTGCGGACAAGCTGATGTCTCTGCCTGTGGTATATCTGGAGTATAGCGGCAGATTCGGAGAGGTGGAAACTGTGCGGACCGTACGGGAGGCTGTGGAGCATAGTCAACTTTTTTATGGCGGGGGAATTACTTCCGAAGCGGAGGCTGTGCAGATGGCAGCGCTATGTGATACGGTTGTGGTCGGCAATATCATCTATCAGGATTTAGAGCAGGCACTGCTGACGGTTCAGGCGGTGAAAAATACGCAGCAAATGCACTTTGAGTAGTCTTTATAGGAGAACTACTTCAATGTTGTAATTCATATGAATGAAGAAAGGAGCATGTTATACATGCAACCTGTTAACATACAAGAGGCCGTTAGTCGGCTCAATCCTCCGCAGCGGCAGGCTGTGGAGACTACTGAAGGACCACTGCTGATTATGGCCGGTGCGGGCAGCGGCAAGACGCGGGTGCTGACGCACCGAATTGCGTGGCTTATTGCTAATCGCAAGGCGCCGCCTTGGGCGATTTTGGCCATCACATTTACAAATAAAGCAGCGCGTGAGATGCAGGAGCGTGTATCCAAGCTTGTTGGGCCGGAGGGCCGCGACATTTGGGTATCGACCTTCCACTCCATGTGCGTACGGATTTTACGGAAGGATATCGAACGGATCGGCTTTACTTCCAATTTCTCGATTCTGGATTCGACGGACCAGCTGTCCGTAATCCGTAACTGTATGAAGGAGCTGAACATCGACACGAAGAAGTTCGAGCCGAAGGCTGTTCAGTCTGTGATCAGTACGGCGAAGAATGAGCTGGTAACCCCGGCCCAATATGAGCAGAAGGTCGGCGATTATTTTGAAGGATTGATTGCCAAGGTCTATACGATGTACCAGAAGCGTCTGAAGAGCAATAACTCCTTGGATTTTGATGATCTGATCATGGCTACGATTCAACTGTTCAAGGAAGTACCAGAGGTTCTGGATTTTTATCAGAAGAAATTCAAGTACATTCATGTGGACGAGTATCAGGATACGAACCGTGCGCAGTACATGCTGTGCCGGATGCTGGCTGACAGCCACCACCGGATTTGTGTAGTCGGTGACAGTGACCAGTCGATTTATCGCTGGCGCGGAGCGGATATCACCAACATTCTTAATTTTGAAGAAGATTATCCTGAAGCCAAAACTATCCTGCTGGAGCAGAACTATCGTTCCACCTCCAATATTTTGAATGCAGCCAATGGTGTCATTGCGCTCAATACCGGACGCAAGCCCAAGAAGCTGTGGACGGACTCGGATGAAGGTGCGAAGATTAAGGTTTACCGCGGGGATTCTGAGCATGATGAGGGATATTTTGTTACCGGAGAAATCAGTAAGAATGTGAAAACAGGTCAAGCCTACCAAAATCACGCCATTCTGTACCGGACGAACGCCCAATCCCGGGTTATCGAGGAAATTCTGATCAAGTCGGATATTCCTTATCAGATCGTAGGCGGCATCAAGTTCTACGACCGTAAAGAAATCAAGGATATTCTGGCGTATCTGCGCCTGTTGTCCAACCCGGATGATGATATCAGTTTGACGCGGATTATCAACGTGCCAAAGCGCGGGCTAGGCGATACGACTGTTGGTAAGCTTGCCGTTGCTGCAGCCGAACGAGGCGTATCGATCTTCCGTGTGCTGGAGACGGTGGATGATTTAGGCTTTGCCGGACGTACCCGGAATGCGCTAGTGGAATTCTACGACATGATCGAAGCACTGCACCGGATGGTGGAATTCCTGTCGGTGACTGAACTGACCGAGAAAGTGCTGGAATTGTCGCAATACCGCTTGGAGCTGCAAAATGAGAACACACTGGAATCCCGCTCCAGACTGGAGAATATCGACGAATTCTTGTCGGTAACGATGGAGTTTGAGAAAAACAATGAGGATAAGTCGCTCGTCTCCTTCCTGACAGACCTTGCGCTGATCGCTGACATTGACAGCATGAATGACGAAGAGGAAGATCGCAGCGATGCGGTGGTATTGATGACGATGCACAGCGCCAAGGGTCTGGAGTTCCCGACAGTGTTCATTGTCGGGATGGAGGAAGGTGTCTTCCCGCACAGCCGGGCCTTCCAGGACAATGATGAACTGGAAGAGGAGCGACGGCTGGCCTATGTCGGCATTACCCGCGCCGAGAAACAACTGTTTCTCTCCTGCGCGCGGGTGCGCACGCTCTTCGGACGGACGACGGCCAACCCGCCGTCCCGCTTCCTGGAGGAGATTCCGGAGGAGCTGAAGGAAGATACCGCCCCTGCCCACGACCGATTCCGCCGCGGCGGGTCGGATGTGGGCGGAGCCTATGGCGGCCGCGGCTTCGCCAGCGGCGGCCGGGGCAATTTCGGCGGCCGGGGCGGGGCCGCCGGATCTACGCCGAATGCCGCAGGCTTCGGCGGAAGCACGGCCACGGCCGCAGCTGGCCAGGGCCGCGTGTCCGTGACCTCCGGCGGGGCGAAGCCCGCAGCCGGAGCAGGATCTTCAGCGTCCGCCGATTTCAAGGCGGGCGACAAGGTATCCCACGGCAAATGGGGCACAGGCACCATTGTGTCCGTCAAAGGCACCGGCAACGATACGGAGCTGCAGATTGCTTTTCCGGCGCCGGTGGGCGTGAAACGGCTGCTCGCAGGCTTTGCGCCGATCGCCAAGGTGGAATAGATCGACTACGATTAACGATTGTCTTTTTGGACGACGCTAATTGTAGGACACTTATTGACGGAGGGATATACCTGTATGGATGTTATGCATACAATGGAAGAGCTCGTAGCAGAGCTTCAGAAATATAACTATCATTATTACACGCTCGACACACCGCTCGTTAGCGACAAAGAGTACGATGTTCTATATGACAAGCTAGTAGCGCTGGAGGCGGAGAGCGGCATTGTGCTTCCGCATTCACCAACACAGCGGGTGGGTGGAGAATTGCTCAAGGGCTTTACGCCCCATCGCCATCTGGCTCCTCTGTGGAGTTTGGATAAGGCGCAGAATATTGAACAGCTGCGGAGCTGGAATGCCCGCGTACTGAAGCTGGTCAATGATTATAACACCAAGAACCCGGATACCCCATTGCCAGAGCCATGTTATGCCGTTGAGCTCAAATTTGACGGGCTGACGCTGAACCTGACGTACCGTAATGGCGTGCTGGAGCAAGCTGCCACGCGCGGAAACGGGGTAACAGGCGAGGGTATTCTGGCCCAAGTGAAGACGATTAAGTCCGTTCCGTTGACCATTCCGTTCAAGGAAGGTCTGATTGAGGTGCAGGGCGAGGGGATTATGAATCTCTCGGTACTGGCGGATTATAATACCCGGGCAGCCGAGCCGCTGAAGAACGCACGCAACGGCGCGGCCGGTGCTCTGCGGAATCTAAACCCTAAGACGACGGCCGAGCGGCGGCTAAACGCCTTTTTCTACAATATAGGCTACTCAGAGGGTGTGCAGTTTAGCGATCATCAGGAGATGATGAATTTCCTGCGGAATAATCAGTTCAAGGTGAACCCTTACCTGACTTACTACGATAAATTTGACGATGTGACTGAGCAACTGGCGGAGATTGAAGAGAAACGTGCCTCCCTGGATTACCTCATAGACGGAGCCGTGATCAAGGTCACGGATTTCCGGATTAGGGAAGCTCTAGGCTATACGGACAAATTCCCGCGTTGGGCAGTCGCCTACAAGTTCGAGGCAGAAGAGACGACGACGATTCTCGAATCCGTCAGCTGGAATGTGGGACGGACCGGAAAAGTCACGCCGTTGGCGCGAGTTGAGGCGGTTGAACTGGCTGGAGTTACTGTGCAGAATTGTACACTGAACAATGTGGGCGATATCGAACGGAAGAACCTGAAGCATGCGCTGGGCACAAGAGTCTTCATCCGTCGTTCCAATGATGTGATTCCGGAAATTCTGGGTAAAGTGACTGAGGAGAGTGACGGCGAGGAGATTATTTTCCCGGACAAATGCCCTGCTTGTGGATTCCCACTGGAAATGCGCGGTGCGCATCTCTTCTGTAACAATAAGCTGGACTGCAAGCCACAGATCGTCAGCCGGATTACGCATTTTGCTTCACGGGACGCCATGGACATTGAGACCTTTAGCGAGAAGACGGCAGGACAGCTCTATGAAGAGCTAAGTGTCCGTGAGCCGGCCGATCTCTATGAGCTAACTTTTGAGCAGCTAGTGGAGTTGGAGCGCTTCGGTGAGAAGAAAGCGCGCAATCTCCTTCAGGCACTGGAAGACAGCAAGGGACGGGATTTAGCCTCCTTCCTGTACGCGCTAGGTATCCCTAACACAGGAAAGGCTACGACTCGCACTTTGGCTGAGCATTTCCGTGATCTGGGAGCAGTGATGAAGGCGACAGCCGAAGAACTCGCTGAACTGCCGGATATTGGCGGTATTGTGGCTGAGAGCATCGTAGGATTTTTTGCTGATCCGTTCGTGGTGACAGGGATTGACCGCATGCTGGCGCTAGGCGTCGAGGCTAAGGCCCCTGAAGCCCCGCGCCTGGTAAGTACAGATTCCTTCTTCAGCGGCAAAACCGTTGTTCTTACGGGTACGTTGCATAAGCTGACACGTGAGGAAGCGGCGGAACGTCTGGAAGTACTGGGAGCGAAGGTAACCGGTAGTGTGTCCAAGAAGACGGATCTGGTCATTGCCGGCGAGAAGGCAGGCAGCAAATTGGCCAAAGCACAGCAGCTCGGTATTCAGGTCATTGAGGATGAGGAAGAACTGATTCGGTTGTTGGAGAGCTAAAAGCATAGTGGAATAAGCGCTGCGGCCCAGGCCCAGCATAATATTATAGATCCCGGTTAATTTGCATAGGCGAATTGGCCGGGATCTTTTGTTAGAATAAGGAAGGAACGTTAACATAAGAACTGGAAAGGATGTTCTTTCTGTGAGACCTGAAACGATACTGCTGGTAGACGATGAGAAAGAGATCGTGGACCTGCTGGATATTTATTTTAACAACGAGGGCTATCGGCTGCTCAAGGCTTATGATGGACTGGAGGCCCTGGAGTGCCTGAACAATGAAGAGGTGGATCTCATTATTCTGGATGTAATGATGCCAAAGCTGGATGGCGTCGCTGCCTGTATGAAAATACGTGAGGAACGGAACATGCCGATCATTATGCTGTCCGCGAAAAATACTGATATGGACAAAATCGCCGGACTCAGCATCGGGGCGGATGACTATATGGGCAAGCCCTTTAACCCGCTGGAGCTGGTGGCCCGGGCCAAATCGCAGCTGCGTCGTTACCATAAACTGAACACAGGTGGTCCCGCACGTCGGAATGAGAATGAGCTAGTGTTTGAGGATTTGATCATCGATACCGCCAAGCATGAAGTCAGCGTAGATAGCCGTAAGGTTAAGCTTACACCTCGGGAGTTTGCCATTCTGGAGCTGTTAGCCAGGCATCAGGGTCAGGTGCTCAGCATGGAACAGATTTACCGTAACCTCTGGAATGAGCCTTTTCTTGATGGAGGTAATACAGTAATGGTGCATATTCGCAATATCCGTGAAAAAATCGAGCTGGACCCCAAGCAGCCCCGTTATGTACAGACCGTATGGGGCATCGGGTACAAACTGGACGGGCCGTCCTAAACGCCGGAGGTGATTAGTTTTGAACTCCAAATACATCAGTACCATCCGCTGGAAGTTTATATGGGCTTTCCTGCTAAGCGTATTCTCGGGCGGTATCCTGCTCGCTGCATGCTATCAACTGGTGAACTCTATGGTGTATCTAAATCCGGCCCCGCCTTCTGCACCTTACTCCTTGATCCTGAGATGGATTATTAATCATATCGGCTCAGCTCCGCTTATGGCTGCGGCTGGAATCGTCAGCTTTTTGCTATTCTTTTTCATCTATACCCGTAAAATCATTTCCTACCTCGAAGAGATCACCAAAGGAATTCAACAAATCACTAAGCTTGGGGAGTCACACCGAATTGAAGTCCGGTCAGGGGATGAACTGGGTGTGCTAGCCGAGAACATCAACATTATGTCTGATCGTCTCCAACATTCCTTATTGGAAGAGCGGAAAGCAGTAACCGCAAAAAACGAGTTGATTACTGGTGTATCACACGATCTCCGTACTCCGTTAACCTCTGTGTTAGGCTATCTGGAATACATTGAGCAGGACCGCTGCCGGGATGAGACAGAAATGCGTTATTACGTAGGCATTGCTTACCAGAAATCACTGGTGCTAAGAAAGCTGATTGATGACTTATTTGAATATACACGGGTGAATAGTGGTGGTATACCGTTTGTACTGGCGCCTTTGGATCTCAAAGCATTTATGCGGCAGTTGGCAGAGGAAGCTGTTCCCGCAATGTCTGCGGCTGGTATGACGTATGAGATTGAAGACGATACCGAATCGCTATGGATACAGGGGGCTCCGTATGAGCTAGTCCGTGCTTTTGATAATCTGATCATCAATGCGATCCGGTATGGTCGTGACGGCAAGAAGCTGCAGATCGGCCTGAGCCGGGAGGGAGGCGAAGCCGTGGTGCGAGTCAGCAATTTCGGAGAGATGATAGCGGAAGGCGATCTTCCGTATATCTTTGAACGCTTTTATCGGGCGGAGCGTTCTCGTTCACAGCACACCGGAGGTTCTGGATTGGGGCTGGCGATTGCCAAGGGGATCATTGAACTGCACGGCGGTGTTATCTTGGCCGTAAGCGGCAGACAACGTACGGACTTTATCGTCCGTCTTCCGCTTTCACAAACGTAGCTTTTGTCTGCTCTCCTTATTGTTTCTTCAGAAAATCTTAAGAAGTTATGGAGTCATTCTTAAGATTTCCTCCTTATCCTTGTGTCAGAGGGGGATTATCCCCTTCTGAAAGGAGGGGTTGGCATTGAGGAAGCGGCGGCCCGTAAGACTGGGGTATCTATATATTTTTGGCGGAAGCACACTCTTGAGTGCTGCTGTTCTTTTCGTGTTATACCGACTGTTCGTATGGACGTATTCCCGTCACAGCCAGGATTCGGGCGCTTTAGTTGTGACGCTTGCCCACTGGATTATCAATCATATTGGCAAAGCCCCCTTTGCCGCCATGTTATTTGTACTGGTGTTCTCGGGGTTCTTTTTGCTGCGCTCACAGAAGCCGGCACAGGATATGCAATCACTGCTGCAGGCAGCGGAAAAGCTCGCCAATCACGGTTCTTTCACGGGACTGAAGGTGCTATCCGCCGGGGAATTGCAAGCATTAGCTGTACATCTGGAGCGGATTAACAGCAATAGGAGAGGTGTAGGTACGCAACATAAAGCGTATAAGGGAGAAGATCCGAGGGAGCTCTCAGCAGCAGTTGCAGGGGATTTGGACTTTAGCCCAACTTCTGGTTCGTCCCCGGTGCTGGATAACGAAGATGCCATGGCCTTAATCCTCAGGGTTAAAGCTACACTTCGTTGTCTTCATGAGGCGGAAGCTGCGGGGGAAGATAGCAATACTATGCTTCGCCTTCTCGTAAATGCCAGGCAGGAAGCAACTGGAATGGAGCAGGCGTTGGAGCGTCTGATTACTGGGTCATGAGCAGTCCACTGGAGAGGCGACCCCATGAGAACTTCTATAGAAGGATTCATTGGGCTAACATGCGTGACAGGGTCTTGCGCATCCTGTATACGTTGTTTGATCTTGGAGTAATCGTAGTCCTGCTAATGTTAGCTGGTCTTGTGTACATTCATGAATATGGAAGTACCGTAGTCAGCCGTTATTCTGACAAGTTAATTTTACCGGAGTCTAGTATAATGCTGGCTTCAGATGGATCTTTATTACGCAAAGTCCCCATTCCAGGATCCGGCTACAGGACCTCCCTACCGCTTACGGAGATGCCTAAGCTATTAACAGCTACTTTTCTGGCAGTGGAAGACCGCCGCTTTTATACCCATGACGGGCTGGATTACAAAGGCATACTGCGGGCGCTTGTAACAAATGCAGTGAATATGGAAATAGCCGAGGGAGGAAGCAGTATCACCCAACAGCTGGCCCGGAATCTGTATCTGAACAGAGATAAGAACCTCTTACGCAAGGTGAACGAGGCGTCTATTGCCTTGGAGCTGGAGCGGCGTTTGTCCAAAAGTGAGATTCTGGAGATGTATCTCAACCAGTTGTATATGGGGCGAGGTCAGTATGGAATCAAGGCCGCAGCTGAGCGGTATTTTGGCATTAGCGATCCCAATAAGCTGGAGATCTGGCAAATTGCTACGCTTGCAGCGATTCCTAAAGGGCCCTCGATCTACAACCCCGTGGATGATCCCGAGCGGTCTGCCGAAAGACGTAAGCTTGTTCTACATATTATGGAGCAACGGGGTTTGATATCTCATGCACAGCTGAATGCTGCACTGCTTCAGGAATATCAGGCTCCACCGGTGGAACCGCAGCTTTCGGCTGCTGGAATATCTTATGGCGATGCCGCGCTTCAGGAAGCGTCCAGGCTGACTGGCAAATCCAGAGAAGAATTGCAGAGTGGCGGCTATACGATTGTTACAGCGATGAATGTGCGTGCCCAGAGTGTGCTCGAGAAGACCTTTTTACAACCCGATTCTTTCCCACCGGATGGGAAGGACCGGCAAGTGGAAGCGTCTATGGTGATTATGGATCATCGTAACGGAGAGGTTGTAGCGCTTATGGGAGGGCGGGAGCCGAAGGCAGGGGGGCTGAACAGGGCTATTATGGATGCCAGACAGCCGGGGTCTTCTTTTAAACCAATCATCGATTACGGACCTGCGCTGGAAAGTGGGAAATTCACTCCTGATAGTCTGTTGTCTGATCGGCGGGCGGTCTATGGGAATTATCAACCAGAGAATCTGAACGGGGATTATCGTGGACAGGTAACTATGCAGACAGCGATCAAGCAGTCTATCAATGCGCCGGCGGTGTGGCTGCTGCAGCAGGTAGGCATAGGTCAGGCGCGTAAGTTTGCGGCCAAGCTGGGGATTGAATTAACAGAGGAGGACAATAATCTCGCAATCGCATTAGGCGGCCTGCACAAAGGCATTTCTCCGCTAAAAATGGCCCAGGCCTACAGCGTGTTCGCAAACGGAGGCAAATTCAATGAGGGGCATCTGGTACGGATGGTGAAGAATGCCCGCGGAGAGGTCATCTATAAGCACACGTCATCTTCAGCTCAGGTGATCTCTCCAGTTACAGCAGACAGGATGAACACAATGCTTCGGAGTGTAGTTAATGAAGGTACCGGAAAAAAGGCTCAGATGAACCGCCCAGTAGCGGGGAAAACCGGGACGACCCAATTGGATCTGCCCGGAGTGAGCCGTAAGGGGAATCGGGATCTCTGGTTTGTCGGGTATACTCCGGAATGGACCGGAGCGGTATGGATCGGTTTTGACCGGACGGATGAGCAGAATTATATGACGGCTGGAAGCGGGATGGCGGCAGCACTATTTTCTAAGGTAATGACCCAAGCTCTGGCGCAGGCTGGAAAATAAAAAAAGCTCATCTGTCCTCTAAGTAGAGAACGGATGAGCTACCTATCAGGATTGGGGCCTTACTCGGCCGCCCATTCCTCCAGTTTGTTGTCTCCTGGGAGCAATAGTGCCAATAATCCGAGCAGAGGCAGGAATCCGCAGGCCACAAATACTTTTGTAATGCCAATAACGTCAATAAGATTGCCAATCACGAGTGAGCCGATACCACCAAGCCCAAATGCAAGCCCGGTGATCAGCCCTGACACGGTTCCGATATTGCCGGGATACAGCATTTGTGCATAAATTACGGTAACCGAGAAGCTGGACAGAAGTACGAAGCCGCCAATCAGCAGCAGCACCGCGGCCCAGAAGTGACTGACGAAAGGCAGCGCCAATGCAAAGGGAACCGTACCTACCATAGAAAAGAGAATCAAGTTACGCCGCCCGAAACGGTCTGCGAGCGGTCCGCCGAAGAACGTACCTACGGCACCGGCTGCCAGGTACATAAAGATATACACCTGTGCACTATCCAGGGACATCCGGTATTTATCCATTAAGTAGAATGCATAATAACTGCCGATGGAAGCCCCGTACCAGGATCTCACGAACACCAGGAAGACAAGAATGATAGTTGCATTCCGAATGCTTTTGCGCCTTGCAGGGTCCATTAGCTTGGCCGCGGCCTTTTTACGGAAGGTATAGCCGGAATCAAGCATTTCGCGATACCAGCGAGCTACATAGGTCTGCACGGCGATTCCTGCAGCAGCAACGATGGTGAAGCCGAGTGCGCCAATTTGCCCGAAAGGAATGAAAATCCACTTCGTCAGCATGGGTCCGAGCGATTGCCCGGCATTCCCTCCTACCTGAAAAATGGACTGGGACAGTCCTTTGCGAAGTCCTGCGGCCATATGGGCAACACGCATGCCCTCCGGGTGAAAGGCAGCCGATCCGAATCCCACAAGCACAACTGAAAATAGCACGAGTATATAATTGTTGGCATACGCCAGCAAAAAGACCCCGGCAAAGGTACAGCACATCCCCAGCGGGAGCAGAATCGGACGTGGCTTGCGATCGGCGGCATAGCCGATAACAGGCTGAATGACCGAAGAAGTTACATTCAAGGCAAACGAAATCCAGCCGATCTGAGCAAAGGAAAGCAGCAGGTTGTCTTTGAGAATCGGGAAAATCGCCGGAATGACTGCTTGAATAGAATCATTAAACAAATGAACAAAACTGACAGCGAGTAGGATGCGGTAAATCGTGGCCTGTTGCGTATTGCGCTGCTCTGCAGCCGGAAGACCTGGCTTAGGGGCGGCGGTTGTTGAGTTGTTCTTCATCATGGCTCCTCTCCATATGTGTGCTAATATTCTTTTTAATGTTTACGATAGATCCTATTTTAGCCATATGCAATGGATTATGGGAAACAATTTGTGCTGTAGGGGTGGGAAATATACGTGCGATAGATTATTTTCAAAAAAGTGTTGCAATCATGAGATCCGCATGGTATATTATCTCTTGTGCTTATGAGACATCGCCTAACGGAAACGAGGGCGTTGAAAAAATAAGTTGACAAGAAATAAAGAAACATGATATGATATAATTCCTGTGCAAGACATACATAATGAATTGCAAAGGAAACAAGTTCTTTGAAAACTGAACAAATGGAACACGTTGATTTAACAAGATTCATTTAATGAATCGTCAGTTTCAAAATGAGCAATCGCTCTTTCTAAATACCAATTTGGAGAGTTTGATCCTGGCTCAGGACGAACGCTGGCGGCGTGCCTAATACATGCAAG